>NZ_JBEORS010000012.1:0-187214 GCF_040302405.1 Streptomyces sp. NPDC126503
GTTGGAGGAGGCGGGGGAGCGGGCCGCGACGGAGCGGCGCCATCTGGCGTACTACCGCGAACTCGCCCGCACCACCGACCCCCACCTGCGCGGCCCCCGGCAGGCGGACCTGCTGCGGATGCTGGAGCGCGAGCACGGCAACCTCCGCGCGGCCCTCGGCCGGGCCGTCGCCCTCGGCGACGAGCAGGAGGCCCTCTGCCTGGTCCACGCGCTCAGCTGGTTCTGGCAGCTGCGCAACCACCAGGCCGAGTCCCGGACCTGGGCGGCGGCCGCCTGCCGCCTCGGACCCGACCCCTTCCGGGAACCCGTCGAAACCGCCCGCCCCGTCGACGGACGGTGCACCGACGTGCCGCCCCCGTGGAGCGGCGAACGGCTCGGGGAAGCCCGGCGCGGCGCCCACCTCTACGCCCTCGCCGTCCAGGGCGGGGAGGGCGCCACCGCCCTGGAGAGCCCCGACAACCGCGCCCGGCTCGACGCCGTCGTCGCCGCGTACCCGCCCGGAGCGCCGCAGACCTGCCGCCAGCCCGGCACCATGTGGTACTTCGCCCGGCTGATGACCGGCGGGCTCCGCACGCTCGACGAGACCCTGGGGCTCGTCGTCGAGGCCTGCCGCGCCCACGCTCCGCACTGGGACCTGGGCTTCGCCCTCCTCATGCGCGCCAAACTCCTCGGCCGGGGACCCGGGGACGCCGCCGAGGCGCTCGCCCTCTTCGAGGAGGCCGGGGACGCGTGGGGGATCGCCGAGTCCCTCGCGGCCCGTGGCGAGGCGTACGAGCGGGGCGGGCGGCTCCAGGAGGCCGCCGCCGACTTCGAGCGGGCCGCCCGCGCCGCCGCCCGCGCCGACGCCCACTCGCAGGTGGCCGGCTTCCGCGCCCGCCTCGCGGCCGTACGGCTCCGGCTGCGGCCCGGCGGCGACGAGGCCGCCGAACGGATGCTCGCCGAGGCCGCCGAGGAGGCCGCCGCCCGGGGCGCGGAGGCCCCGGGGACCGGCCGGATGCTGCTCGCCGAACACTACGGCCACACCGGGCGGACCGCCCTCGCCCAGGAACAGCTCACCCGGGTCGAGAGCGAGCTCGGCGACTTCACCCCGGGGCTCGTCCGGGGTCTGCTCGGCGGCATGCGGGCCTGGCTCGACTGCCTGGACGGGGCGTACGGCCGGGCCGGGGAGCGGCTCGCGCGGGCCGTGGACGACATGGAGAGCCTCGCCCACCTGGTCGCCCCCTACCTGGTCGTCACCCAGTTCGCGACCGCCGCCTGGGCCCGCGCCGGGCGCGGGCTGCCGGGCGGCGCCGAGGACGGGGCGCGGCTCCTGGGGGCGTACGACGCGCACGGCGGCGACCCGGGCGCGGGCGGGTTCCGTCCCTTCACCACGCGGACGGAGGCCGCGATCCGGGCCCGGGCCGAGGAGGCCGTGCGCGCCGCGCTGCCTGCGGAGACGTACAGCGCCCTCCACGAGGAGGGCGCGGCCCTCACCGTCCCGGAGGCGACCCTGCTGCTCAGGCGGGGGCCCGCCCCCGCCTGAGCAGGGCCGTACCGCCCGGCTCAGGCATCCCCGCGCGCGTCGTTCAGGCGCTCCCGGGCCTCGGCCAGGTCCTCCGGGGTCGGTGCGGCGTCCTGGGCGAGGCGGCGCCGCCAGTAGCCGGTGAAGTGGACGGCACGCCGGTCGAGCCCCCGCTCCCGTACGAGGTGGCGGCGCAGGTCCCGTACCACCGAGGCCTCGCCGGCCAGCCAGGCGTGCGGCAGTCCCGGCGGCGGCGCGGCGGCCCGGAGGGCGTCCACGGGGGAGTCGCCGTCCCGCAGCCAGTGCACGGTGAGCCGCGCCGGCGACGGGAGCGGCCGTTCCTCGGCGGCGTCCGGCACCTGGACGAGCGCGAGCGCGGCCCGGCCGGCCGGGAGGGCGGCCGCCACGGTGGTCAGCGCGGGCAGCGCGCAGGCGTCGGCGTACAGCAGCGTCCAGTCACCCGCCCCGGAGTCGAAAGGCACCGCGAAGTCCGGTGAAGGGCCGAACATGCCGAGCACGTCGCCGGGCCGCGCCCGCCGGGCCCAGCGCGTGGCGGGCCCCTCCTCCCCGCCGTGCAGGACGAAGTCGACGTCGACCGTGCCCGCCGCCGGGTCGTGACCGCTCAGGGTGTAGCTCCGCATCCACGGCCGTTCGGCCTCGGGGATCGCCGCGTAGGCCCCGTACCAGCGCATGACGTCGCCGTCGGGACCGGGCGCGGGCAGCACCGGCTCGGCCTGTCCCTCCCGCGGGAGGAACAGTTTCACCTGCTGGTCCGGTCCGGCGAGCACGAGCCGGTCCAGGCCGGGCCCGGCGAGGGTGACCCGGACGGTTCGCGGGGTCGGGCGCGCGAGACCGGTCACGCGCAGCCGTCGCAGCGGCAGCGGGGACTCCCCGGCCGGGGACGGGGAGAAGGAGGCGGGCGTGGACATGGGGCTCCTCTGTCGGGGCGGTCGCGGTGTGTCCCCGGGGATCCGGGGCGTGCCCGCGACTCTGCCCGGGGTCACCGACACCGTGCCGACGCGCCGCCGACACGGCCGGGCGCGTCGGCGCTGGCCCCGGATGCGGTCCCGGGGGCCGGAGCCGACAATGGCCAGTGCCGGACCACTACGGAGGAGGCGGCATGAACGCAGAGCCCGACAAGACGACGGCGGGGGACAGCCCGACGCCCGACCGGCTGCTGCACGCCGGTTCCGAGGGCGACTTCACGGCGGAGGACCTGGTCCTCGCCTCCGGCCGTGACGTGACGCCCAAGAACCTCGCCTGGGCGGAGCGCCGCATGGCCGAGAAGGGGCGGCGCGCCTCCATGGACGAACTCCTGCCCTGAGGGCCGTTCCCCGGTTCTTGTCAGGGAAGCCCCGGGCCGTGCCCGGGGCTTCCGTGCGGACCCGCCGCGTTCCACCGGGCCGGGCGGGCGGTCAGGGCTTCTGGAAGCCCGCCTCCTGGAGGATCTTCTGGCCCGCGGGCGAGGCCAGCCAGGCGACGAAGGCGGTGGCCGCCCCGCCGTTGGGGGAGTCCTTCAGGGCGGCGGCCGGGTACTGCGCCACCGCGTTCTGCCCGTCGGGGATCTCCACCGCGTCGACCTTGTCGGCGGCGCCGGCCGCGTCGGTGCGGTAGACGAGGCCCGCGTCCGCCTCGCCGAGCTCCACCTTGCTCAGGACCGCGCGCACGTTGGGTTCCTGGGAGACCGGCTTCACCGTGATCCCCTGCGCCTTCAGGATCTTCTCGCTGTACTTGCCGGCCGGGACCTCGGGAGCGGCGAGCACCACCTTGAGCCGGGGTGCGGCGAGGTCCTTCAGGCCGCCGATCTTGTGCGGATTGCCCTCGGCGGTGGCGATGACCAGGCGGTTCTTCGCGATGACCGTGGGCGTGCCGGTGTCCGCCCGCACCTTGTCCATGCTCTTGGTGTCGGCGGTGACGAGGACGTCGGCGGGCGAGCCCTGCGCGACCTGCGCGACCAGCTCCTGAGAGCCGGCGAAGGAGAACCTCAGCTCCGTGCCCGGGTGGGACTTCTCGTACGCGGCGCCGGCCGTCTCGAAGACGTCGGTGAGGGAGGCGGCGGCGAGGACCGTCAGACGCACGGAGGGCGCGGCGCTCGCGGAGCCGGTGGCACCGCCCGCGCCCTTCCCGGCGCCGTCGCCGCCACAGGCGGTGAGCGGCGCGAGCAGGGCGGCGGTGAGCACGAGGGCGGCACGGCCTCGGATGAGGGGACGGGACATGAGGGTCGGAACTCCTTGAGGAGGAAGGGAAGAAGGGGGAGACGAACCGGTCGCGCCGACGGCCGCCTCCCGGTACCGCGTGAAGGTGGTCAGGCGCGGTCGCGCGGCTCGCTCGCGCCGCGGCGGACCGTGCGCCTGCCCGCGCCCGCCGGGCGGCGCGCCGGTCGGGCGCCGGCACCCGGCAGACGGACGGCCTGCCCCGTGGTGGAGGACTGCATGTGCGACACCGTAGGGCGGTGAAGCTCACATCTGCAAGGTTGTCGTGGGAGTCTCCATCGCGCATGCGAGCCGTGTTGGAGGAAGGGCCGAACGAACACCGCTCCGGTTCACCGGCCGGGCTCCCGCGCCCGCCGGTCGAGCGCCCGCCAGACGCGGTCGCGGGTGACCGGCAGCTCCGTGAAGCGGATGCCGGTGGCGTCGCGCAGCGCGTTGGCGAGCGCCGGGGCGACCGGGTTGAACGGGCTCTCGCTCATGGACTTCGCCCCGAGCGGCCCGATCGCGTCGCTCGTCCGGGTGAAGTGGACCTCGGTGCGGGGCACGTCCGCGTACTGGGGGAGCCGGTAGTGGCGGAAGGAGGCCGTGGTGACCTCGCCGCGCCCGTCGACGCGGACGTTCTCGAAGAGGGCCGCGCCGAGGGCCTGGGCGACACCGCCCTCGACCTGGCCCCGGCACTGCATCGGGTTCATGACCTTCCCGGCGTCGGCGGCGTGCACGCTGCGCAGGACGCGGATCTCCCCGGTGCCGGGATCGACGGCCACCTTGAACCAGTGGGCGTTGAAGGCGACCGAGCGCGGGGAGCCGCCCCAGTGCCCGTCGGCCGCCAGCTCCTCCGCCGCGCCGAGCCGGCGCCCCGCCGCGTACAGCTCCTCCAGCGAAACGAGCCGGCCGCCGCAGTCGACGGCCTGGGCGCCGAGCACGCACGCGTGCCGGGGCACGCCGGTGTGGCGGGCGGCGAGGGTCCGCAGCCGCTCGGCGAGCGCGGTGGCCGCGAGCAGGACCGCCTTCCCGGCGACCACGGTTCCCGTGGAGCCGAAGGCGCCCGTGTCGTGGCGCACCACGTCCGTGTCGGACTGGCGGACGGTGATCCGGTCCTCGGTGGTGTTCAGGGCCCCGGCGGTGATCTGCCGGTGGACCGTGGTGGTGCCGTTGCCGAACTCGGCGGTGCCCACGGCGATCTCGTACCCGCCGTCCTCCCGGAGGGAAACACGGGCGTCGGCGTGGTGGCCGCCCGGCGGCCCGGTGGCGATCATCGCCAGCCCGGTGCCCTGCCCCACCAGCCACCCCTCGGGCACGTCGTCCGCGCCCCGGTCCTCCGCGAGGGCGCTCCGCACCACCGCCAGACACTGGTCCAGCCCGTACGAGGCGATGTGGAGGTCCTCCTCCTCGCCGAGCGGGCCGTGCAGGCCCTCGCCCGGACCGATGACGTTCCGCACGCGGAAGACGAGCGGGTCCATGCCCAGCCGGCGGGCGAGTTCGTCCATCGCCGACTCCACCGCGAACGTCACCTGACCGAGGCCGTACCCCCGGAAGGCGCCCGCCGGAACCGTGTTGGTGTACACCGCGTAGGCGTCGACCTTCTTGTGCGGGGCGCGGTAGACGGCGAAGGACTCGCCGACGCTGTGGAACATCACCGCAGGACCGTGGTTTCCGTAAGCGCCGGTGTCGGACACCACCCGCATCCGAACGGCGGTGAGCGTGCCGTCCTCGCGCGCTCCCACCTTGACGCCGATGGTGAACGGGTGCCGGGTGGTCGCCCCCTGGAACTGCTCGGCCCGGGTGTACTCCAGCTTCACCGGCCGCCGCAGCTTCAGGGCCGCGAGGGCGACGACGTCCTCGGTGAGCATCTCCTGCTTGCCGCCGAAGCCGCCGCCCACCCGGCCCGCGACCACCCGCACCTCGTCCTCGGCGAGGCCGTACAGCGCGCACAGCGCCCGCCGGGTCAGAAACGGCGTCTGGGTGGAGGAGCGGACGGTGAGCCGCTCTCCCGTCCCGTCCTCCTTCGGCTCGAAGTACGCGACACAGCCGTGGGTCTCCAGACTCGCGTGCTGCACCCGCTGCGTCCGGAAGGTCTCCTCGTACACCACGTCCGCCTCGGCGAACCCCCGCTCGACATCGCCGATCTCGCCGTGCGCCTCGGCGACGACGTTGTTCCGTGCCCGGGCGATCCGTTCCCCGGGACCCTTGTCGCCGTGGAGCGCGGGCGCGCCGGAACGCATCGCCGCCTCCGGGTCGATCACGTAGGGAAGTTCCTCGTAGGTGACCTCGATCCGCCGGCAGCCCTCCTCGGCGGCCGCTTCGCTCTCGGCGACGACGGCCGCGACCCGCTGGCCGGCGTACCGCACGACGTCGTCCAGGACGCGGGTGTCGTCGGGGTCCTCGGTGGGGTGCTCGTGCCGTGCGGAGGAGTACAGCGTCGCCGGGGCGTCCTCGTGGGTGAGGACGGCCACCACCCCCGGGACGCGCAGCGCGGCCGAACTGTCGACCGCCGCGATCCGGGCGTGCGGGTGCGGCGAGCGCAGCAGCTTCATGTGCAGCAGGCCGGGAACCTCGACGTCGAAGGTGTAGCGGGCGGTCCCGGTGACGATCTGCGGTCCGGCCGGCGCGCCCGCGTTGCGCCCCACCGCCTCTCCGGGACCGGGCCGTTCGGTGTGCCGCACGCCCCGGACGGCGTCCTCGATCGCCCGGTAACCGGTGCACCGGCAGAGGTTGCCCTTGAAGGCGCGCGGCAGGTCGTCCAGCTTCCCGTCGTCGTCCTCCGTGCCCCGCTCGGCCTCCAGGGCGGCCGTCGTCATGAGGAACCCGGCGGTGCAGAAGCCGCACTGGAAGCCCTGCGCCTCCAGGAACCTGCGCTGCACCGGGTGGAGTTCGCCGTCCGGTGAGGCCAGGCCCTCGACGGTGGTGACGGACCGGCCGTCCGCCCGCACGGCCGGATACAGGCAGCTGTGCACGGGCTTCCCGTCGACATGGACGGTGCAGGCGCCGCAGTCCCCGGCGTCGCAGCCCTTCTTCACACCGAACCAGCCGTGCTCGCGCAGATAGGTGCGCAGGCACTGGCCGGGACGCGGTGCGGCGTCCAGCGCCCGCCCGTTGACCCGCAGTGCGAAGCTCACCGGACACCCTCCCCGGCGCCGGCGGGCGCGGTGAGCTCCCGGCGGACCTCCTCGGCGAGGCGCAGGACCATGTGCCGGCGCCACTCGGGCAGTCCGTGGACGTCGTCGAACCACTCCCCGGCCGGGACGCCGGAGTCGATCGTACGGCGCAGGTGCCCGGCGTCCGGCGGCAGCGGGAACCAGAACCGGAACGGCCGCGTCGTCGCCGCGGTCACCGTCACCGCCAGCGAGCCGTCCACCGGATCGAGGGCGCCGATCACCAGCGCGGCGGAACGCCCCAGCCCGTACAGCGACGCCTGCCGGAAGGCCGTACGGCACCCCAGCGCCCGCCCCGGCAGGGTCACCGACCGCAGCAACTCGCCCTCCGCCAGGTCCTTCACGCCCGCGCCGAGCACGAAGTCCCCGACCCTGACCCGCCGTCGGGTGCCGTCCTGCGCCCGCAGCAGGCACTCCCCGTCGAGCGCGGCGGTCAGCGAGATCATCGGCCCGGCCGGCAGGCCGTTGCACAGGTTCCCGCCGACGGTCGCCATGTTCCAGATCTTGAACGAGGCGAGGAACGCCCGGCAGCACTGCTCGAACAGCGGCGCCGCCGGCGCCGCGAGCGACCGCCGCCCGAAACGGGCCAGCTCGGCGATCGTGCAGGTCGCCGCGATCTCCAGCGACCCGTCCGCGTGCCGCACCAGCGGCTCCCACCCCGTGCGGCTCAGATCGATCAGCCGCCGCAGGCGCGGCTGCGGCTCCGAGAACAGATACGTGCCGCCGCCCAGCCACGCGTCCCCGGGACGCCACGGCTCACGCAGCCGCGCGTCCCGCACCTCCGTGATCGTGTTCAGGTCCATTCCCATCCATGCCTTCCGACCGGTGTCCTCAGGTCAGTGAAACCCGTGGGGGACCGGCCGCACGACTGGACGCGCACCCGGAGAACGGGCTCCTCGCGGTTGACTCCCCTGGTGGATCGACCAAGAGCTGTTCTCCGCCCCGACCTGTGCATCTACGATGCGTCGACCCGCATTCGCCTCGTGAATGCGAGGGCGGGCCCGTCCCGCGACCGCGCCAAGGAGCCCCGTATGCACCTCGACCACCTCCTCCGTCTGGACCGTCTGGACCTCTCGCTCGTCTGGGGCGACGAGGCCCTGCTCGGCCAGGAGATCGCCGGGGTGACCGCCACCGATCTGGAGGACCCGGAGCGCTTCCTCCAGCCGGGCGAGGTCGTGCTGAGCGGGCTCGTGTGGTGGGGCGGGGAGGACGCGCCCGCAAAGACCGACCGGTTCGTGTCCGCCCTGCGCAGGGCCGGGGCGGTGGCGCTGCTCGCCGGGGAGGAGACCCACGGGGAGGTGCCGCGGGTGCTCGCCGAATCCTGCCGGCGGCACCGTGTCGCCCTCATCGCGGTGCCCCCACACACCAGCTTCCGGGCCGTCACCGAAGCGGTCTACCTGCGGCAGTGGGGCGAACTCAGCCGCCGGCCCACCGACCACCACGCCCTGCCGGAGAACGTCCGTCTCGACCTCGACCGCGCCCTGGAGGGCGGCGCCACGGCGGGGGACCTGCTCGACCGGGCCTTCGCCCACCTCGGCACCCCCGCCTGTCACCTGCTCACGGCCGCCGGCCGCACCGTCGCCCGCACCGGCGGTACGGTGCCGCTCCCCGCCCCGCGCGCCGCCGAGGCCCTGCGCGCAGGGCACGGCACGACCGTGCGCGTCGAGGCAGAGGGAACCGTCTTCGACGCCTGGTACCTGCACCTGCCCGTGCGGGGACACGTACCGCCGCGCGCCCTGCAGGAGATATCCGAACTCCTCGGCCGTCACCGGCGCCGCCAGGACCGGCACCGCGCCGCGCGCGCCACCGCCGCCGGGCGGCTCGTGGAGGCCGTCGGCGCCCTGCGGCCCGACACCGACCGGCTGCGGGCCGCCCTGACGGCCTGTGGCCTGGGCGACCCGGCCGCCGCGTACACCGTCGTCGTCGCGGCCGTGACGTCGCCGCCGCCCGGTGACGCGGCGGAGACCGGCGCCGACGGTGTCGCCGCGCTCGCCGAGGCGCTCGGCCACCTGCCGTCCGTCGCGTTCGCCGCCGCCGAGGGCGCGGGGAGCGAAACGGTCGCCGTCGTCGCCCACGCGGCGGACGCGGCGGCCGGCGTACGGGAGGGGCTGCGCGAGGCGTGGCCGCTCATCGACGCCTGCCGGCCCGGGGTTTCCCGGCACGCCGGGGTGAGCGCCCCCACCGCCACCGCCGCGGGCCTGGGCGCCGCCCTCGCGCAGGCCCGGCACGCCCTCGCCGCCGCCGTCCCGCCCCGCGCTCCCCGGGTCGCCGGCCCCGACGATCTCGACGGCCTCGCGGTCCTGCTGGCCGGAATCCCCGCCGATGTACGGGAGGTGTACCGGCGCACCGTCCTCGGCCCCCTGCTGGGCGCCGGACGGGGCTCCGGGCCGATGCTCCTGGAGACCCTGGAGGTCTTCCTCGCGCACGACTGCTCGTGGGCCAGGACCGCCGAGGCCCTGCACGTCCACGTCAACACGGTCCACTACCGCGTCGAACGCGTCGAGACCCTCACGGGGCGGGACCTCTCACGCCTGGACGACCGGCTCGACCTGCGCGCCGCCCTCCTCTGCCGCTGACGCCACGCCTCCGGCCGGCCTCGGCCGGCCCGGCGAGGCCCGCTTCTCAGGGCACGTCGACGTGCACACCGGTCGACTTGACCCGGGCGGTCACCAGGACGCCGACCTCCAGACCCAGCTCCTCCACGGCCTCACGCGTCACCAGGGACACCACACGGTGCGGACCGCACTGCACCTCGACCCGCGCGGCCACCTCGTCGGTCCGTACCCCCGTCACGATCCCGGTGAAGGAGTTGCGGACCGAGGTCGGCACCTCGTCCCCCGGGACGGCGTACAGCCCGGCACCCCGCTCGTGCGCGAAACGCGCCAGGGCCACGCCCTCCACCACCCGCCGGCCCGCCCCGTCGCGCGTCATGGCCAGCCTGCCCGCGTCCGCCCACCGGCGAACGGTCTCCGAACTCACTCCGAGCAGCCGCGCGGCCTGCCCCATGCTGTACGACGGCATCCGCGCACTCTAACGCCGTCGGACCCCGGACCCGGCGGCCGCCCCGCGCGGCCGCGACACTTCCGTTTGCGCGGGCCCACCACCCGGGTCTCCTCACGGCGTTCGGCCCTTCCTCGCGTACGGACACGGGGCGAAGGCCGGGGGACGGCCCCTTTCCGCAGGCGAGGTCCGCACCCGTACCCCAGCCGTGCGGCGGCGTCCCGGGGAGCGGCGGGGCCGGTGGCCGGGGCGCGGTCGGTCGGCGCCGGGCTGCGGGTCCTCCCAGGGCCGGATACGCTGACGCACGCCGCCCGGTCCCCGCCCGGCCCGCCGCTTCCCGGTGCCCTTCCGCCGTTGCCGACCGGGGCGTCGCCCGGTTCCCCGCCGGAGCCGCACCGGCTCGGCACCGGACCGCCCCGCCCGCCGAGGAGCCCAGCGCCATGCCGACGTCCGCCGTGGACACCCCGCAGCCCGGACCCGCCGTGATCCCCCCGGCGTCCGCCGCCCGCACCGACGGGACCGTGGCCGTACCGCGGGCCCGGGCGTGATGTCCTCCTGGTCGGTGCGGTACGCGGGGCCCCGGCTCGCCGGGGCCGTCGCCTCGTGAGCCGCCGCCGGGGCGGCCGCCGGGCTCCTCGCGGGTGTGCCCCTCGGCATCCTGGCCGGCGTCGCCGCCGCCGAGACCGTCTTCGTCGTGACCGGATGGATCGTCCTGTGGCCCATGGACGCCGCCACCACCCACCGCAACGTGCGCCGCGAGGAGTTCCGGCCCGCCGTCGAGGAGATCGCCGTCGTCACGGCCGCCCTCGGCGGGCTCGGCGCGATCGTGGCGCTGCTCCTCGTCGGGGACTCCGGACTCAGTCACGCCGCGGCGGCCACGGCCTTCCTCGGTGTCTTCATGGCCTGGGCGGCGCTCCACCTCATGTACGCCACCCGCTACGCGTACCTCTACTACCACCCGCCCGAGGGCGGCATCGACTTCAACGGCCCGGACCCGCCCGGCTACAGCGACTTCCTCTACTTCAGCTACAACCTCGGCATGACCTACCAGGTCTCCGACACCGACGTCTCCAGCCCCGCGCTGCGCCGGGTCGTCCTGCGCCACTGCCTGCTCTCTTACGTCTTCGGCGCCAGCATCCTCGCCACGGCCATCAACCTCGTCGCCGGCATCGTCACCCGCTGAAGCCCCGCCCGCCCCACCGCACTCCTCAGCCGCCGCGCCACCAGGGGGCGCGGACGGTGCGGCTCTCCGTGGCCGCGCACGCCACGCCGTTGGAGATCTCCCGGGCGTCCAGGTTCCAGCCGACCACCCCGTCGCCCTTGCGGCCGAGTTCGATCAGACGGGCGTTCCCGGTCCGCGTGCCCGTGGTGACCCGGCACTCCACGATCGACGTCCACGCCTGCCCGTCGAGGGCCGACGCGAAGGCCAGGACGGGCAGGACCACCACGCTCAGACCGAGCGCCACCCACCACTCGACACCGGCGGCCCGCCGCAGCCAGGCCGGCGGCCGGTAGGCGCCCCCGGAGCCGGCACCGTGGTGGCGTGGGTGCCGCCGCCCCGTCCGGTACTCCACCACGACGCCCTGCCGCAGGGCGTACGCGACGAGCCCCGTGGCGAGCCCCCACCACGGGCCGAAGAAACAGGCGTCGACGACGCCCACCGCCAGCGGGTTGACCACCGTGAGGGCCACCCGGCGCAGGGTCCGCCCGGGCCCGTGGCCCACCGGCACCGCGCCCCGGGCGGCGAAGAGCGCGAACACCACCCGCGACACGACGACGGCGAGCACCGACCCGAGGAGCGGGTCGGTGATGATCATGCCGATCAGGACGTCCGGCCAGTTGCCCGGCTCCATCCCCACGAGAACGTCGCGCAGCGCGTCCCCGCCGCCGACCGTGTACGCCACCTCGGTGACCGGCACGGCGACGGCCAGCGCCATGAGAACGGTGTGCCCGGGGCCGCCCTTGCGGTCGGCCTCCCCGGCACCGGCGGGGACCGGCTCCGCGGGCCCCGCGCGCGTGTCGTCCCCCACGGCGCGTCAGGAGGCGCCGGGGGCGCCGCCGAGCGACTCGACGACCGCCGAACCGGGCCCCTCAGGGGTGTCGTACGCGACGCTGTCCCCGGCCCTGCGGCCCATGAGCGCGCGGCCCAGCGGGCTGTCGGCGGTCACCGTCGTCGCGTCGGGGGCCTCGGCGGCCCCGCCGACCTGGAGGGTGCTCCGCGTGCCGTCGGCGAACCGCACGCTGACCGTGCTGCCCACCCCCACCACGTCCGTGTCCGGCGGCCCCGCCACGGCCGCCTCGCGCAGCCGGCCGTCGATCTCCGCGATCCGGCCGTCGAGCCGGTCGAGCAGGTCGGCGCGCCGCAGCTCGTCCGCCTGGTCGGCGCGGTCGCCCGGCCCGTCGCCCCCGCCGTCCCCGAGGGTCGCGGCCACCGTCTCCCGCTCGGCCCGCAGATCGGCGAGTTCGCTCTCGAACGCCCGGCGGGCGTCGGCACTCATGGGTTCGGGTCCACCGGTCATTCCTGCTCCCGTCTCCGCGAAGTCGTCTTCCGGGCGAAACGTTACAGAGCGGGACAAGAGGCGGCCATTGGGCCACGAGACCGGCGCGCGCGGCGCCGCCCACCCGGCGGGGCCAGGGCCCTACGGCCATCGGACGCCCCGACCCGAACGGCAGACACCCGCCCCGTACACACTGTCCGTACCGGCGGCCATACTGGTCGGGCCGGGGAGGTGCACGGAAATCGACGGGGGCGACGGCACGCGATGGGGGACAGCAGGCTGATCCAGGGCCGGTACCGGCTGCACGAGGTCATCGGGCGCGGCGGCATGGGCGAGGTGTGGCGCGCCACCGACGAGGCCCTCGGGCGCTCGGTCGCCGTGAAGTGCCTCAAACCGCTCGCACCGCACCAGGACCCGCAGATCCACCGGGTCGTACGGGAGCGCTTCCGCCGCGAGGCCCGTGTCGCCGCCGCCCTCCAGCACCGGGGCATCACCGTCGTGCACGACTTCGGCGAGTCCGAGGGCGTGCTCTACCTCGTCATGGAACTCCTGGAGGGCCGCAACCTCAGCCAGCTCCTCGCCGCCAACGCCCAGAGCCCGCTGCCCGTCCAGGACGTCGTGGACATCGCGGACCAGGTGGCCGACGCCCTCGCGTACACCCACCGCCACGGCATCGTGCACCGCGACCTCAAGCCCGCCAACATCATGCGGCTGCGCGACGGCACGGTGAAGCTCTGCGACTTCGGCATCGCGCGCCTGGACGCCGACCTCGGCTTCACCTCGCGGCTCACCGGCACCGGCATCGCCATGGGGACGCCCCACTACATGTCCCCGGAGCAGATCGGCGGCGGTGAGATCGACCACCGCAGCGACCTCTACTCGCTCGGCTGCGTGCTGTACGAGCTGGCCACCGGCGCCCCGCCGTTCGACCTCGGGGACTCGTGGGCCATCCTCATCGGCCACCGGGACACCGAGCCGCGCCCCCCGAGGGCGCACCGGGCCGAACTGCCCGACTACTTCGACCGGATCGTCCTCGACCTGCTCGCCAAGGCCCCCGAGCAGCGGCCGTCCGACGCGGGCGACCTGCGCCGGCGCATCGTCAGCGGCCGCACGGTGCCGGTCCCGGTCCCGCACGCGGCCCCCGTCCCCGCCCCGCACGCGGTCCCCGCCCCGGTGGCGACACTGCCCCGCCCCGCCGCCCCGCCCCGCGCCCCCGTGCCCGCCTGGGCGCGGAACCTGACCGGAGGTCACCGGCCGGCCGAGGCCACCGCCCGGCACACCGCCGCCCACGACGGGGCCGCCGCCGTCCTCACCACCGCATGGACCACCGCCGCCCACCCGGCCCCGGCCGCCGGCCCGGCCACCGCCCCGTCGGCGGAGCTGCTCGCCGTGCTCGCCGGCCGGTACCGGGCCGGCATCGGCCTCGGCCGCCTCGGCCGCTGGGAGGAGGCCGAGGAGGTCCACCGGTCCGTCGCCGACCACCGCGCCCTCGTCCTCGGCGAGGACCACCCCGACACCCTGGCGAGCCGGTACGAGGTGGGGTTCGCGCTCGCCCGCCTCGGCCGCCCGGCCGACGCCCTCGCCACCTTCGACCGGGTCGCCGCCGCCCGCGCCCGCGTCCTCGGCGAGGACCACCCCGACACCCTCGCCGCCCACCAGGAACGGGCGTACGCGCTGGGCCGCCTCGGCCGGCACGCGGAGGCGTACGAACGGTACGCGGCGGTCCTCGCCGCCCGCGAACGCACCGCGGGCGCCGACCACCCCGACACCCTGCGCTGCCGCCACAACGTGGCCGTCACCCTCGGCCGGCTCGGCCGCGCCGAGGAGTCCTACCGCACGGCCGCCGAGGTCGCCGAGGCCCGGGCCCGGCTGCTCGGCGCCGGCCACCCCGACACCCTGAAGTCCCGCCAGGAGGTGGGGTACGCCCTCGCCCGGCTGGGCCGTCCGGAGGAGGCCCTCGCCCACTACCGGGCGGTGGCCGAGGCCCGCGCCGAGGCCCTGGGCCCCGACCACCCGGACACGCTCACCGCCCGCTACGAGACCGGCGTCTGCCTCGGCCGCCTCGGGCAGGCCGCCGACGCCCTGGCCCTCTGCCGCGAGGTGGCCGAGGCGCGCACCCGCCTCCACGGTCCCAACGACCCCGAGACCCTGCGCGCCCGCCACGTCCTCGCCGTCAACCTCGGCCGCCTGGGCCGCTGGACGGAGGCGCTCACCGCCTCCCGGGAGGTCCACACGGCCCGCGCCGCCGCCCTGGGGGCCGAGCACCCGGAGACCCTCCTCAGCCGTCGCGAGATCGCGGTCGCCCTCGGCCGTCTCGGCCGCTGGGACGAGGCCCTGACGGCCCACCACGAGGTCGCGGAGGCCCGCACCCGGGTCCTCGGCCCCGCCCACCCCGACACCCTCGCCGCCCTCGCCGACGAGGCGCACTGCCTGGAACGCCTCGGCCGCCCCGCCGAAGCCGCCGCCCTCCTCCGCAGGGCGGCCGCCGCACCACCGGGATGACGCACCGCCCGGCCCGGCGCAAGGGACGGGTCCGGCCCCGCTCACCGTCCCGGCCGACCGCTCGGAGAACCGCCGGGGGTACGTCGGCGCGCCGCGCGCGGGCGGAGCCGCCGCCGTGACCCGCCAAGCCCCTGCCGGGCGCGCCGAACCGCCGAGGCACCCTCAGGAGCCCCCGCACCGCGCCCTTCCGCCGCGCCCCGCCCCGCCCCGTGTGAGCATGAGCCATGACCGACCGCGCACCCCGCCCCGGCGGCCACGCCGCACCCCGCGCCTATGACGCCGTCGTCGTCGGAGGCGGTCACAACGGCCTCACCGCCGCCGCGTACCTGGCCCGCGCCGGGCGGACGGTCCTCGTCCTGGAGCGGCTGGACGTCACCGGCGGGGCCGCCGTGTCGACCCGGCCGTTCGCCGGGGTGGACGCCCGGCTCTCCCGGTACTCGTACCTCGTCTCGCTCCTCCCGGCGAAGATCGTCCGCGACCTGGGGCTGCGGTTCGCCGTGCGCAAACGGTCCGTCTCCTCGTACACGCCCCACGGCGACGGCGGTCTCCTCGTCGGCGGGGGAGAGGAACGGACCCGGGCCTCCTTCGCCGCGCTCACCGGCTCCGACCGCGCCTACGAGGCGTGGCGGGAGTTCTACGGCCGGACCGGGCGGGCCGCCCGCCGGATCTTCCCCACCCTCACCGAGCCGCTCCCCACCCGCGCCGGACTCCGGGCCCGGCTCGACGACCCCGAGGCCTGGCGGACGCTGTTCGAGGAACCCCTCGGGATCGCCGTCGAGCGCGCCTTCGCCGACGACCTGGTGCGCGGGGTCGTCCTCACCGACGCCCTCATCGGCACCTTCACCCACGCCCACGATCCCTCCCTCCGCCAGAACCGCTGCTTCCTCTACCACGTCATCGGCGGCGGCACCGGCGACTGGAACGTCCCCGTCGGCGGCATGGGCGCCCTCACCGACGCCCTCGCCGACGCGGCCCGCGCCGCCGGGGCCACGATCCTCACCGGCCACGAGGTCACCCGCGTCGAGACCGACGGCCGCCGCGCCGAGGTCACGTACCGCACCCCCGACGGCGCGGAGGCCACCGCGGCCGCCGGCCACGTCCTGGTCAACGCCTCACCGCGGCACCTCGCCGAACTCCTCGGCGAGACGCCCCCACCGTCCCCGGAAGGCGCCCAGCTCAAGGTCAACATGCTGCTCACCCGCCTTCCCCGGCTCCGCGACCGCTCCGTCGACCCGCGCGAGGCCTTCGCCGGCACCTTCCACGTCGCCGAGGGGTACGGGCAACTCGCCACCGCCCACGCCGAGGCCGCCGCCGGCCGCCTGCCCACCGCCCCGCCGTCCGAGATCTACTGCCACTCCCTGACCGACCCCACGATCCTCGGCCCGGACCTGGCCGCCCGCGGCCACCACACCCTCACCCTCTTCGGACTCCACACCCCCGCCCGGCTGTTCGCCGCCGACCACGACGCGGCCCGCGCCGCCCTCCTCGGGGCGACGCTCGACCAGCTCGACGCCCACCTGGACGAACCGATCGCCGACTGCCTCGCGCGGGACGCCGACGGGCGGCCGTGCCTCGAGGCCAGGACCCCCCTGGACCTCGAACGCGAACTCCGCCTCCCCGGCGGCCACATCTTCCACCGCGACCTCTCCTTCCCGTACGCGGAGGAGGGCGCCGGCCGCTGGGGCGTCGAGACCCGGCACGCCAACGTCCTGCTCTGCGGCGCGGGCGCCGTCCGGGGCGGCGGAGTGAGCGGCATCCCCGGCCACAACGCGGCGATGGCGGCCCTGGGACGTTGACGCCCGCACGCCTCCCACCGGGGGCGTGAAGCTGATCTGCGAGCGCGCTTAAGAAAACCTCGATGGACCCACGGTCCCGGGTGAGGAAGATTTCCTCCAGGGATCAAGGGTGCGCAGCCGTGCCCGCCCCGCACATCACAGGACACACACGTCGGGAGCCGTGGCATTGAAGGCACTGGTCAAGCTGAAGGCGGAGCCGGGACTCTGGCTCACGGACGTTCCCGAGCCGGAGACGGGCCCCGGGGACGTCCTGATCAAGGTCAAGCGGACCGGTATCTGCGGCACCGACCTCCACATCCGCTCCTGGGACGGCTGGGCGCGCAAGACGATCGACACGCCGCTGACGATCGGCCACGAGTTCGTCGGCGAGGTCGTCTCCGTCGGCCGTGACGTCACCGACGTCGCCGTGGGCGACCTGGTCAGCGGCGAGGGCCACCTCGTCTGCGGCAAGTGCCGCAACTGTCTCGCCGGCCGCCGCCACCTCTGCCGCGCCACCGTCGGCCTCGGCGTCGGCCGCGACGGCGCCTTCGCCGAGTACGTGGCCCTGCCCGCCTCCAACGTGTGGGTGCACCGCGTCCCCGTCGACCTCGACGTCGCCGCGATCTTCGACCCGTTCGGCAACGCCGTGCACACGGCCCTCTCCTTCCCGCTCGTCGGCGAGGACGTCCTGGTGACCGGCGCCGGTCCCATCGGCATCATGGCCGCCGCCGTCGCCAAGCACGCAGGCGCGCGCAACGTCGTCATCACCGACGTCAGCGAGGAGCGCCTCGACCTGGCCCGCAAGACCGGCGTCACCCTCGCCCTCAACGTCGCCGAGCGGACCATCGCCGACGGGCAGCGCACCCTCGGCCTCAAGGAGGGCTTCGACGTCGGCCTGGAGATGTCCGGGAACCCGCACGCGATGCGCGACATGGTCGCCAACATGACCAACGGCGGCAGGATCGCCATGCTCGGCCTGCCGAGCGAGGACTTCGCCGTCGACTGGGCCAAGATCGTCACCTCCATGATCACGATCAAGGGCATCTACGGCCGCGAGATGTTCGAGACCTGGTACGCGATGTCGGTCCTCCTGGAGGGCGGCCTCGACCTCGCCCCCGTCATCACCGGCCGCTACGACTACCGCGACTTCGACGCCGCCTTCGACGACGCCGCCTCCGGCCGCAGCGGCAAGATCATCCTCGACTGGACCACGGGAGCCTGACCCATGTTCGATTCCGTACGCGACTCCGTCCGCGCCACCCTCGAAGAGATCGAGCAGGCCGGACTCCACAAGCCCGAGCGGGTCATCGGCACCCCCCAGTCCGCGACCGTCGAGGTGACCGCGGGCGGCCGCCCCGGCGAGGTCCTGAACTTCTGTGCCAACAACTACCTCGGCCTCGCCGACCACCCCGAGGTGATCGCCGCCGCGCACGAGGCGCTGGACCGCTGGGGCTACGGCATGGCCTCGGTCCGCTTCATCTGCGGCACGCAGGAGGTGCACAAGGAGCTGGAGGCGCGGATCTCCGCCTTCCTCGGCCAGGAGGACACGATCCTCTACTCCTCCTGCTTCGACGCCAACGGGGGCGTCTTCGAGACGCTCCTCGGGCCTGAGGACGCCGTCATCTCCGACGCCCTCAACCACGCGTCCATCATCGACGGCATCCGCCTCTCCAAGGCCCGCCGCTTCCGCTACGCCAACCGCGACATGGCCGACCTGGAGCAGCAGCTCAAGGAGGCCACCGAAGGCGGCGCCCGCCGCAAGCTGATCGTCACCGACGGCGTCTTCTCCATGGACGGCTACGTCGCCCCGCTCGACGAGATCTGCGACCTGGCCGAGCGGTACGACGCGATGGTCATGGTGGACGACTCGCACGCCGTCGGCTTCGTCGGCCCCGGCGGCCGCGGCACCCCCGAGCTGCACGGCGTCATGGACCGGGTCGACATCATCACCGGCACCCTCGGCAAGGCCCTCGGCGGCGCCTCCGGCGGCTACGTCGCCGCCCGCGCCGAGATCGTCGCCCTGCTGCGCCAGCGGTCCCGCCCGTACCTCTTCTCCAACACCCTCGCCCCGGTCATCGCCGCCGCCTCCCTCAAGGTCCTCGACCTCCTGGAGTCCGCCGGCGACCTGCGCGAGCGGCTCAACGCCAACACGGCGCTCTTCCGCTCCCGCATGACCGAGGAGGGCTTCGACATCCTCCCCGGCGACCACGCCATCGCCCCCGTCATGATCGGCGACGCCGCCGAGGCCGGGCGCATGGCCGAGCTGCTCCTGGAGCGCGGCGTGTACGTGATCGGCTTCTCGTACCCGGTCGTGCCGCAGGGCCAGGCCCGCATCCGCGTCCAGCTCTCCGCCGCCCACTCCACCGAGGACGTCGACCGCGCCGTCGACGCCTTCGTCGCCGCCCGCGCCGCCCTGCGCGGCTGACGGCCGCGAGGGTAGGGGCGGAGGGAAAGGAACAGGCCGCGCGGCCTGCCAGACTAGGGGCATGATCGAAGCACGGCGGTTGCACATCCTCCGCGCGGTGGCCGACCACCGCACGGTCACGGCGGCGGCCGCCGCGCTCTACCTCACCCCCTCCGCCGTCTCCCAGCAGCTCGCCGCCCTGGAGCAGGAGACCGGACACCGGCTCGTCGACCGCAGCGCCCGCGGCGCCCGGCTGACCCCGGCGGGCGAGATCCTGCTCGGACACGCCCACGCCGTCCTCGCCCAGCTGGAGCGTGCCGAGGCCGAACTCGCGGCGTACGGCTCGGGCGAGGCCGGCACCGTCACGGTGGCGGCCTTCGCCACCGGCATCGGGCTCGTCGTCGCCCCGGCCATCGCGGCGCTCGCCCGCACCTCGCCCGGGATCCGGGTCCGGGTGCGGGACGCAGAGGGCGACGAGAGCCTCCTCATGGTCCTCGACCGGCAGGTCGACGTGGCGGTCGCCGTCGAGTACCGGGGCGCCCCCGGCGAGAGCGGCGACCGGCTCACCCGGGTCCCGCTCTACGCCGAACCCTTCGACGCGGTCCTGCCGCCCGGCCACCGGCTCGCGGGTGGCGAGCGGGTGGCGCTGGCCGACCTCGCCGAGGACGCCTGGATCGGCCAGTCGGCCGGCAACCCCTGCCACGACGTGACCGTCCTGGCCTGCGAGTACGCCGGCTTCGCCCCGCGCTTCGAACACGTCTCGGACGACTTCCGGGCGGTCGTCGCGCTCGCCGCCGCGGCGGCCGGGGTGGCGCTCGTACCGCGTTCGGCCCTGCGCGGCATGGACCTCACGGACGTCGACGTCCGGCCGGTGGACGGCGTCGCCCCCACCCGGCGGGTCTTCGCCGCGGTCCGCCGGGGCGCCGAGGACCACCCGTTGATCAGCCCGGTCCTGGCCGCGCTCGACCGGGCGGCGGCCCCCGGGGGCTGAACCGGCGGGCTCTGCCGCGCGGTTACCAGAGGGTGGTGAAGCCGAGGCGCAGCCGCTCGTCCGCGACGGCCACGCCGAGGGAGCCGCCCCGGACCCGGGCCGCCTCCTCCCGGCTCAGCGCCCGTCCGAAGAGACGGACGTCGTCCAGGGCGCCCCGGAACAGCTGCGTGACCCCCGGCGGCCGATCGGGGAAGTCCGGCCGGGCGCCGATGTGGAGGCTGAACTGTCCGGCGGGCGTGACCCAGGTGTCGTCCGGTTCCGGTCCCGTCGGCATCACGGCCGTGGCCGGCGTTCCGCCGTCCACCGCGAGCCCCAGGGTGAGGCCCTGCCGGGTGAGCACGACATGGTGCCAGGCGCCGTCGCCGTACGCGGAGGGGAGCGTCACGTCCGTCGTGCCGGCGTCCGTTCCGGCGGTGGCGCGCAGCACACCGGCCCCGGGCTCGGCCCGGACCGAGAAGTGCCGGACGGTCCGCGCCGCCCCGGGGACCGGCGCGCCGTACGCCCACACGATCGGGAGGGTGCCCGTGCCGGCCGTGTGCCGGAACCAGGCCGTGACGGTGAAGTCCCCGGCCCGGCCGGGCCCGTCGACCCGCAGGGGCGGGGAGCAGACGACCCGCAGGTGGTCGTCGCGCCCGTCGAACTCCATGGCCCGTCCGCCCAGGCGCGTCACGAGCCGGGCCCCGCCGTGGACGAGCGCGTGGTGGGGGCGCTCGCCGGGGGGCCGCTGGCGGGTGTCGGAGGTGCGCGGGAGGCGCAGCTCGGTCCGCGCCTCGTCCATCGCCTTCTCGGTGAAGGAGGTGTGGACGACGCTGCCGTGCGGGATGTGCGCGCCCGTCTCGTACAGGACCCCGAGGGAGCCGTCCGCGAGGAGCGCGAGATCGGAGTAGCCCGTACGGGCCGGCGAGACCAGGGTGCCGGCGGTCTGCCAGGTCCTTCCCTCGTCGGTGGAGGAACGGACCGCGAGCTCGCGGCGGTCCTCCAGGGTGTGGGGGCCGAGCCGGGAACCGGCCGAGAACAGCAGCCGGTCGGGCCTGCCGTCGAGATCCCGGGCGTGCAGCCGCAGCAGCGAGCCGAAGACGGGGGAGGTGTCCAGGTTCGCCACCGGTACGAAGGGCGCCGCGAAGGCGGCTCCGCCGTCGGTGGCGGTGGTGCCCAGCCGGTGGGCGTCGGTCAGGCAGCGCGTGGGCTCCGAGTTGCGGGCGTTGACGAGGATGTTCCCGTCGGTGGTCTCGGCGATCGCCGGCTCGCCGGGGTACGGGCCGGTGTCGGCCACGTCGGAGACGGCGCCGATCGCCCAGGTGAGCCCGCCGTCGTCACTCAGGTACAGCTGGCCGCCGGCCCGCCCGCCGCCGTGGTGGTCACCGGCCACCACCAGTCGGCCGCGGTGCCTTCCCCGGACGAGCTGGATGCCATGGCCCGGCCCGGTCGACACCCAGGACCAGTGGGGGCGGTCGAGCTGCGGCTGGTGCGTGCTCGGCCCCCAGGTCAGGCCGCCGTCCGTGCTGTGGACGGCGTACACCGTGCGGTCGAAACCCGAGCGCCGCGGCGCGGCCCGGTCGCGGTTCCAGTCGCTGCTGGAGTGGAGGAGGGTGATCCGGCCGGTCACCGCGTCCACGACCGGCGCCGGATTGCCGTGGGCCAGGTCGTCGCCGGCTCCCACGACGATCGTGGGCTCCGCGTCCCAGGTCCTCCCGCCGTCCAGGGACCGCTTGAGGATCAGATCGGTGGCGCCGACGTCGTGACAGCCGGTCGCCGGGTCCCGGTCCCGGCCCTCCGCGAACGCCAGGAGGACACCGGCCGGCGTCGTGACGAGCGCAGGCACCCGGGTGCAGAAGTAGTGCTCGCGCGCCTTGAAGGGGGTGGTGGAGGTCGCGGGCGTGACCACCGGAGGAGCGGTGACCGCGGTCGGCGCCGGTGCCGGTGCCGGTGCCGGTGACGTCTCGGCCGGCGCCAGGGCGGCGGCCAGGACCGACAGGGGGAGCGCGTACAGCGGGACGGACGACACGAGGCGACGCCCGGCACGCGGGCAACACGGAAGGAGGGACAACATGCGGGGCACACCTCGGGACGCGGACGGAGGCGACGGAGGGCGGGGCGGAGGGCGGCCGGTGCGGCACGCCACGCGGGAGCCGGCCGGCTCCCGCGGTCCCGCGCATCGTAGTGCGCCCCGCCCCTCCCGTCCGGCGGGACCTGCCGGGGGAGTGCCGGTTCCCGCCGGAACATCCGTCGCCCCGCACCGCCCGCCTCTCCGTCAGTCGGCCGAGCGCGTCCAGCCGTCCGTCTCGATCCGCGACCCGTCTGCCGGTCGGGCCTCGTCGAAGAGGGGGCGGCCCGAGGCGTCCAGGACCCGCAGCCCGTCCACGTACACGCCCCGGCCCACGTACAGCCGGTTCGTCGTGTACCGCCAGCGCAGCCGGACGGGGCCGGGGACTTCGGCCGGGAGGTCGGCGGTCACGCCGTACCAGACCCGTCCCGACCAGCCGCTCACCGCGCCCGAGGGGTGCGGCCGCGGCGGCTCCCCCTCCCGCACCGCCGTGAAGGGCACCGGCGTCCAGGTCCCCCCGCCGTCCGCCGAGGCCTCCAGGACCGCCCGGTCGGCCCCCGGCTCGGTGTCCCACCACAGGGCGCACGTGAGCCGGGTCCCGCCGGGCACCGGCGGGAGGGTGAGGAGCGCGGTCGCGGGGCCGCGCATGCCGGAGAACCAGGCGGTCCGGCCCCGGGCGGGGCGCACCGGGACCGCCCGGGCCAGGGCGTTCGCGGCGGCGACGCGCGGGGCGGATCCCGAGCGCCAGGACCGCACCGGGTGCACGGAGTTGCCCAGCACGATCAGGAAGGCGTCGGCGGTCGGGTCCAGGACGAGGCTCGTCCCGGTGAAACCGGTGTGCCCGGCCGTGCGGGGCGTGGCCATGGCGCCCATGTACCAGTGCTGGTGGAGTTCGAAGCCGAGCCCGTGCTCGTCGCCGGGGAAGGCGGTGTTGAAGTCGGTGAACATCAGCTCCACCGAGGCGGGGGAGAGGATGCGGGCCCGGCCGTACGCCCCGCCGTTGAGCAGTGTGCGGGCCAGGACGGCGAGGTCCCAGGCGTCGGAGAAGACGCCCGCGTGGCCGGCGATCCCGCCGAAGGCGTAGGCGTTCTCGTCGTGGACCTCACCCCACACCAGGCCCCGGTCGAGCCCGGACCAGGGCCGCCGGGCGTCCTCGGTGGCGGCGATCCCCGGCCGCCAGGAGGGCGGCGGAGCGAACCGCGTGCGGCGCATCCCGAGCGGGCCGGTGATCTCGTCGTGGAGCAGCGCGTCCAGGCCGCGACCGGTGATCTCCTCCAGGACGAGCTGGAGCGTGATCAGGTTGAGGTCGGAGTAGAGGTACGCGGAACCCGGCGGGTGGGCCGGGACCTCCTGCCACAGGAGCCGCAGCCGCGCCTCGCGGGTGGGCTCCTTGTAGAGGGGCAGCCACGCCCGGAACCCCGAGGTGTGGGTGAGCAGCTGGCGCACCGTGACGTCCTGCTTCCCGCCGCCGCCGAACTCCGGCAGGTACGCGGCGACCCGCTCCTCCAGGCGCA
Source organism: Streptomyces sp. NPDC126503 (assembly GCF_040302405.1). Taxonomy (NCBI): domain Bacteria; kingdom Bacillati; phylum Actinomycetota; class Actinomycetes; order Kitasatosporales; family Streptomycetaceae; genus Streptomyces; species Streptomyces sp. NPDC126503. Next base: position 23,592 of record NZ_JBEORS010000012.1, read on the forward strand.
GCGCCCCGCGCTCGATCTGCTGCACCGCGAGGATCGAGGTGAACAGCTTGGAGACCGAGGCCAGGTCGAAGACGGTCTCCGCGGTCATCGGGATCTGCTCCTCCGGCGGCAGCTCCACCCCGGTGTCCGTCGTCTCGTCGTAGCGCGCGTACCGCAGGGCCTTGCCGATCGGCCGGTGGAGGGCCACGGTCCCGCCCCGGCCGGCGAGCAGCACGGCCCCCGCGTACCAGGGGCGCCGGGGAGAAGGCCGCAGGAAGGATTCGGCATCGGCGACGAGCCGGTCCAGGTGCTCCGGCAGGAGACCGGCGCGCTCGGCCCCGCCGTGCCGCAGGGTGGTCCGCCGGGCCGCGCCGGGCCCCGGCCCCGGGGCGGCCGCGGCCCCCGGAATCGCACCGATCATCAGCGCACCTCCCAGGGCGAGCACGCCACCGCCGAACGCGCGGCGGCTCGGGCCCCGGTCTCTCCTGGAGTCCTCGGTCATCGTCCACCCTCTCCCACTGCCCAGTTGAAAGAAAACTCCGGCCACTCAGGGAAGATCTGAAACTTTCTACCGGAGCGGGCCCGGGCGCGGAAGAACGCGGCGCACCCGAGAATCTGACGGTCCGTCGGTCAAGGCTCTCACCCGGTCGCGACCCGGCGCGGCCCCTCGGGAACGAACCGGCGAAAAGCCGTATATGGCAAGATGCGGATCATGAGTTCGAGTACGACGGCGCTGACCCGGCAGTGGACGACCTGGGGGCCGGTGGTGGCCGCGCTCGCGCTCGGCCTCGCCTGGGGGCGGGACCTACCGGGCCTCGCCGTCGGGCTCGTCACCGTCTGCCTGATCGCCGCCGTCCTCTCCGCGGTCCACCACGCCGAGGTCGTCGCCCACCGCGTCGGAGAGCCCTTCGGCTCGCTCGTGCTCGCCGTGGCCGTCACCGTCATCGAGGTGGGGCTCATCGTCACCCTGATGGCCGGAGGCGGTGACAAGACCTCCACCTACGCCCGCGACACCGTCTTCGCCGCCGTCATGATCACCTGCAACGGCATCGTCGGCCTCTCCCTCCTCGTCGCCGCCCTGCGCAACCGGGTCGCCGTCTTCAACGCCGAGGGCTCGGGCGGCGCGCTCGCCACCGTCTGCACGCTGGCGACCATGACGCTGGTCCTCCCCGCCTTCACCACCAGCCACTCCGGCCCCGAGTTCTCCGGCCCCCAGCTGGCCTTCGCCGCGGTCGCCTCCCTCTGCCTGTACGGGGTGTTCGTCGGCGTCCAGACCGTCCGGCACCGCGACTACTTCCTCCCCGTCCCGCGCCCCGGCCACGACTCCGACGACGACCACGCCGCCCCGCCGGGCGCCCGCGAGACCTGGTTCAGCGTCGGCCTGCTCCTGCTCGCCCTCGTCGCCGTCGTCGGCAACGCCAAGCTGATCTCGCCCACCATCGAGGACGGCGTCCAGTCCGCCGGCCTGCCCAAGGCCGTCGTCGGTGTCGTCATCGCCCTGATGGTCCTCCTCCCCGAGACCCTCGCCGCCGTCCGCGCCGCCCGCCGCGACCGCTTCCAGACCAGCCTGAACCTCGCCTACGGCTCCGCGATCGCCAGCATCGGCCTGACGATCCCGGCGATCGCGCTCGCCTCGGTCTGGCTGTCCGGGCCCCTCGTGCTCGGGCTCGGCCCGCTCCACATGGTGCTGCTGGTCCTCACCGGCGCGGTGAGCGCCCTGACCGTGGTGCCCGGACGGGCGACGCTGCTCCAGGGCGGCGTCCACCTCGCGATCTTCGCCGCCTTCGTCTTCCTCTCCTTCAGCCCCTGACCGCTCCCTTCCGGTCGCTCAGTCCCGGACGACCACCACCCGCAGCGCCGGCGAGCGCAGGATGTCCTTCTCGCAGAACCGGGAGGTCACCCAGCGCTCGCCCGCGTACAGCCGCGTCTGGTCGCTGTGGTGCCGTGACGTGCTGTCGGAGGACTGGGAGTACGTCAGCAGGGTGCGCGCCACCGGGCAGCGGCCGCCGTCCCAGCCCACCGCCTGCACATGGCTCGTCCCGTGCGCGACCTCCGTGTAGCCGCCCCCCGCCGCGTTCCACACGGCCTCCGTCTTGTTCCAGACGCCCAGCGACTCGGTGCCGCCGCCCACCGGTATCCGCTCCCCGTTCCGCACCACGAACTGGTGGGCGCCGAGCGGGGCGTCCAGCGGGATCCCGGCCGCCCGCAGCTCCGCCACCGCTCCCTTCAGGGCCGCCGCGAAGCCCGGCTCGGCCGTGTCCAGGGTGTGCGGGGTACGGACCGGGTCCGCCGCGGAGAACGGCACCTTCCACTGCTCCGCGGCCGGCACGGCCGCGGTGAACTTCCGCCAGAACCGGTCGAACAGCAGGGCGCCCCGGCTGCCGGTGTCCGTCGTCCTGTCCCAGGCGGCGAGCACCCGGCAGGCCTCCGCGTCGTCCGGCAGCACCGCCGGACAGGCCGCCGCCGCGTCGGCCGCCGCCAGATCACCGGCCGGAGCCCGGTCGGCGAACTGCTGCCGTCCGAGGTCGTCGACCGTCAGCCGCCCTCGGCCGGCCATCACCGCGACGTCCTCCAGACCGCCCCGGGTGCGCAGCGACCGCGGGGTGGCGATCGTGCCGAAGATCCGCTCGTAACCGTCGAGCGGCCGGTCGGCGTTGGTCAGCCAGGCGCTGTCGTTGGAGTTCACCAGGTACGGGAGGTCGCGCAGCTCGGGCAGCCGGGACGGCCCGAAGATCCCCGGCTGCGCCGCGTCGGGGTCGGAGCCGGGCGCGCAGGCGGAGCGCGAGCCGTCGAGCACCGCGACGCCCGAGGCCGGATAGGTGGCCCGCCCCAGCGGCGTCGCGCAGTCGCGGACCAGCGCGTCGGTGATGCGGGGCAGCACCTGCGCCTGGGCGAAGTAGGTGTGCCCGGCCGCGTCGGCGGCGACGGTGTTCACCCAGGGCAGGCCCTGGACCCGGCGCAGCGTGGCGGCGATGTCGGCGGTGGAGCGGGCCTTCGCGAAGCCGAGCGCCGTGTCGGAGCCGCGCAGGTTGGCCGCGTTGGGGTCGTTGAGGGCGTAGGCGGTGCCGGCCGACCACGGCAGCGGCAGCTGGGCCCCGAGCCCGGTCACGACCGGCCCGTACCGGGTCCACCACTGGGTACGCGTCACGGGCGCGGCGTCCCTCACCGCCACCGTCACCGTGCGCGGGACCATCCGCTCCGGACGGCCGTCCACCAGGTACGCGGTCGGGTCGCCCGGCACGAGCGTCAGCTGGTGCAGGTTCATCGGCACCCCGGTCGCCACCGTGTGGCTCCAGGCGACCTTCTCGTTGAAGCCGATGTTGACCACGGTCGTGCCGAGCAGCGAGGCCCCCGAGACGTTCAACTCGCCGGGGATCGTCTGCTGGGACTGCCAGAAGCGCCGGCCGCCGTGCCACGGATAGTGCGGATTGCCGAGCAGCAGCCCCCGCCCGCCGGCCGTCGTCGCACCGGAGAAGGCGACGGCGTTCGAACCCATCGTCGCGTTCCCGGCGTCGAACAGCGCGCGCGCCGCCCGGGCGGCGCGCTCCGGATCGGGCGCCGCGGCCGGCGGGGCCGATCCCGCGGCCGGCGGGGCCGATCCCGCGGCCGGCGGCCGGGCGGCGGTGATGCCGTCCACGGCCCGGCCCTGCCCGCCGAGCACCGAGACCGCGAACCCGCGCCGGGCCACGTCCAGCGCGGTCACCGGCCGGACCCAGGTGGCGCCCGCGCACGCCGGGTCGGTGACCCGGTTCTTCCTCAGCCAGGCGTTGTAGCCGGCCGCCCAGCCGCGCATCAGCTCCTTCAGCTCCGCGCTCGGGCCCGCCGGGGCGGGGGCGCGCAGCAGCGCCTCGACCGTCCCCGCCTCCCGGACCCCGCGGAAGTACAGATCGCTGGAGAGGTTCGTGGCGGCCGAGGAGAGCGAGCCGTCGGGGGCGGCCCCGGCGCCGAAGTACCAGGAGCGTTCGCCGTTCACGGTGACGAAGCCGTCGGCCAGCACGCACACCTGGTCGGCGGCCTGCGCCCAGCCGGTGCCGAAGCCGAGGTTCGCGTAGTTCGTGGCGAGGATGTGCGGGATGCCGTACTCGGTGTACCGGACGACGGCCGTCAGGCCCCGTTCGGACGGCCGGTGGAACCTTTCACCGGAACCGGCGGACGCCGGGCCGGGCAGCGCGGCGGTGACGGCGGCGAGCGCCGTCCCGGCCAGGACCAGATGTCTCAGGCGCGTACGGAACGCGGAGCGCGTACGGGGACGGGTACGGAGGTGCACGATGCCTCCCGGCGGGGTGATGCGCCATCAGTCGGTCCATGCAGGCAGCGCCCGCACCCGCTTGTCAACATCCCGTTCGGTGCCCGGCGCCGGCCCGGGCGGGCGTCCGGACCCCCGCGCACGGGTACTTGACCCGCCGCCGGACCCCGCCCAGGATCACCGCATGGATCGACTCCTCAGCCGGACCGTCGACGGCGTCCTGCGCATGAGCGCCCAGCGCGTCCCCGACCGCACCGCCGTCCGGTACGCCGACCGCTCGTGGACCTACGCCGAGCTGGACGAGGCCGTGACCACCGCCGCCGCCGTCCTGCGCGAGGCGCACCACGGCATCGGCCTGCCGCAGTACGCCCGGGTCGCCGCCTACGGCCACAACTCCGACGCGTACCTCATCGCGTTCCTCGCCTGCGCCCGCGCCGGTCTCATCCACGTGCCGGTCGACCGCCACCTGACCGGCGACGACCTCGCGTACATCCTGGGGCAGTCGGACAGCTGCCTCGTCCTCGCCGACCCCGGCCTCGCGGACCGCGTCCCCGCGGGCATCCCCGTCAAGGCCCTGCGACGCGCCGGGTTCGCTCCTCGACGCGCTCGCCGAGCCGGAGCCGTACGACACCGACCGCGACGCCCGTGACCTCGCCCAGCTGCTCTACACCTCCGGCACCACAGCCCTGCCCAAGGGCGCGATGATGACCCACCGCGCCCTCGTCCACGCGTACGCGAGCGCCATCGAGGCCCTCGACCTGCACGAGGACGACCGGCCGGTGCACGCGCTGCCGCTGCACCACTCGGCGCAGACCCATGTGTTCCTGCTGCCCTACCTCGCCGTCGGCGCCGAGAACACCATCGTCCACGGCCCCGACCCGGCCGTCCTGTTCGACCTGATCGAGGCCGGCCGCGCGGACAGCCTCTTCGCCCCGCCCACCGTCTGGATCGCCCTCGCCAACCACCCGGAGTTCGCCGACCGCGACCTGTCGGCGCTGCGGAAGGCCTACTACGGCGCCTCGGTCATGCCCGTGCCCGTCCTGGAACGGCTGCGCGCGCGCCTGCCCGGACTCGCCTTCCGCAACTGCTTCGGCCAGTCCGAGATCGGGCCCCTCGCCACCGTCCTCGGCCCCGACGAGCACGAGGGGCGGATGGACTCCTGCGGCCGGCCCGTCCGGCACGTCGAGGCCCGGCTCGTGGACGAGCGGGGCGCGGACGTGCCCGACGGCACGCCGGGGGAGATCGTCTACCGCTCCCCGCAGCTGTGCGAGGGGTACTGGGGCAAGCCCGAGGAGACGAAGGAGGCGTTCCGCGGCGGCTGGTTCCACTCCGGCGACCTCGCCGTCCGGGACGCCGAGGGCTACTACACGATCGTCGACCGGGTGAAGGACGTCATCAACTCCGGTGGCGTCCTCGTCGCCTCCCGCCAGGTCGAGGACGCCCTCTACACCCACCCGGCCGTCGCCGAGGCGGCCGTCATCGGCCTGCCCCACGAGCGGTGGATCGAGGCGGTCACGGCCGTCGTCGTCCCGCGCGGCGAGGTCACCGAGGCCGAACTCCTCGCCCACGCGCGCGAGAAGCTCGCCCCCTTCAAGGCGCCCAAGCGGATCCTCTTCGTGGACGAGCTGCCCCGCAACGCGAGCGGCAAGATCCTCAAGCGGGAGCTGCGCGACCGCTTCGCGGACCCGGCCACCGCCTGAGGCGCCTGCCGACGCGCACCGGAACCCCGCTTCTCAGGCCCTCAGGTCCACGATCCGCCGGATCTTGCCCACCGACCGCTCCAGCGTCCCGGGGTCGACCACCTCGACCCCGACCGTGACACCGATCCCGTCCTTCACGGCCGCCCCGACCGCCCGGGCCGCCTCGGCCCGGTCCCCGGACGAGGCGTCCGGCCGCGCCTCCACCCGTACGGTCAGCCGGTCCAGCCGGCCCTCGCGGGTGAGCCGCAGCTGGAAGTGGGGCGCCACCGCCGGGGTCCGGAGCACGATCTCCTCGATCTGGGTGGGGAAGAGGTTCACCCCGCGCAGGATGATCATGTCGTCGCTGCGGCCCGTGACCTTCTCCATCCGACGGAAGACCCGCGCCGTGCCCGGCAGCAGCCGGGTCAGGTCCCGGGTCCGGTAGCGGATCACCGGCATGGCCTCCTTGGTCAGCGTGGTGAGGACCAGCTCGCCCTCCTCCCCGTCGGGCAGCACCTCACCCGTGAACGGGTCCACGATCTCCGGGAAGAAGTGGTCCTCCCAGACGTGCAGCCCGTCCTTGGTCTCCACGCACTCCTGCGCCACCCCGGGGCCCATGACCTCCGACAGGCCGTAGATGTCGACCGCGTCGATGGCGAACCGCTCCTCGATCTCCTTCCGCATGGCCTCCGTCCACGGCTCGGCCCCGAACACCCCCACCTTCAGCGAGGTGGACCGCGGGTCCACGCCCTGCCGCTCGAACTCGTCGAGCAACGTCAGCATGTAACTGGGCGTCACCATGACGACCTCCGGCCGGAAGTCCTGGATCAGCCGCACCTGCCGGGCCGTCATCCCGCCGGAGGCCGGGATCACCGTGCAGCCCAGCCGCTCGGCCCCGTAGTGCGCCCCCAGGCCGCCGGTGAACAGCCCGTAGCCGTAGGCCACGTGGACCTTGTGGCCGGGCCGGACACCGGCCGCGCGCAGGGAACGGGCCACCACGTCCGCCCAGGTGTCCAGATCACGGTCCGTGTAACCGACGACGGTGGGACGTCCGGTGGTGCCGCTGGAGGCGTGGACGCGCCGGATCCGCTCGGACGCCACCGCGAACATGCCGAAGGGGTAGTTCTCGCGCAGGTCCGCCTTGGTGGTGAAGGGGAAGCGGGCCAGGTCGGCCGGCGAGCGGCAGTCGTCCGGGCCGAGCCCCGCCGCGTCGAAGGCGCGCCGGTAGAAGTCCACGTTCTCGTACGCGTGCCGCAGGGTGGCCCGCAGCCGTTCCCGCTGCAACGCCTCCAGCTCCGCGCGCCCGAGCCGTTCGCCGCTGTCCAGCAGATCCGTCATGCGCCGCTCCCTCACCTCGGAGAACCCGACCAGAAATCGGACGACCGATCATTCGGTTGATCCTTCCGGTCAGTAAAACCGGCGCGCCCGGGGGCTTGGCAAGAGGGGGGAAGGAGTTTTCCCGGCTCGTACGACCGCACGGACGGCGGAGCGCAGGGGGGCGCGCGAAGGGCGGTCGCCGCCGCCCGGCGCAACCGCTCGGACGCGCCGCACCCGAAGGACCGAGACTGCGGTGCGTTACATCTGGACGCGAAGAGTGACGATCGCGCTTCCGTGATCCCTCGTGCCCCAGAACGGAGACCCCATGTCGGTCGACACCGGGCGGGCGGCCACCCCGGCCCCCGCACCCGCCGCCGAGATCCGCCAGATCCAGCTCAGCCTCAGCACCGCCGCCGCGCGCAACCTCGCGACGACCACCAAGTCCGAACCCCAGATGCAGGGCATCAGCTCCCGCTGGCTGCTGCGCACCCTGCCCTGGGTCCACACCCCCGGCGGCGTCTACCGGGTCAACCGCCGTCTGTCGTACGTGGTCGGCGACGGCCGTGTCACCTTCGTCAAGAGCGGCTCCAAGGTCGAGGTCATCCCCGCCGAGCTGGCCGAACTCCCGCTCCTGCGCGGCTTCGACGACCACATCGCGCTCGGTGCCCTCGCGGACCGCTTCGTCCAGAAGGAGTACGAGCCCGGCCAGGTCATCGTGCACGCCGGCAAGAAGGCCGACCACGTGTACCTGATCGCCCACGGCAAGATCGAGAAGATCGGCGCCGGCCCCTACGGCGAGGAGGCCGTCCTCGGCCGCCTCGGCGACGGCGACACCTTCGGCGGCCAGGTCCTCGCCGGCGACGGGAAGTGGGAGTTCACCGCCCGCGCCACCACCGCGGCCACCATCCTCGCCCTGCCGCGCACCGCCTACCTGGCCGTCGCCGAGCAGTACGAGAACCTCCGTGACCACGTCCAGGGCCTCGGCACCAACGGCTTCCGCCGCCCGGTCAACAAGGCGGGCGAGGCGGCCATCGAGCTGAGCGCGGGCCACCGCGGCGAGGTGCCGCTGCCGGGCGCGTACGCCGACTACGAGCTCAAGCCGCGCGAGTACGAGCTGAGCGTCGCCCAGACCGTCCTGAAGGTCCACACCCGCGTCGCGGACCTCTACAACCACCCGATGAACCAGACCGAGCAGCAGCTGCGGCTCACCATCCAGGAGCTCCGCGAGCGCCAGGAGCACGAGCTCGTCAACAACCCCGAGTTCGGCCTGCTCCACAACACCGACTACGACCAGCGCATCCAGACGCACTCCGGCCCGCCCACCCCGGACGACCTCGACGACCTGCTGAGCATGCGCCGTGGCACGCAGTACCTCTTCGCCCACCCCCGCGCCATCGCCGCCTTCGGCAAGGAGTGCAACAAGCGCGGCCTCGCCCTCAGCTCCGTGGACGTCGACGGCCACCACATCCCGGCCTGGCGCGGCGTCCCGATCCTGCCCTGCGGCAAGATCCCCGTCACCGACCGGCAGAGCTCGTCGATCATCGCCGTCCGTACCGGTGAGAACAACGAGGGCGTCATCGGCCTCCACCAGACCGGGCTGCCCGACGAGGTCGAGCCCGGACTGAACTGCCGCTTCATGGGGATCGACGACAAGGCGATCATCTCCTACCTCGTCTCCACCTACTACTCCGCCGCGATCCTCGTCCCGGACGCCGTCGGCATCCTGGAGAACGTCGAGGTCCGCCCGCGCGCCTGAGGCAGGCGGCCGGACCCGCCGCCGGCCCCCGCGCCGCCACCCCCCACGAACCACGAGGAACCCGCATGACCACGTCCACCACCGCCGCCCGGGCCGCGGTGCTGCGCACCCCCTACCAGGAGTCCGTGGCCCGCTACTGGAACACCAACCAGCAGGACCCGGTGAACCTGCGCCTCGGCGAGATCGACGGCCTCTACCACCACCACTACGGCGTCGGCGCGTACGACCCCTCCGTCCTCACCGGCCCCGAGGAGACCCGCGACCGCCGCGTCCTCGAGGAGCTCCACCGCCTGGAGACCGCCCAGGCCGACCTCCTCCTCGACCAGCTCGGCACCGTCGGCCCCCAGGACCGCCTCCTCGACGCCGGGTCCGGCCGCGGCGGCACCAGCTTCATGGCCGAGCAGCGCTTCGGCTGCCACGTCGACGGCGTCTCCATCTCCGAGTACCAGGTCGGCTTCGCCAACGCCCAGGCGGAGCAGCGCGGCGTCGCCGACCGCGTCCGGTTCCACTTCAGGAACATGCTCGACACCGGATTCGCCACCGGCTCGCGCCGCGCCGTGTGGACCAACGAGACCACGATGTACGTGGACCTCTACGAGCTGTTCGAGGAGTTCTCCCGGGTCCTGGAGCACGGGGGCCGCTACGTCTGCGTCACCGGCTGCTCCAACGACGTCAGCGGCCTGCGCTCCAAGGCGGTCAGCCGCATCGACGAGCACTACACCTGCAACATCCACCCGCGCAGCGCGTACTTCCGCGCCCTCGCGGAGAACGGACTGGTCCCCCTCCACGTGGTCGACCTGACCCCGGCGACCCTCCCGTACTGGGAGCTGCGCGCCCGCTGCCCGGTCGCCACCGGCATCGAGGACGCCTTCCTGACCGCGTACAAGGAAGGCAGCTTCCACTACCTGATGATCGTCGCCGACCGGGTCTGACCCGACGGAGCAGGACCCGGCCCCTCCGCGACCCGCCCCTCCGGCCGAAGCCCCCTCCAGGCGAAGAACTCATCCCGGTATCACACCTTGGGGTGGGTTTCGTGCCGTTCGACTGGAAGGGGGCCGTGAGGCGGGCAAGGCTGGAGCCAGCGGGGCCGCCCGGCCCCGGGTCCCCGCCTCCGGTTCCGGACGGGCGGGTCCTCCCGGCTGCCCGAAGGAAAGCGAACGCCATGTCCCACCTGTGCCGCCCCGCCGCCCCCGCTCCCCGGGAGGCGGCCGCGTGACCACCACCGCCCCCGGCGCCGCCGACACCCCCCAGGTCCACTTCTGGGCCGTGCCCGATCTGACCGGGCTCGAGTTCGACCCCTTCCTCGCCCGCCTGCTGCACGAGGACCCGGTCACCCGCGTCCGGCTGCCCAACGGCGAGGGCCACGCCTGGCTCGTCACCCGCTACGAGGACGTCAAGTTCGTCTCCGTCGACCCCCGCTTCAGCCGCCAGGCCGTGTGGGGCCGCTCCATCACCCGGCTCGCGCCCCACTTCATCCCCATGGAGGGCGCCGTCGGCTTCGCCGACCCGCCCGACCACACCCGCATGCGCCGTGTCGTCGCCCGCGCCTTCAGCGCCCGCGCCCTGCGCTCGCTGCGCGACCACGCCCAGACCGTCATGGACCGGCTCCTCGACACGGTGGAGGAGCACGGCGCCCCCGCCGACCTCATGGAGCTGGTCAACCGGCCGTTCCCGCTCGCCATGGTCAGCGAACTCATGGGCGTCCCCGAGGGCGACCGGCCGCTGATGGCCCGCTGGTCCGACACCATCATCTCCGCCGGCGCCGGCCGGGAGGCCAGCGAACGGGCCAAGGCCGACATGGGCCGCTACTTCACCGAACTCATCGGCCGCAGCCACGGCACCGGCCGTGAGACGCTCGCCGCCGTCCTCGCCGACGCCGTCGACGACGACACCCTCACCGAACACGAGGCCGTCGGCCTCGCCGTCCTCATCCAGATCGGCGGCGCCCACGCCGTCCGCAACAACAGCGCCAACATGGTCTTCGCGCTGCTCACCCACCCCGACCACCTCGCCCGGCTGCGCGCCGAACCCGCGCTGCTGCCCCAGGCGGTCGACGAACTCCTGCGCTACATCCCGCACCGCAACGCCGTCGGCCTCTCCCGGATCGCGATGGAGGACGTCGAGGTCGGCGGGGTCACCATCCCCGCCGGCGACCCCGTCTACGTCTCCTACCTGACCGCCAACCGCGACCCGGACGTCTTCCCCGAGCCCGACCGGCTCGACTTCGACCGCGCCTACAACCCGCACGTCGCCTTCGGCCACGGCCCCCACTACTGCCCCGGCTCCGCGCTGGCCCGCATCGAGTCCGAGATCCTCCTCGACTCCCTGTGGACCCGCTTCCCCGGCCTGCGGCTCGCCGTCCCCGAGGAGGAGCTCCGCTGGCAGCGCGGCGCCCTCATCCGGGGCCCCGAGACCCTGCCCGTCACCTGGTGAGAGGAGCCGGAACCCCGTGACAGCCACGGCCATCGGACCGGCCGGCGGACTCGTCGTCCCGCCCGGCCACGGCAAGACCCTGACCACCGCCGCCCAGCACGTCACCTTCAAGGTGACCGGCGAGCACAGCCGTACCGCCTCCACCTTCGAGGTCGTCGTCCCGCCCGGCTTCGATGTCGGTGCCCACGCCCACGGCCACAGCGAGGAGCTCTTCTACATCCTGGAGGGCGAACTCGACGTCCTCGCCTTCGAACCGCTCGTCCGCACTCCCGACAGCTGGCGCGAGTGGGAGTCCGCCTCCGGGCAGCGCGCCGTCCGCGCCACCCCCGGCACCCTGCTCCTCGTCCCGCCCGGCTGTCCCCACGCCTTCGCCAACCCCACCGGCGAACCGGTCCGCATGCTGTTCCAGGCCTCGCCCCCGCCCGACCACGAGCGCTACTTCGAGGAGCTCATGGACATCCTCGGCTCCGGCGGCGAGGTCGACCACGAGGCCATCGAACGGCTCCGCCTCCGCTACGACATCGAACAGATCACCCCCCTCCGGCACGACGCCGGAGTCAGGCAGGAGACCACCCCCACCCCATGACCGCACCCGAGAACCACGGCCCCGTCGTCCACGACTGGGCCGTGGTCCCCCTGCCCGCCACCGACCCCGACCCGCTGCCCCGCCGACTGCTCCGCGAGGAGCCCGTCGCCCGGGTCCGCCTCCCGTACGGGGAGGGGCACGCCTGGCTCGTCACCCGCTACGAGGACATCCGGCAGGTCACCGCCGACCCGCGCATGAGCCGCGCGCTCACCGCCGGCCGGCCGCTCCCCAGCTCGACCCCCCACACCCTCGCCCCGGCCGGCGGCGTCGGCCGCGCCGACCCGCCCGACCACACCCGGCTGCGCAAGCTGATCGCCCCCACCTTCACCCGCCGCCGCATGCGGGCGCTGCGCGCGCACACCGAGGAACGGGCCGCCGACCTCGCGGCGCGGACGCGGGACGCGGGCCCGCCCGCCGACCTCACCGAGACCTTCATCGGCCCCCTGTCCGCCTCCGTCGTCGCCGAACTCCTCGGCGTCCCCGCCGCCGACCTCGACCGGGTCCACGCCTGGCGCGAGGCCGTCCTGCGCCACGACACCACCGAGGCCGACGCGGAGTCCGTCAAGGGCGAGATCGCCGCCTACGTCGCCGGTCTCGCCCGGCACCGCGCCGAACACCCGGCCGACGACCTCATCAGTGAACTCGCCGCCGCCCGCGCCGCCGGCGGGCTCAGCACCCCGGAACTCGTCTCCACCGCCGTCATGCTCACCCTCAACGGCCTCGACGCCGTGCGGAACATCGTGGCCACCATGGTGTACGTGCTCCTCGTCCACCCCGACCAGACGGCGAAACTGCGCGCGGAACCGGCCCGCCTGCCCCCGGCCGTGGAGGAACTCCTGCGCTACATCCCGCAGCGCAACGGCGTCGGCATGCCCCGGATCGCCACCGCCGACATCGAGGTCGGTGGCGTCACCGTCCGCGCCGGGGAGGCCGTGCACGTCTTCTACCCGGCGGCCAACCGGGACCCCGCCGTCTTCACCGACCCCGACCGGCTCGACCTCGAACGGGACGAGGCCCCGCACCTCGCCTTCGGCCACGGCCTCCACTACTGCGCGGGCGCGGCCCTCGCCCGCATGGAGGCCGAGGTGATGCTCTCCACCCTCCTCACCCGCTTCCCCGCCCTCGCCCTCGCCGTCGCGCCCGAACGCCTCGCCTGGCGTCGCGGGACCGTCAACCGCGGCCCGGTCGCCCTGCCCGTGACCTGGTGAACGCGGTCCGGGCCGCCGGCCCGTGCCGGTAAACGCGTTGCGGCCCGCCGCCCCCGGGTGCTGGGGTGACCGCATGGAACCCCAGCACCTGCGTGACCTGTACGACCGCCAACTGCGCCTCGGGGCGCGCCCGGACGGACCCGGGTCCCGCGTCGAGCGGGCCGGCCCCGTCGTCCGCGCCACCGGCCCGGCCCACTCCTGGAACGGCGTCCTCTGGTCAGGGCTCGCCCCGGATTCCCCGGACGCCGAGACCGACGCCGTGATCGCCGCGCAGATCGGCCACTACCGCGCCGCCGGGGTGCCCTTCGAATGGAAGCTGTACGGGCACGACAGGCCCGCCCGGCTCGGTGCACGCCTCCTCGCCGCCGGATTCACCGCCGAGGACCCCGAGACCCTGATGGCCGCGGAGGCCGCCGCCCTGCCCGGGGACGTACCGCTGCCCGAGGGCGTCACCCTGCGCGCCGTCACCGACGAGGCCGGGGTGCGCCAGGTCGCGGAGGTGCACGAGCGTGCCTTCGGGACCGACAGCTCCGCCCTCGGCCGGCAGCTGCTCGACCGGCTCGCCGCCGACCCGGAGACCGTCACCGCCGTCGTCGCCCTCGCCGGCGGGGAGCCGGTCAGCGCCGCCCGCATGGAGCTGTACCCGGGCACCGACTTCGCGGGCCTGTGGGGCGGCGGCACGGTCGAGGGCTGGCGCGGCCGGGGCCTCTACCGTGCCCTCGTCGCCCACCGGGCCCGCGTCGCGGCGGAGCGCGGTCACCGCTACGTCCAGGTCGACGCGGCCGACACCAGCCGTCCGATCCTCGCCCGCCTGGGCTTCTCGGCACTCACGACCACGACCCCGTACACGTACGATCCCCGCTGAACGCACCTTTCGCCGACGGCAGTTGAGGCCACAAGTGTTTGACGGCAGACGAACACTGTGTTTGGCTGGGCCCCGACGGCGCGGCGACCGCACGCCGTCGTCGACATACGGGGAGGACGAGGCATGCCCAGGGCCAGAGCGGTACGGTTCCACGAGCACGGAGGACCCGAGGTGCTCCGCCTCGAAGAGGTCGAGACCGGCGCCCCCGGCCCCGGGGAACTCCTGCTCAAGGTCGAGGCCATCGGCCTCAACCGGGCCGAGGCACTCTTCCGGGGCGGCCACTACATCGAACCCGCCCGCCGCTTCCCCGCCCGCCTCGGACTGGAGGCCGCGGGCGTCGTGGAGGCCGTCGGCCCCGGTGTGACCGGCGTCGAACCCGGCCGCACGGTCAGCGTCGTGCCCTCCTTCTCCATGAACGACTACGGCGTCTACGCCGACCGGGCGCTCGTGCCCGCCGCCTCGGTGGTCGACCGGCCCGAGGGGCTCGACGCCGTCGGCGGCGCGTCCGTCTGGATGCCGTACATCACCGCCTACGGCGGCCTCGTGGAGGTCGGCGGCGTCCGCGCCGGGGACACCGTCGTCCTCACCGCCGCCTCCAGCGGCGTCGGCCTCGCCGCGATCCGTACGGCCCTCCGGGCCGGCGCCGTCCCCGTCGCCACCACCCGCACCCGCGCCAAGAAGGGGGCGCTCCTCGCCGCCGGCGCGGCCGAGGTGATCGTCACCGACGAGGAGGACGTCACCGCGCGGATCCTCGCCCTCACCGGCGGACGCGGCGCCGACCTCGTCTTCGACGCGGTCGCCGGCCCCGGCGTCACCGCGCTCACCCGGGCCGTCGCCCCCGGCGGCACACTGCTGCTGTACGGAGCGGTCGGCGGCCTGCCGACGCCGTACCCCGGCTTCGACCTGGGCATGCCCGCGGTCGCCCTGCGCACCTACACCATGCTGGAGACCACCCGCGACCCCGAGCGCCTGCGCAGGGCCCACGCGTACGTCCTCTCCGGGCTGCGTACCGGCGTCTTCACCCCGAGGGTCGACCGCACCTTCGACCTCACCGAGATCGTCGCCGCCCACCGCGCCATGGAGGCAGGCGAGCAGGTGGGCAAACTGGTGGTCACCGTGGCCCCGGTGTCCTGACCCGAAGCCCGGGGCCGCGCGGGTCCGCCGCCGGCCCCGGCACGCTGCCGGACCTCAGGAAACCCAGTGGGCGGGGCGCTCGAAACCGTCCGGGAGGCGGGTCGCGGCGTCCCCGCGCGCCGCGTTGAGCTGCGGCTGCGTCAGGAACAGGGCGTCCGTCAGATCCGCTCCCGCGAGCTGCGCGTCCCGCAGGTCCGCGCCGATCAGGTCGGTGAGCGACAGGTCGGCGCCCGTCAGGTCCGCCGCGATGAGCAGGGCACCGCGCAGGTCCGCGCCCCGCAGCCGCGCCCCGCGCAACCGCTTGCCGATCAGATCCGCCCCGCGCCGGCTCTTCGGCGGCCGACCGCCGGCCCCCGCCCGCACCAGCTCGCTCGTCCGCAGCAGCAGCGGGTTCACCTCGCCGCGCACGGACGCCACGTCCAGCTTCTCCAGGGCGTCGGCGTCCAGGGCCGTCAGCTCCTCCACCCGGGCCAGCGCCGCGCCCAGCTCGCCGCGCAGCCCTCGCGCGGCCCGCCGCCCGAGGGCCTCGGTGAGGTAGCGGAGCAGCTCATGGAGCTGGCGCACCACCGGGAACACCTCGTACATCTGCCGCGCCGTCTCCGGCGCCGCCCGCCAGGAGACCCCGGCGAAGGTGACCTGGGAGACGTGCTGGCCGGCGCCGAAGCAGTCGTACACCGTGCACCCCTGGAAGCCGCTCGGCCGCAGCCTGGTGTGGATGCCGCAGCGGAAGTCGTCCCGCAGGTTCCGGCAGGGGTCGCCGGAGGGCTTGTCGACGGCGAAGTCGGCCGACCGGGCGAAGGGCAGGGCCACGCAGCACAGGCCGAAGCAGTTGGCGCAGTTGCCGCGCAGCGCGGTCTCCCGGGTCTCGGGCACGGTGAAACGGTCCTTCGCATGTCAGGGACGGATCCACCCACCGTATCGCGCCCCGGCCGGGACTCCCTTGCCAAGATCACGAAGCCCGGGGGAGGCTCGCGCCATGCCGACGTTCACGACCTATGACGGAACCGAACTGGCCTACCGCCTGGAGGGCGAGGGCGACCCCCTCGTCTGCCTCGCGGGCGGCCCCCTCCGCGACGCCGCGTACCTCGGCGACCTCGGAGGCCTCTCCGCCCACCGGACCCTCGTCCTCCTCGACGCCCGGGGCACCGGCGCGAGCGCGGAGCCCACCGATCCCGCCACCTACCGCTGCGACCGCCAGGTCCCCGACGTCGAGGCGCTCAGGGCCCACCTCGGACTCGACCGGATCGACCTCCTCGGCCACTCCGCGGGTGGCAACCTCGCCCTTCTGTACGCCGCCGCCCACCCCGAGCGCGTCCGCTCCCTCGTCCTCGTCACCTCACTGGCCCGCGCCCTCGGCCAGGAGGTCACCGACGAGGAGTGGGACGCGGCCGTCGAGATCTTCGCCGGCCGGCCCTGGTACCCGGAGGCGCGGGCCGCCCTGGACGCCCTGGACGCCCTCGGCCCCGACGCGCCCCCGGAGAGCGTCCGGGAAGCCGTCGAGCCCTTCGGGTACGGCCGCTGGGACGAGGCCGCCCGGGCCCACGCCGCGGCCGGCCGGCACCAGACCCACCCCGAGGCCGCCGCCCGCTACCACGCCGACGGCGCCTACACCCCGGAGGCGACGCGCCGCGCGCTCGCCACCCTCACCGCCCCCGTCCTCGTCCTCGCGGGGGAGTACGACGCCGGGCCCACCCCCGCCCTGGCCGCCGAGACCGCCGCCCTCCTCCCGCACGGCGAACTCCTCGTCCAGGCGGGCGCGGCCCACCACCCCTGGATCGACGACGCCGGAGCCTTCGTCCGTGCGGTCGCCGCCTTCCTCGACCCCGCCGTCCGCACGGTCACCGTCGACGGCGTCCGCCTCGCCTACCGTGTCCAGGGACCCGAGGACGCCCCGCCCGTCGTCCTCGTCCACGGCCGCGGCGAGAACAGCACCACCTGGGACGACATCGCCGCCTCCCTCGCGGCCGACCACCGCGTGTACGCCCCCGACCTGCGCGGCCACGGCCTCAGCGACCACCCCGGGCACTACGGATTCGACGTCTTCCGCGACGAACTCGGCGGATTCCTCAAGGCACTCGGCCTGACCGGCGCCACGATCGTCGCCCACTCGATGGGTGGCGGCGCCGCACTCCTCCTCGCCCGCGGCGAGCCCGCCCTCGTCGGACGGCTCGTCCTGGAGGAACCGCCCGTATTCGTGCCGCTCGACCCGCCACGCGGACCCGCCGAACTCCCCGACGGGCCGCTCCCCTTCGACCGGGCGATCGTCCCCGCCACCGACGCCCAGCTCAATGACCCCGACCCCGCCTGGCGCACCGGCCACCCGGCGCTCACCGTGCCGACGCTGGTCCTCGCCGGCGGGGAACGCAGCCACCTCCCGCAGGACCAGCTGCGCCGGCTCGCCGAGGACATTCCCGGAGCACGCCTGTGGACCGGCGACGCGGGCCACCTGATCCACACGGAGGACCCGGCCGGCTTCCTCGCCGCCCTCCGGGAATTCGGCCTCGGCCCGTCGGCGCCGAACGCGGGCGACATGGAAGGGACCTGACGGCGCGCCGTCACGGGCGGTCCACGCCCGGCCGGCCCCGCCGGAACGACGGAAGGGGCCGGCGGCCGCGACGTCCTTCGACCTGACGGACCGGCCGCGGCCACCGCGCCCTTCCCGCCTGGCGAGGAAGGGGCTCCGACCGCCCCGCTCTTGGCGCCCCGCCGGGCGTCCGCGATCATCACCGCATGACCTTCACCAGCGGCACCAGCCGACGCACGCTCCTGACCTCCGTGGCCGCCGCCGCGGCCGGCCTGCCCCTCATCGGTGACCTCGCGGGCAACGCCCCCGCCGCCGCGGCGGCCACCACCACCGAACCCGCCTCCAACGCGGTGCTCTACAGCAAGGCCGAGTACCAGGAGGGCGTCCACTGGATGCGCCGGTTCCGCACCCACCCGCGGCCCGAACTCTCCGACAATCTGCGGCACGCCACCGAGCCCGTCCGCAGCACCGCCGTCCTCGCCCCGCACGGCGGCGGCATCGAGGCCGGTACCAGCGAACTGTGCCTGGCCATCGCCGGCTACGTCCTCCTCGCCGAGGACGAGGCCGGGACCGTCACCCCCGAGCAGGCCGTGGTGCCCGGCGTGCCGCAGCGCGACTACTGGATGTTCGAGGGGCTCGCCTCGTCGAGCGAGCTGCACGTCACCTCCACCCACTGCGACGACCCGGCCGCCCTCGCGGTCTGCTCCCGCAACCTGTACGCCGTCTCCCTCCACGGCTTCGCACCCAAGCCCGACAGCCCGGAATCGGCCGTCTCCGACAAGCAGATCCTCATCGGCGGCCGCGACCAGCGGCTGATGCGCAACCTGGCGGCCTCCTTCGCCGCCCACGGTCTCACCGCCGGCCAGGCGGACCCCGCCCGGAAGGTGGTGGTGACCGTCGCGGGCCAGGACAGCGCCCTGAACGGCGACGACCCGGCCAACATCGTCAACCGCACCGCCACCGGCGCGGGCGCCCAGCTCGAGATCTCCACCGCCCTGCGCCGGGCCATGTTCGGCGACTTCAGCGGCGCCCCGGCCCGCCGCCGTACGGCCGGCTCGGGCACCGAACCCGCCCACTTCTGGAACGCCTTCGTCGGTGCCGTGCGTCAGGCCGTCGACCGTCACGAGCGGGGCCTGGCGGCCTGATCCGGGACCGTGAGTCTCCCGGCCCCGTGCCCCGGGCGGCGGGGCGCGGGCCCACCCGGGTGGGCCAGTAGGGTGCTCTGCGGCGCTGCCGGCGCGGATCGGCGGTGCCCTGCGGGGCGCGTGATCGGGCCGCCCCCGTCACTCCGGCACCGCGCGTCGTCCACGACCGGGCCGCCGGTCGGTGAACCGCCGTACGGCGAGCGCGGGCCCGGAGCACGGCGCGCGGACGGGCGAACGCATCCGGCCCCACCGGACCGGTCCCCGGAGGGGTGACGCGGGGGACCGGGGCCCGAATACTGGGAGCCATGCACGTCGTCGCCTTCATGACCCTGTCCGGGCTCGTCATCGTCCTCACGGCGCCGGCCTTCGTCGACCGGTTGCCGCTGCGCGCCGGCCGGGCGGGTGCGCTGCCCTGGCGGAACAGTGCGCGCCAGGGCCAGATCGCCACCACCGGCTTCGAACAGCCGCACGCGAGCCTCTCGGCGGGCAAGCAGCACGAACTCAAGGAGCGGCAGTCCTCCCTGGTCGTCCCGGACAACGAGGACAACGGCGCCCCGTCCCACCGCACCACGGTCGACCTGGCCACGGGCACCGCGGTCGTCGTCCTTCCCCGCCGGTGACCCGCCCCGGCACCGGGCCCGGCGGGCGGCGTCCGACCGCCCCGGCGCCCCCGCGCCCCGAACGCGACCTCGGCCGTCTCCTCGCCGGCCTGCGGCCCCTGCGGAACCCCGGGGCCTACGTCTTCACCACGGTCGACGGCCCCGTCCCGGCGGGCCTCGACCCCGTCGTCACGGTCACCGAGGCGGAGGGCCGCACCCTGGTCGTACGGCGGGAGGAGGCCGACGCGGCGGGGCTCGCGTACGACTACGTGGCGGCCTGGATCACCCTGCGCGTGCACTCCGCCCTCGACGCCGTGGGCCTGACGGCCGCCGTCGCCCGCGCACTCGCCGCCGCCGGCCTGAGCTGCAACGTGGTGGCCGGCTTCCACCACGACCACCTCTTCGTCGAACACGACAGCGCCGACGAGGCGTTGGGCCTGCTCCGGGCCCTCGCGGACCGCTCCTGCGGCGGATTCGATCACGACCGGGACCGGTGAGGGACGCCGCGGCGTCCCCGTCGTACCCTGGGGCCCACGTGGGGCGACGGCCCCCGGCGCGCCCCCGCTGCGCCGGGGCGTGCGCCCCCAGGGTGGGGGTGGAGAACGCGTGGTACGTCAGGACGGCCGGCCCGGACACCGCGGCTTCGGCCTGCTCGAACGCGAGACGGCCCTCGCGGCGGCCGAGGAGGCCCTCGACCTGCTGATTGGCGCGCTTCCCGACCGGGTCCCCGCACCGCGCGGCGCCGGCCGCGCCCCGCACCTGGTCGTCCACCGCGGCGGTGCCCGCCCCGGCACCCCCCGCCCCCCGGCCGAGGGCCGCCCCGGCGGCGGCGCCCCCGCGCCGGGACCCCGGCCGGTGCCCCTCGCCGACCCGACCGTCCCCGTCCCCCGCCCTCCGGCAGAGGGGACCCCCGCCCCCGCAGCCCGCCCCGAGACGCCCGGGACCACCCCGGAGCGCCGCCGGCGGGGCGGAGTCCTCCGGTACGAGGCGGCCCCCGGTCTCGGCAGGACCGCGCTGCTCGCCGAGATACGCCGCCGGGCCGCCGCCCGGGGATGCGTCGTCCTGGCCGCCCGCGGCACCGGTTCCGCCGGGAGCGGCCCCTACGCGACCGCCCGCCACCTCCTCCTCACCCCGCCGGGCGCCGGCATACCCGAGGACGGCCCCGGCGCGGCGCGCGAACAGCTCGACCGGAGCCTCGCCCGGCTCGCCGTCCACCGGCCCCTCGTGCTCGTCCTGGACGACGCCCACGCCGCCGACCCCGAGTCCCTCGGCTGGCTCACCGCCTGCGCGGAGCGCGCCGCGGACCTGCCCGTCCTGATCGTCCTCGCCCACCGCGCCGGCGCGCTCCCCGAGGCCGCCGCGGGCCTCACCGGCCGGCCGGCCCACCGGCTCGACCCGCTCGGCCCCGCCGCCCTCGCCCGGCTCGTCCGCGACCGCGTCGGGACCCACGCGGACGACGTCTTCTGCCGATCCTTCCGGGCCCTCACCGGCGGCAACCCCGCCGAGGCCGTCGCCCTCGCCGCCGCCGTCCGCGACCACGGCCTCGACCCCACCGCCGACAGCGCCCGCGCGCTGCGCGACCTCGCCGCCTCGGTCACCGCCACCGGCCTCGTCGCCCGCCTCGAAAGCCTCGGACCCACGGCAGTCCGCCTCGCCTGGGCCTGTGCCGTCCTCGGCACCGAGGCGCCTCCCCGGCTCGCCGGGGCCGTCGCGGGCCTCGGTGGAGAGACGGTCGCGGAGTGCGCCCGGCGCCTTCGCGAGGCCCGCGTGCTCGCCGAGGCGGACGGGCCCGACGCCCCCCTCGCCTTCGGGCACCCCCTCCTCGCCGCGACCGTCTACGGCGCCGTCCCCGCCGCCACCCGCGTCGCCCTGCACGGCCAGGCGGCCTGGTGCGTCGCCGAGGCCGGCCTCGGCTCCACCGCGACGGCCCGGCACCTCCTGGAGACCCACCCCGAGGGAGACCCGTGGGTCGTCGGCCATCTGCGCGCCGCCGCCCGCGAACACCTGCGCGACGGCGCCCCCGAGGCGGCCGCCCGCAGCCTCGCCCGCGCCCTGCGCGAACCGCCCGCCGCCGACGAGCGCGATGACGTCCTCGCCGAACTCGACCGGGCCACCCGCCTGGCCCGGGACGTGGACGGCGCGGGGAGCGGAACCGGGCCGGACCGGGCCGCGCACCGGGACGCCGGGCACCGCCTCTCCCCGGTGCTCGCCGACCGCGACCGGCTCGCCCGCGCCGCCGACCTCCTCGCCCGCAAGGCCCGCCCCGCGGCGCCGCCGCCGGACGGCTCCGGCGACGACGGTCCCTGACCCCCGCCCCGAACGGCCGAGCCCGGCCCCGCCGGTCCCGGCCCGCCCTCCGCGTACACCTGACGGCCCCGCGCGACGGACGGGCACCCGGCGCCAGGGCGCCGCCGGGCTCCCGGCACGGCAACCCGGCGCGTCGCCCCGCGCGCCCGTGCACGTACCATGGCCGTATGTCCTTCCTCCGCCGCCGCAGCGCCGCCACACCCGCGGGCCCGGACTTCGATGTCCTGGCCATGGACCCGGGGGACTGGCCCGGCAATCTCGGCGCCGGTCTGCTGCCCGCACCCGACGGTTCCTGCCAGGGCGTGTTCCTGCGCTACGACCTCTTCGGCGGCCGCGGACCCGCGATGATCATCGGCAATCTGCCGGAGGGCTCCCCGGCGCGCGAGCTCGCGGAGGGCCAGATCCCCTTCGAGGTCGCCCAG
The DNA here is from genome assembly GCF_040302405.1 of Streptomyces sp. NPDC126503. NCBI lineage: Bacteria > Bacillati > Actinomycetota > Actinomycetes > Kitasatosporales > Streptomycetaceae > Streptomyces > Streptomyces sp. NPDC126503. Next base: position 45,792 of record NZ_JBEORS010000012.1, read on the forward strand.
CTCCTCGCGGCCCTGGAGAACGACGAGCCGGTCGAGGTGCTCGACACCGAGGACGTCCCCGTGATGCAGGGCGACAACCTGCTCATCGTGCGCCGCCTCAAGCTCTCCGAGAGCCGCATCTCCTGCGTCCAGTTCGACCGCAGCGACAACGTCCTCGTCACGATCGCGAGTTGGGACCGGCCGATCACCGACGACCTGTACGCGCTCCTCAAGCCCCTTCCCGCCGAGCTGTTCCAGCAGGGCTGACGAGGGGAGCGGGGGCCGATGAGCGCGCGCGTCGACAGCTGGATCTGGGCGGTCCGCCTGACCAAGACCCGCTCCCAGGCCGCCGCGGCCTGCCGGGCCGGTCACGTCAAGGTGAACGGCGAGCGGGTCAAGCCCGCCCAGGCGGTGAAGCCGGGCGACGAGGTGCGGATCTTCCACGGCGGCCGCGAGCGGATCGTCGAGGTGAGGGAACTCCACACCAAGCGGGTCGGTCCGCCGGTGGCCGCCGAGGCGTACGTGGACAACAGCCCGCCCCCGCCGCCGCGCGAGCACGTCGCCCTCGCCGCCGTACGGGACCGGGGCGCGGGCCGCCCCACCAAGCGCGAGCGCCGCGAACTCGACGAACTCCGCGGCCGCCGGTCCTGACCGGCCGGCCCTCCCCGCCCGTCACCGAACGGCCCCCGGACCGCGTGTCCGGGGGCCGTTCGGCGCGCGTCAGCGCGCCGCCGGCGCGAACACCTCGCCCACCCGTGCCGCCGCCGTCCCGAGTCCGGTCGGCCCCCGCCGTGCGAAGGCCGTCCCCGCACCACGGTGGACGTCCTCGGCACGGTAACGCCGGACGCTCCGGTGCCAGTTGAGGATTCCGGCCAGCCAGTCCTCCAACTCCCGCAGGTACGAGGCGAAGGCGGCCCGCGCCTCTCGGTCGAGGCCGAAGTCGTCGCAGAGCAACGGTACTTCGCGCAGCTTGAGGTGCTCGTACTGCCGCAGCCGGCCGCGCATCAGGTCGTCGGTCATCGCCACCGCGGTCGGGTAGTCGCAGCCGAAGAAGGTCTGGAGTACGAGGACGCCGTTGTGCACCTCGCCTTCCACCTCCACCTCCTTCTGGTAGGAGAAGAGGTCGTTGAGGAGCGTGGCGTAGTCGCTCACCGCGTTCTCGAGCGTGGACACCGTACGGCTGGAGTAGATCTCGGGCGGCAGCGCCTCGGCCCGGCGCAGCCGGCAGAGCGTCATGGTCAGATCGGCGCCGAAGGTGGCCCGGCGCATCTCGATGTAGTCGACGGGGTCCGGCACGCGGTGCTGCGCCTGGTTGTGCAGTTCCCAGAGCCAGCTGTCGAGCATGGTCTCCAGGGCCTGGCGCAGCCGGGCCCGCGAGGAGACGGGCATCGGACCCGCCGTCCGCGTCCAGAGGTCCGCGAAGGACCGCTCCAGAGGGAGCGTGGGCAGGGACGCCGCACCGGGCGCGGGGGCGTCATCGGCGAGCAGGGCCTTGAGCCGATCGGTCTGTTCCTTCGCGCCCCGCAGATCGCGGGGGCGGCCGAAGACGAGGGGGTAGTAGTCGTCGCCGTACGTCCCCCAGGTCAGCCATTCGGCGCTGAGTTCCAGCTCCTCCAGGGTGCCGTCCGGGTCGAGCCCCGCCGCGCACAGCGCCAGGTCGAAGCCCTCGCACATCTCCCGGTCCCAGATGTCGTCGAGAAGCCCCATCCGCTCGGCCCAGTCGACCGAGAGCCGCCGGGCCTCCTGGTGGTGCGGGCTCAGGCTCAGCGGGTACGGCAGGTCGAAGTCGGGCAGCAGCGAGGGCCCCACGTGCTGGTGCGGCACATGGGTGAGCGACCGCAGCCGGGCGGCGGCCGGGCGGCCGAACAGCGTCCTGATGTCGAGGGCCGAGGTGCCGATCACCCCGTCGAACCGGGACGGCCCGGTGACCATGCCCTCGTTCATGTAGCGGCTGGAGCGCATGTGCCACTCGTGGCCGCCGGACTGCCAGTCCTGCAGCCCCTTCGTGTACGCCGCCACCGCCGCGCCCTCCTGGGGGCTCAGACGGTGCTCCGCCGCGAGGAGCGGCACCTCGGTGAGGGCGGTGTTCTCGAACTGCTGGAGCCGGGAGGTCAGCAGGTCGTTGACCGCGTTCGCCGCCTCCTGCGTCGTGCAGCCGAGGAACTTCTCCAGGACCAGCACACCGTTGCTGTTCTCGCCCTCGTCCTCGACCTCGCGCTGGTAGGAGAAGAGGTCGTTGCGCAGGTGGACGGCGTCGGAGAAGGCGTCCCTGAGCACCCGCAGGGGGCGCGAGGCGGCCACCCGGTCCGGGACCTCCGCCCCGGCCGCGTACTCGACGAGCCCGGCCGACCAGGGGGCGCCGCCCACCTTGCGGCGCATCTCGATGTACTCGACGGGGTTGGCGATCCGCCCCTCGTTGATGTTGTCGAGCTCCCACAGGGACTCGTACAGCAGGTGCTCGGTCGCCTCCGCGAACCGCACCCGCCAGCCATCCGACATCGAGGGGACGGTCCGCCGCCACAGGTCGGCGAGCCCGGCCTCGACCGGGTTCCCCGGCTCGGGCATGCCCTGCGACGGGTCCGCCGGCATAAAGCCCGGCAGCCGGTCCAGGTACGCCTTGCCACCCGCCCGGTCCGGATTCCGCTTGAACGTCTCCAGGAAGTGGTCGTCGAAGAAGAACACCCAGGTGTACCAGTCGGTGACGAGGTTCAGGGCGTCCTCGTCGCAGTCCGGATGGGTGTACGCGCACAGCAGGGCGTAGTCGTGCGCGTCGAGGTCGCGCACCTCCCAGATGCCGGAGCCCTCCAGCATCCCCATGGCGCGCGCCCACTCACGGGTGTGCGCGCGGGCGGCGTCCACGTGGGGATTGAGCCGGGCCGGATACGGGACATAGAAATCCGGCATGACGAAGGGTTGTGGCATTTCCGTCAGGTGCCTTTCGGTGGACACGGACATGTCCGGGCCAGCCTTACCCGGCATCCTCCGCGCGCACGCGATCTCCGAAATAGTCATATGAGCGGGGCGGGGTGGTGTGGAGCCCCCCGCGCCACCCCGCCCCCACCGTTTTCGGCCACCCTCCCTCAGACCCGGGAGACCCGCACGTCGGAGGCCTTCACGAACGCGACCCGATGGCCGAACTGAATCTGGTAGTACGCCTCCTGGCCCCGGACGACCCGGTGCCCGCTCGTGTCGAACACCGGCGCGAAGTAGTACTCGCCCGGCATCCGGTCACCCACCACGTACCGCTGCCCCGCGAGCAGCCGGTACGGCAGCGGGGACACCGCCTGCACCGGAACGCCCGCCGGGTACGCCGAGGCCTCCGGATAGGCCCGCCCGTACACCGGGACCTCCGCCAGGCCCTCCCGCGGGGTGAGGACCACGCCCCGCGCGTTCACCGCGGTCGGCTGCCCGGCCGGATTGTGGAACCACGCCTTCTGCCCCAGGTACCAGACCGCCGTCCAGTCGCCCCGGCGCTCCGCCACCGCGTAGCTCTGGCCCGTCGAGGCCCGCGCCCCGGTGTCGTTCACGCCCGTGGTCGAAGGCTGCTCGCCCGGGCGCAGCCCGATGTCCTTCACCAGGGGCGCGTCGGCGCTCGGCGCCGTGTGGAGGCGCACCGCCCCGCTCCCGTGCGGCGCGCACACCCCGCCCGCCGTCCCGCAGCCCGTGTAGACCGGGCGGTGGGAGGCGTAGTCCGGCCGGATCGTCACCACCGCGGCGTCCGGGCCCGCGCTCGGCGTCAGCGGGCGGCCCAGCAGCCGGAAGTAGTGCGCCCAGTCCCAGTACGGGCCCGGGTCCGTGTGCATGCCCCGGATCGTGGACGCCACCGTCCCCGGCACGTTGTCGTGGCCGAGGATGTGCTGCCGGTCCAGCGGGATGCCGTACCGCTGCGCCAGATGCCGCACCAGCCGCGCCGACGTCCGGTACATCGCCTCGGTGTACCAGGCGTCCGGCGACGTCAGGAAGCCCTCGTGCTCCAGGCCCACCGACTTGGCGTTCACGTACCAGTTCCCCGCGTGCCAGCCGACGTCCTTCAGCGGCAGGTGCTGGGCGATGTGCCCGTCCGAGGAGCGCAGCGAGTACTGCCAGGACACGTAGGCCGGGTCCTGCACCAGCTTCAGGGTCACGTCCCAGGTCGCCTCGGTGTCGTGGATGACGATGTAGTCGATCGACTGCGACTTTGGCCGGTCCGCCTTGTCGTGGTTGCCGTAGTCGCCGTCCCCGAACTCCTCGTACGGCGCCGGGATCCACGAACAGGCCACCGTCGGCGGGCACTCCACGGGACCCGCCGCCGGGCGCCGCGGACCGGGGGAGTCCACCTGCCCCGTCTCCGGGGCGACGTCGGGATCCGCCGGCAGGCGCACCACCTGCCCGCTGTCGGTCGTCCGCTCCTGGCCGCTCCGGATCACGGAGAAGACCTCGTTCGCGTACGAGGCCGCCGCGGCCGCGTCCTCGGCACCCGAGTACCGCGCCACCGCCCCGTACCAGTCGGCCGGGTCCGCGCTCGGCGCCAGCCCCGCCTCCCGCTGCGCCGCCGCCAGCAGCGCAGCACCGCCCTCGATGTTCGCCGCCGTACGGGTCCGCAGCTCCTCCGCGGGGATGCCGGACAGCGCCGACGCCCGCTCCAGGGTGCGCAGCCGCTCCGGCAGCTGGTCCGGGGACGGCGGCGGGACCTCCGCCCCGGTGCGTACCGCCCGCGAGGTGTCGCCCCGGGCGTCCTCCTCGCCGTGGGAGTGGTGCGGGGCGGACCGGGCGAGTGCCGTCGCCACGTCCGTGAGGTGCAGGGGACCGTAACCGCCGCCGACGCTCGGCGCGCCGCCGTGGGTGTCCCACCGCGACTGGAGGTACGCGACGGCGAGCAGCACGCTCTCCGGCACGCCGTGGCGCTCGGCCGCCACCGCGAACTGCCGCTGGAGCGTGCCCGTCGCGGGCGTGTCGGCGGTGGCGGGCGGCGCGCCCGCGAGCAGGGGAAGGAGCAGGACGGCGGGCGCGGCACGGCGGAGGAACGGGGAACGGAGCACGGCAGCCTCCAGGGACCGGGGGTGACACGGGGGACGCGCGGGACCGGACCCGTCCAGGGGTATCGGCTCCCGGACGGCCCGTCAATCACCCCTTCACACCCGGGTTTTCGCACGTCGGGACGGTTTCGCCACGACGGCGTCCGGGCCTGGGAGGCGTCAGTGGCGTGGACCAATGACCGTGCGGGGCCGGGACACGACGAAGCGCCGCACCCCCGGTGTGTCGGCACCGGGTGCGCGGCGCACCACCCCCGTGTCGCGGTCAGCGCCTCAGCGCGTCCCGACCGCCGCGCGCACGGCCCGCCGTGCCATGGCGCAGTCGTCGTGCAGCCGCCTCAGCAGCAGCCGCTGTTCCTCGCCGGGCGCGAGCCCCCCGGACGGCACCGGCACCGAACCAGCCGGCGGGGCCTCCTTGATGGTGCGCTGCACGGCCGTCTCGTACGTCCGGATCTCCCGTGTCAGGACGATCATCAGGTTCACCAGGAAGGCGTCCCGGGACGCCGGACCCGCCTGCTGGGCGAGCTGGCTGATCTGCCGCCGCGCGGCCGGCGCCTCCCCGAGCACCGCCCACAGGGTCGCCAGGTCGTACCCCGGCAGGTACCAGCCCGCGTGCTCCCAGTCCACCAGGACCGGCCCGGCCGGGGACAGCAGGATGTTGGAGAGCAGCGCGTCCCCGTGACAGAACTGCCCCATGCCCTGGCGTCCACCCGCGTGCGCCAGCCCGTGCAGCAGCTTCTGCAGGTCGTCACGGTCCCGGTCGGTGAAGAGACCGAGCTCGTGGAAGCGGGCGATCCGGGCACCGTAGTCCAGCGGCGCGTCGAAGGTCCCGGCCGGCGGCCGCCAGGCGTTGAGCCGGGCCACCGCGCCGAGCACCGCCCGCACGTCGGCCCGGGGCGGGGCCTCCAGGGGATGCCGCGAGAGCGCCGCCGGCCGCCCGGGCATCCGCTCGATCACCAGCGTGCAGTTCTCCGGGTCCGCGGCGATCAGCCGCGGCGCCCGCACCGGCGGACGGTGGCGGACGAAGGAGCGATAAGCAGCTATTTCGTGCCGGAACCGCTCGGCCCATGCGGGGGAGTGGTCCAGTAAAACCTTGGCCACGGCCGTGGCCCGTCCCGTCGTACCGACGATCAGTACGGATCGACCGCTGCGCCGCAAAACCTGGACCGGATGGAACTCCGGGCAGATCCGGTGCACCGAGGCGATCGCCATCCTCAGCTGGGCCCCCTGGGGGCCGGACAGATCGATCCTCCCACTGACCGGCTGCGTGCCGGTGCTCGTGCCGGTGCCGCCCACCCAGCGCCGCGGCCGCACGGCCTGCGGAGCGGGAGCGAGGTAGGGCCCGGTGCCGGCGGGGACGATGCGGTGCTGCGGCCGGGGCGGGGCGGACACGGAGGACGATGCTGTGTACATGGAGGTGACAGATCCCTTCGTGTGCCGACGATGTCGCGTGCGTCGCCCCGCCCGCCCCCGGTCCGCACCCTGGGGAATGAGGGCCGGTCGGCGGGGCGGGGTGGCGCATACCTACCTGACACCCGCGCGCGGGTGGCGGAACATCGGGCGCACCCTGGCGAACCCTGGCGAATAGTCGCCAGCCCTATGACAGGGGGTTAGTGTCAACTCAGCCGAGAACCTGGGGGCTTACACGTGACCGGAGAATCCAACACCCGCCTCGCGGACCTGTTCGGCCTGGCCGGCTGGTCCAAGGGCGAACTCGCGAGGCTCGTCAACCGGCAGGCGGCGGCCATGGGCCACCCCCAGCTGGCGACGGACACCTCGCGGGTACGGCGCTGGATCGACAAGGGGGAGACCCCGCGCGATCCCGTGCCCCGGGTGCTGGCGGCTCTGTTCACCGAGCGACTCGGCCGTGTCGTGACCATCGAGGACCTCGGGTTCGTACGACACGGGCGTGCCGGCAAACGGCAGGACGTCAGGAAGACGGACAACCCTGACGGGCTGCCCTGGCCCCCCGATCGTACGGCGGCGGTCCTCACCGAATTCACGGGAATGGACCTCATGCTCAACCGACGCGGCCTGGTGAGCGCGGGTGCCGTGCTCGCCGCCGGCTCCGTACTCAGCAGCGCCATGCACGACTGGCTGCAGACCGACCCCGCCCGGGCGGCCACCGTCCCCCGGGCCACCGACCCCCTCCACGCCGACCCCGCCGGCTTCGACCGCTACGAGGCCGCCCCCATCGGGTCGGAGGAGATCGAGGCCCTGGAGCACTCGGTGGAGGTGTTCCGCGCCTGGGACGCCTCGCGCGGCGGCGGCCTCCAGCGCAAGGCCGTGGTGGGCCAGCTCAACGAGGTGGGCGGCATGCTCGCCTACCGCCACGCCGACCACCTCCAGCGGCGCCTGTGGGGCGTCGCCGCCAACCTGGCGGTCCTCGCGGGCTGGATGTCGCACGACGTCGGCCTCGAACCGACGGCCCAGAAGTACTTCGTGATCGCCGCCCACGCGGCGCGCGAGGGCGGCGACCGGCCCCGCGCCGGGGAGGCGCTCTCGCGGGCCGCGCGCCAGATGGTGCACATCGGCCGGCCCGACGACGCCCTGGACCTGATGAAGCTGGCCCGGTCCGGCGCGGGCGAGGAGGTCCTGCCCCGGACCCAGGCCATGTTCCACACCATCGAGGCCTGGGCCCAGGCCTCGATGGGACGCGGCCAGGCCATGCGCCGTACGCTCGGCGAGGCCGAGGAACTCTTCGTCTCCGACCGCGAGGGCGAAGCGCCGAGCTGGATGCAGAACTTCGACGAGGCCGACCTGCACGGCATGCAGGCGCTCGCCTACCGCACCCTCGCCGAGCACGACCCGGGCGCCGCCGTGCCCGCGCAGCGCCACGCGAAGCTCGCGATCGAACTGCGGCGCAAGGGCCACGACCGGTCGAACCTCTTCGACCACATCTCGCTCGCCTCGGCCTGCTTCATCGCGGACGACCCCGAACAGGCCGACCGCTACGCCCGGCTGGCCCTGATGTCGATGGGGGACACCTCCTCCCACCGGACCTGGGACCGGCTGCGCGAGATGTACCGGCTGACCGGACAGTACGCGGGCTACTCGAAGATCGAGGACCTGCGTGAGGAGATCGAGCTGGCGCTGCCCCGCTCGCCCGTGAACCGGCCCCGCACCGGCCAGGCCTGAGGAGCCGGGGCCGCACCCGGGTTCCGCGACCCGACCGCTCCCCCCCCGCGGGGACACGGGCCCGTACACACGGACACGGCACAGCGGCGGGTGACCGGTACGCCCTCCGTACCGCCGTCGTGCGTCGCCTGCGGAAGGACACCCGGGCGCACGGGCGGGTCAGGGCCGGCCGCCGACCGGCTCCGGCTCACCCGCCGACGCGGACCACCATCACACAGGCGTCGTCCTCACGCGTCCCCTTCCCGAACTCCTCCAGGACCAGGCGCAGGCAGTCCTGCGCGTCCCGTGCCCCGGCCAGGCGGGAGCCGAGGGCGAGGAGCCGGCGGGTGCCGGTGTCGTCCTCGGCGTGAGCGCTCCGGGTGAGCCCGTCGGTGTGCAGCACCAGGAGGTCACCGGGCAGCATCCGCGTCTCGGCCTCCTCGTACGCCGCGCCGGCCGTGGCCCCGAGGAGCACTCCCTCGGGCCGCCGCAGGGCACGTCCCGTCCCGCCACGGAACAGCAGCGGCGCGGGGTGGCCGGCCTGCGCCCAGGTCAGCGTCCGCGCGACCGGGTCGTACCGGCAGCACATCGCGCTGCCCAGAGCGGGCTGTCCGGAGGTTTCGAGGAGCTGGTTGAGATGACCCATCAGGTCGGCGGGGCGGATCCCGGCGACCGCCATGCCGCGCAGCGCGCCCAGGAGCATCGCCATGGAGGAGGTCGCGGCGACCCCGTGCCCCGTCAGGTCCCCGACGGTGAGCAGCGCGTCGCCGCCCGGGAGCGTGAGAGCGTCGTACCAGTCGCCGCCGATCAGCCCGGTGCTCGCCGCCGGCAGGTAGTGACCCGCCACGTCGAGGGGGGCCGGCCCGTCGTGGGCGAAGCTGAGCGAGCCGCGCCACGGAGGGAGCACCGCCTCCTGGAGTTCGACGGCCACCTGGCGCTCCGTCCGCTCCCGCCGGCGGCTGCGCTCCAGGCTGTCCCGGCTCTCGCGGACGGCCCGCTCGCTGCGGCGCAGTTCGCTGACGTCCCGGATGACGGCCCACATGGAGGCCGTGCAGCCGTCGGCGTCGAGGACGGGCTCACCCGTCATGTGCACGGTGCGCACGGCGGCGTCGGAGCGGACGATCCGGAACTCGCCGTCGATCGGCTTCCCGTCGATCAGACAGTCCGTCACCATCGCCTGGAGCAGGGGCTGGTCCTCCGCGAAGACCATCGACGGCATCTCGTCCAGCGACATCGGCCCGCTCTCACGGGACCGGCCGAAGATCTGGAACAGCTCCTCCGACCAGCTCACCTCGTCGGTGAGCAGATTCCACTCGGCGCTGCCGACGCGGGAGAGGAGCGAACCGGTGGGGGGCGGGGCGGGCTCCCCGTAGGCGGCGCCGGGGGCGCCGTCGAGCGTCCCCCCGGGGAACGCCGCGACGTCCTCCGGCGCGTCTCCGTACGCCGCGTGCTCATCCGGGGCCCCCGCTCCCGCGTCCCGCGCGGGCTGGACCGGGACACCGGCTCGCAGCTGCCCCAGATGGGCTCCTAAATCGTCCAGTTGATGGACGGCCAGATCGCACAGGGCCCGCTGCCATCGCTGCCGGGGATCGTCGTCGTTCGTCACGGCGTCCCGGCGGACGGCATCGACCTCACCACGCAGACGGCGGGTCTGCGAGATCAGCGCGTCCACCGTGCCCGGCTCCGGCGGCTGGGCGGGGCGGTCCGCGAACAGAGGGGACGGCATGTCGTACTCCGATACAGGCGCGGCGCGGCCGGTGTGAGAAGGCGGCCCGCTACGACTTTGGCACAGCCCCGGACCCCTCGTAAGCCATTTGGCAACACTCGATCCGGTGGTGACTCCGGCATATGCCCGAGGCCCGGCGAGTTTCGGTCACGCCCCGACGCGTTACGGTGCTCGGGTGGTGAACGACGAGGGAATCGGCACGGCGGACCCGCACCGGGTGGACACGCGCACGGCGGGCGAACACGCGACGCACCAGCTCGGCACGGCGGTCCTGCTCGCCGCCGCGCCCGCGGGGCGGGGCAGGGCCATGGACGCGGCGTCCGTCCTGCCCGCCCTGGCCGCGGTCCCGCCGGGGGTCCTGACCGGCACCGTGACGGCGACGGTCGTCGAACTCGCCGATCCCCTCGACCCGCAGGCCGTCCTCACCCGCCTGCGCGCCGCCGCGGCCACTCCCGGGCCTCTCGCGCTCTACCTCGCCGGGCAGGTGCACCTCGACCGCCGCCAGCAGCTGCCGCACCTCGCACTCGCCCGTACGACCCCGGCCACGCTGCGGTACACCGCCCTGCCGTGGCACTGGCTCACCGCCGAACTCGCCGTCCGGCCCGCGGGGACGACGACCGTCGTCGCCGACCTGGCGGCGGACGCGGGCGTCCTCGAACGGCTCGCCACGGACCCCGCTCTCCTCCGGCTCGGGCCCGGTACGCCCCTGTTCGGCCGGATCGTCCCGGCGCCCCGGCGCGGCGAACCCGCCACCCCCGACTACCTCCGCGCCTGGGCCGACCTGTGGCGTACGGGCGCCCGCCCGAGCGTCTGGACCCTGCACGCGGAGGCGGCCGCCCGCGCCCCGATGACCGGGAGCCGGCTGTTGACCCCGCCGCAGCCCCCCGCCGGCGCGCCGTACACCCCGCCGCCACCGCCGGGCGGAGCGTTCGCGCCCACGGGGCGGGAGGACGACCTGACGAATCCGACGGTCCGCCTCGGCGCGCCCGCCGCCGTCCGGCGGGACGGCGGGGTGCCCGGGACCGCACTGCCCGCGCCCGCGAACGGGACCGCGACCGCGGGGCCGGGTCCGGTACCGGTGCCGGTCGGCGCGGGCCGGTCCGGGAACGCGACGCCCGTCCCCGGCGACGCCGTTCCGGCGGCACGGTCCGAGGCCCCGGCCCCGCCGCCCGGCCGGCCCGCCACCGGGGCGGAGGAACCGGTGGCCGGGGCGACCGGCCGGGGCGGCACGGCACCCGGCGGGCCGGTGCGGACCGGCCCGCCCGCGCCGGAAGCGGGGGAAGCCGGGGCCGGGGCTTCTCCGGCCGCCCCGCCGGTGTCCGCGGCGGCCGGATCCGTACCCGCCCCGGAGGTCCTGGACGCACCCGAGGCCTCGCCACCCGCCCGGCCGACGCCCGCGAACCCCGTGCCCGGGTCACCGACCGTGCCGCCCGTGCCCTCCGCCCGGCCGGCAGCGGCGGTTCCGGCCCTGCCCGGGGCCGAGCAATCCGACCGGCCCGAGGCGGCGGGGGAGACCCCGGTGGCCGGGGGACCGGTCACAGTGCCCGTCCCGTCCGGCCTCGCGACCGCGCTTCCCGCCGCGCCCGGGGTTCCGCCGCCCGTCCCGCCGATGCCCGTGAGCCCCGTACCCGCGTCACCGCCCCTGCCGGCCGTCCCCGCGCCGGCGGACCCGGCACCGTCCGAGATGTCGCCGCCGTCGAAGCCGTCCGGTCGGCCCGTCGCCGCAGGGCAAGGTCCGGACCGGGCGGAGGAAGCTCCCGCCGCACCGGCCCCTGACGCGCCTGACGGTGCGTCACCTTCCGTGCCTCGCGGGAAACGTGACGTAGCGTCGGAGCCGGCTCGACCGGCCGGTGGTGTCACGTCGGGGGTGGAGGATCCGCACCCCGCGATCCTTGCCGCCGCCATGGCGGGACGGCACGGGGAGGCCGCGGCGGTGGCCGCCGCGTGGGAGAGCGAGGCGCTGCGCCGGTTCGGCCCGCGGTCGCGGGAGGCGCTGCACTGGCTCGAGGTGCGGGCGGATCTCGCCCGGCTCGCGGGGGAGCCGGCCCGGAGCTGCGAGTTGTGGATCGCCGTCGCCGGAGCCCTGCTGGCCTGGGACCGGAGACCCGACGACCCGGAGGTCGAAGGCGCCGTGGACCGCGCCCACCACCAGTGGGAGCAGATCGGTGACGCGGCGCGGGCCCGTGCCCTCGGCCCCGAGCTCCTGGCGCTGCGCCGGCGGGTGCCGGGCCGGAAGCCGGGGGCCGTGGAGGCCCTGCGGCGCCGTATGGGCCGATGACGACGGCCCCCGGCGGAGGGTACGGCACCCACCGCCGGAGGCCCTCGGTCCGCGCGTGCTACGACGTGCTGCCCGCGCCCTTCACACGGGGGACGACCCGGATGCCGAAGCCGTAGTCACCGGTGGAGCGGGCGATCGCCATGAAGAGCAGGGCGTAGTGCTCCTGCCCCCGCGCCGTCTCGATGCCGCCCAGGTCGAGCAGGGAGTCGTCGGACCAGCCGAGATCGCGGAGAAGACCGCTCACCACGTCCTTCGCCCCCGCGTCCTCCCCGGAGAGGAAGATCGTGGCCGGCCCCTCCAGGGAGTCCGGGGCCACCATCAGCTCGCGGTCGACCGTCGCGAGGCTCTTGACCACACGGCTCTCCGGGAAGGCCCGCTGGATCTCCTCGCCGAGGCTGATCCCCGGGTGCGAGAGGGAGCCGTCCTCCAGGAAACCCACGCCGACGTCCAGGAGGACCTTCCCGGCGAGCGCCGGGGCCCCGATCGAGTCGAGGAGGGCGACCGAGACGGTGCCCGGCGTCGCGTTCACCACGACGTCGGCGCCGGCGACGGCGCCGGCCGGGGTGTCGACGCGTACCCCGGCCCCCGTGAGTTCCCCCAGTGCCGCGAGGAGTTCCGGGTCCCCGGGCCGCCGTGAACCGAGGGCGACCTCATGACCCGTCCGGGCCCAGGCTCCCGCGAGGGCCTGTCCCACATGTCCTGTACCAAGGATTCCGATGCGCATGGGGATCATGGTGTCGGGGCCGGGGCCGTCCGCGCCTCGGGCGGGGGACCGTGATCGCCCGGTCCCCTGGACCTACGCCGCACGTCGGACCGCCCCCGGCCCCTTACCCCCGTACCGCCACCGTGGCGGGCGCGAGGGCGCCTCCCCGCGCACCCGGCGGGCTGAGATGATCGGAGACATGACCGCCGTCCCGACGCCCGCGCCCCCCACACCGCCCGCGGGACCCGCGCCGTCCGCGCCGCTCACCACCGACCGGCTGGTGCTGCGGCCCGTCCGGAGGGCCGACCTGCCCGCCGTGACGCGGCTGTGGACGGACCCCCGGGTACGGGAACACCTCGGCGGACCGGTCACCGAGCCGGTCATCCGCATCCGCCGCCGGCGGATCGTCGGCGCGCCCGGCTGCCACGCGGTGGCCCGCGCCGAGGACGGCACGGTCGTGGGCCTGGTCACGGTGGAGCCGGGCGGCCGGAACGGTGAGACGGAGGTCTCGTACCAGTTCCTGCCCGAGCACTGGGGACGCGGCTACGCGCGCGAGGCCGTGGCCGCCGCCGTCGCGCGGGTCCTTGAGGACGCCCCCAGCGTCGTCGCCGTCACGCAGGAGGCGAACCACCGCTCGCGCCGCCTCCTGGAGGCCGTCGGCCTGGAGCACGCCGAGTCCTTCGTGGAGTGGGAGGCCCACCAGGTGCTCTACCGGCGCCGCGCCTGAGCCGCGTCCCCCGCCCCGCCTACCCGCCGTTCGCGGCCGCCCGCAGGGCCGCGAGCGCCCGGTCCAGGCGGGCGGCCCGGGTCCCGGGCGTCCGCGCCTGCCACAGGCCGAGGATCACCAGGTAGCGGTCGGTCCTGCCGAGGGCGTCGAAGGCCGCCGCCGCCCGCGGGTCGGCGGCGAGGGCCGCCGCGAGGTCGTCCGGCACGGTGGCGTCCTTCTGGGACGGGTACGCGTTCTCCCAGCGCCCGTCCGCCCGCGCCGCCCGCACCTCGGCGAGGCCCGGCTCGCGCATCCGCCCCGCCGCCGTGAGGACCTCCACCTGCCGCACGTTCACCTGCGACCACAGGCTGCGCGGCCGGCGCGGAGTGATCTTCTGCAGATAGGTGCGCGAGTCGCGGGCCTTGCGCTTGCCGGTGATCCAGCCGTACGCCAGCGTGGCGTCGAGGATCTCCCCGGCGGTCGGCGAGGGCACGCCCGCGTCCTTGCGGCCGAGGAGCAGCCAGACGCCGGGCGTGTCCCCGTGGTGCTCCTCCAGCCAGGCCTCCAGTTCCGGGCCGCCGCCGTCGAAGGCCAGGACCGCGAGCCCCTCGTCCGTACCGAACGTCTCCACCCGAACCATCCCTTCCGCGCCCCCCGAGGGCCCGTGTCCCCTCCATGGTGACAGCGGCCCCCGCGGTGGGCACCGGCCGGGCCGGCCGGCCTCAGACGCGGGCGTGGGTGGTGATGTCCGAGGCGAACTGCTCGACCATGTCCGGCGTCACCGTCGGCCGGCACTGCGCGATGGCCTCCAGGTAGTCGGCCGTGCTCGCCCCGGGCACCGGAGCGTCGGCCCCCCGGCCGCCGACCGCCACCAGGTCCCGCTCGAAGGAGGCCTGGGCGGCGATCCGGGCCGCGTGCTCGATGTCCGCGGGGGTGAACAGCTCGCTGGCGAGGACGAGTTCGTCGATGTCGACCTCCGGGCGGCCGTCGGTGTAGCGGGCCCAGATCGCCGCGCGGGCCGCCTTGTCCGGCGTACCGATCGGAATCAGGTAGTCGAAGCGGCCGGGCCGGAGGAAGGCCGGGTCGAGGGAGCGGATGGAGTTGGTGGCGCAGACCAGCAGCCGCTCGTCGCGCTCCCTGAACCCGGGGATCAGCTTGAGGAGTTCATTGGTCACCCCGTGCATGCCGCCCGGCTGGGCGGGCTCCGAGCGGACCGGGGCGATCTCCTCCACCTCGTCGATGAAGACGAGGACCCGCTCCAGTTCGGCGATCCGGGCGAAGGCCGAGCGCAGTGCCGCGGCGAGGTTGCCCTCGTCGGCGAGCCGGGACGGCAGGATCTCCACGAAGGGCCACCCGAGCCGGGAGGCGATCCCCCGCGCGAACGTGGTCTTGCCGGTGCCGGGCGGACCGAAGAGGCAGATGGCGCGCGGCGGCCGCACGCCGTGCCGGGTCGCCCGCTCCGGCTCGGCGAGCGGTAGCACGACCCGCCGCTCGATCAGGTCCTTCTCCCGTTCCATGCCGGCCACCTTGGCCCACAGGTCGCCGGGGAGCAGCCGGCCGCCGAGGTCGTCCAGGAGACCGGCGGCCGGACCGTGCAGCGGCTCCACCTTCTCGAAGTACGCCACCGCGGGCTGACGCGTGTAGCCGGCGTTCAGCAGCCCCTCGCCGAGCAGTTCCTCCTCCGGCAGGACGTACGCGATCCGCCCCACCCGGGCGGCCACGAGACGGCGCTCCAGTTCCACGAGGAGCGCGCTGGCCAGTCCCCGGCCCCGCCACGCCGACGAGATCGCGACCCGCATGACCCAGGCCCGCTCGCCGGCCACGCAGGCGAGGGCCGCTCCGATGGGCGTGCCCTGGTGCACCGCGACCACGGCCGGCTGGCGGGAGGTGAGGGCGCCGATGCACTCGGCGAGGGAGAAGACGGACTCCTGGCCGAGTTCGGCCGTGGTGTCGATCAGATGGACGACCGCGGCGAGATCGCTCTCGCGGTAGTCGTGGATGTGCCAGTTCACCGCTGGTACCGCCCCTCGTTCGTGCCTTGCGGCGAGGCTAGGGGCGGCCCGGGGGAGCGGTCCTGCGCCATCCTGCACAAGCGCGGCCCGCCGAACGCGCCGATCCGTCACTGGCCGGAGCGGCCCGTTCACGGAAGAGGAGCGCCGGAGGAGGGGTGCGCCGGGGCCTCGGGCGGAAGCGGCGGC
Source organism: Streptomyces sp. NPDC126503 (assembly GCF_040302405.1). Classification (NCBI taxonomy): domain Bacteria; kingdom Bacillati; phylum Actinomycetota; class Actinomycetes; order Kitasatosporales; family Streptomycetaceae; genus Streptomyces; species Streptomyces sp. NPDC126503. Next base: position 61,511 of record NZ_JBEORS010000012.1, read on the forward strand.
CGGAGCAGGTCCCACGGGGGGCCGCACGGGAACGGCGGCCGGAGGAAGGTCCCACCGGGGGCGCGCACGGGAACGGCGGCGCCTGGGAGGCGCCGCCGCTCGGGGAAGGATTCGTGGACCGATGGGTGATCGATCAGTGGGTCGCACCCTTTCTCTTGGTCATCAGCAGGCCGCCGGCCGTGAGGGCGAAGAGGCAGACGCACGCGCCCGTGATGACATTGCTGAGGATCGGGCCCGTGTCGGGATTCCTCGACACCACCCATGGTGCGACGATCAGCCACGCGCCCATGAGCAGCACGACGAAGTTCAGGTCCGCGGACCGTTCCGGGGCCATCGACATGCACAGGCCGAGCACCGCGAGGGCGATGCCCACGACCAGGTTGGTGATGGCGAGTTCGGGACGGGCGGCGGCGAAGTGAACCGTCCACGCGGAGACCGCGGCCCAGATTCCGGCGAGGATCACGAGTTCCTCGACGGCGGCGACCCCTCGGGTCTGCAGCATGCGGGCGTAACGGTCCCGCATCTCCGGAGCGTCGGGGTGCCCCCGGATATCACCGGGACGGTGAGAGACGTCGGCCATACGACTCGCCTCCTTTGGCGCTTGCTCGTCCGACCGAGTGCGGCGGGTGTGCCGCGCTTTCATTGTGCTCTTATATGCCCTTTATGTGTAGGTCTATCCCTCGGAAGGTGAGGAGATGCCGGCGCGGGACGCGGGCGGGGGCTGTTCCGCCCGCGCCGAGCGGCCGGATTCCGCCGGGACCGCGTGTGCGCCCCGGCGTAGCCTGGAAGAGGACTCGGGGGCCCATGTCCCACCGCCGGGAGGCGGACGACGATGACCGGCATCGTACGAAAGAGCTTCGACAGCGCGGACGAGACCCGTCCCTTCGAGGACGGCAAGGGCAGGCTCGACCTGCTCACCACGGACCGCGGCCCCATCGGCCGCGCGACGTTCGAACCCGGCTGGCGGTGGTCCCAGCACGTCAAGCCGATCGCCGGCACCGACAGTTGCGAGGCCGCGCACTTCGGCTACATCGTCAGCGGCCGGCTCAAGGTCGTCATGAACGACGGCGAGGAGAGCGAGATCGGACCCGGTGACCTCATGCAGGTCGCCCCCGGCCACGACGCCTGGGTGCTGGGCGACGAGCCGTGCGTGGCCCTGGACTGGGTCGGCTTCGGCGACTACGCGGTACGTGACGCCGGCTGACGCGCGACGGGGATCCGGGGCCGCTTCCCTGCCGACACGGGCACCCGGGGCCCCGCGCTCCGGCCCCGGCGGGAAGACCCGTGCCCCGGCGCACGCCCTCCCGGACCGGGCGGAAATCCCGTGACCCCACGCTCGCCACCAGGCACAATGCCGTCATGAGCGACGATCGAAGGATCTTCACCGTGCACCGTGCCGCCCTCTCGGGGGTGACACGGTGAACGACGTCCAGCACCCCGACATCACCGAGGCCCTCGCGGGTGAACGCGCCCTTCTGGACCCCGCCGTCCGCTCCTCCCGGGCCGAGGCCGCCGCGCTCCTGGACCCGGAGTTCACCGAGGTCGGCGCCTCCGGGCGGCGCTGGACCTACGAGGAGATGATCGCCTCCCTCCCGGAGATGACGGGCGCCACCGAGGACGGCCCCCGGCTCGAGGCGACCGGCTTCACCGGCACCCTGCTCGCCCCCGGCGTCGTCCACCTCTCCTACGAGACCGAGCTCGACGGCCTCCGGGTGCGCCGCAGCTCCCTCTGGCGCCGGGACCCCGAGAACCCGCTCGCCGGGCCCCTGCGCATGTACTACCACCAGGGGACACCCGTCCCCGGGACGCGGCCTCAGCCGTAGGCGTCGGTCACGCAGTCGACGGCGCACCGGCCCCGCTCGTACCGGCGCCGGAGCGCCGCCGCCGCGTGCCGGCGCTCCACCTCCGCGTAGCCGTACCGCTCCCGGACGAGCCGCTCCACGGCGTCCACCGTCACGATCGCCGGCTCACCGTCCCCCGCCGACCGGCGGGCCGCCGCGATCACCTGGTCCGCCGCCCGCAACAGGGCCCGCGTGTACGCGCGATGCTCGGCCGCCCGCGCCCGGGACGCGGCGAACGGTCGCACCGCTCGCCCCCTCCACAGCACCCCGGCCGCCGTGAGCCCGACGCCCACCACGGCGACGAGCGCCCCCAGCACGCCATCGACGCTCCACCGCATGGCCGGCCGCCTTCCCCCATCCCTTCGGTCGGCCCGAGTCTAGGGGGTGTCTCGCCGATCGTGCCGGGCTCGCGTCTCCCCCGGAGCTGCGCCCGGGAGGTGCCCCCACCGCGTGGACTCACTCCTCCGCCTTGCGCTCCTCCTCTGGGCCGTGTCCGGGGCCGCCTCCGGGGACGCGCCGGTGTCCCCGCGCAGGGGCGGAGGGCCCCCGCCCGTGGGCGGACGGCCCGGTGCGCGGCGTGCGGTGGGGTCAGCCCTCGAAGCCGGTCGAGCCGTCCGGGAGGACGGCCTCGACGCGGGCGCCGTGTTCGACGGTGCGGCTCACCGTGCAGAACTTCTCGTGCGTCAGGCGCACGCCCCGCGCGAACACCTCCGCCGCGCGCGGGTTGGTGTCGGGGAGGTCGAACTCGTAGCTGACGCGGATGCGCCCGATCCGGCCGTCGTCCTCCGGGCCGGAGACCGACTCCACCACGATGCGCAGGTCGTCGTGGTCCACGGCCCGCGCCGTCCGGTCGATCACCAGGCCGCCGCAGCCGCCCATCGCGGCGAGCAGCAGCTCGACCGGGGTGAACGACGGCTGCGCGTCGGCGTCGTCCGCCGCGGCCATGCGCACCTCCGCGCCCCGGTCGTTGCGGGCGGTCCAGTTCCGGTACCCGGTGCGGACGGTCTCGATCCGGTAGTCGGCCATGGCGGCGGTGCTCCTTCGTCGTCGGTGGGCGGTCGCGCTCGTACGGTACGGCCCGTCCCGCCCACGCAACCCCACCGCCCCCGTCCGCGCCACACGGACGCGCCGTCGCCGCCGGGGTTCCCGGCCCGTGCCGTCTGAGTACCCGCGGCTCCGCTCCTGAGTACGCCGACCGATGCCGCCCCGGCGCACCGCTGCTGAACTGGGGTCATGAACGCCGACACCCCGCGCCCCCGCCCGCTCAGGCACGTCACCGCCACCGGCTCCGCCCTCGCCGTCGCGCTGGCTCCGCTGGTCGTCGGCGCGCTGTTGGCCCGCTCGGTGGGCGGCGACCCCACCGTCACGGTCAACGCGCTCATCACCTCCGGAGGCCGGCGCGCCCACCTCAGCCGCGCCCAGCTGCGCTCCTGCGGTGACCGGGCGGTCGAGCGGGCCCGCCGCGCCCGCCGCCCGCGCCCCGCCCGCCGGAGGGCCGGCGCGCGGTCCGGCGCGAACTCCTGACCGCCCTGCGGATATCCGTTTGCGGCCGCACGGACCGGCCGGATAGGAAGACCCCATGCTTCGAGGCACGAAGGTCGGGCTCCGCGCCCGGCACGAGGAGGACATCCCGGTCCTGCGGACCGAGCTCTACGACGACGTGGTGACCGGCTCGCGGGCCGAAGGCTCGCCGTGGCGGCCGATGACTCCCGGATCCAGGGACCCGCGGCTCGTCGTGGACGACACCGAACAGGGGCGCGTCGCCTTCTCGGTGGTCGAACTGGACGGCGGTTCGCTGATCGGCACCGCGGCGCTGTGGGGCATCGACACCCACCACCGCTCCGCCCACATCGGTCTGGGCCTGCTGCCGTCCGCCCGGGGGGCCGGGTACGGCACCGACGTGGTCGCGGTGCTGTGTCACTACGGTTTCGTCGTGCGCGGCCTGCACCGGCTGCAGATCGACACCCTCGCGGACAACACCGCGATGCTGCGGGCCGCCGAGAACAACGGGTTCGTCCGCGAAGGCGTCCTGCGCTCCTCGGCATGGGTGCTGGGCGAATTCGCGGACGAGGTGCTGCTCGGGCTCCTCGCGGAGGAGTGGAAGCCGACGGCGCGGGCCTGAGCCCCACCGCCTCCTCCCGTCCCTCCTTCTCCCCGCTCCGACGACACCTGCGCACCACGAAGGGAACGCGTTGACCGCGCCTCATCCGCTCGACACCGTCGGCCGCCTGTACGAGGACCACATGCGCGCGCCGTACCCGCGCGGCCTGCGCGGCGCGGACCGGGCCGACGTCGACATGGTGACGCTCGACGCCGACACCGCCGGCTTCGTGCACACCTGGCTCAAGAACGGCGGCTCCCTCGACGCCCGGGGCCACGGCATCCTCCTGCGCTGCCTCGACAGACTGGACCGCGTCATGCCGGAGCTCGCCGCGGCGGACGACCCCGCGTACTGGCGTCGCCTGCGGGACCTCGCCCGCCTCGTGGCGGACACCGTGCCCTCCGCGGGCTGAGGCCCCCTTCCCGCCGGGGCCGCCCCGCGAGGCGGCCCCGGCGGGTCGCGTCACGGCGACCGCTCCTCACCCACCGCGTCGAGCGGCGAGGCCTGCGCCGGTACGCCGGGCCGCAGGAACTGGCGGGCCTGCAGCTCGTACATCTCGCGGAACACGCCGGTCCCGGTGGCCGGATCCATGAGCGCGTCGAACGTGCCGTGCTCGACGACGCGGCCCCCGTCGAGGACGTAGACGAGGTCGGCGTTGCGGACGCTGTGGAGGCGGTGGGTGATCAGGACCGTGGTCCGGCCGGAGCCGGCGAGCCGGTGGATCTGGTCGAAGACCCGCTGCTCGGCGGCCGGGTCGAGCGCGCTGGTGGGCTCGTCCACGATCAGCAGTGCGCCCCCGCGGTGGCGGGCGCGGGCGAGACCGATCTTCTGCCACTGGCCGCCGGAGATCTCCTGCCCGCCCTTGTACCCCCGGGCCAGCAGGCTGTCCAGGCCGCGCGGCAGCTTCTCGACCACCTCGTCGGCACCGGCGTGGACCGCCGCGGTCGTGATGCTCACGTCGTCCATGGGGACGGCGCTGCGGCCGATGCCGATGTTGACCCGGGCGGTGAAGGGCCAGCGGTAGAAGTCCTGCGCGACCATGGCGACCCGGTCGAAGATCTGCGCCCGGTCGGCCTCCGCGGTGCTCACCCCGCCCCACAGCACCCGGCCCGAGTCGGGGAGCCGGACCCCGCTCAGCAGACGGACGAACGTCGACTTGCCCGAGCCGTTCCTGCCGACCACGGCTACCGTCCGGCCCCGGGGAATGACGAGATCGACCTCGTGCAGGGACGGCGTGTCCGCTCCGGGATAGGTGAAGCTCACCTTCTCGAACCTGATCTCGTCCACCGTGTCCGGCAGATCCCGTCCTCCGGCGGGGATGGCACGCCGTGCGGCCTCCTCGCACAGCGTCTGCAGATCGGCGACGAACAGCGCCTCCTCCTGCACGTCGGTGACGCGCAGCACGAGATCGGTGATGCTCGCCGTCCCGCTGCGGATCGCGAGCACCGCCGTGCCGGCCATGGCGAGCCCCATCCGCCCGTCCCACAGCAGCAGCCCGAGGGTGCCGTACGTGGCGAGGGTCGCCGCGCCGCGCGCCGCGTCCGCGACCACATGGGTGCGGGCGCCGGTCCACGAGAGCCGGGTCTGCTCCCGCTCGCTGGTCTCCGCCATGCGCCGGAAGTGCCGCAGCAGGAACGGCGCCACGCCGTGGACGCGGATCTCCGCCGCGGCCTGCTGGTTGATGAGGAGCTGGCCGATCAGCTTCGCCGCCCGCACGTGCTGGACGAAGCGGTGCCAGCTGACGTACCGGTGCCGGGCCATGGTGAGCGAACCCCACGCGTTCGGCAGCGCCATGAGCATGAGGAGCGGCAGGAGGACGGGGTGCAGGACGGTGAGCACACCGGCCGCCGCGACCAGGGAGATCGCGGAGGTCACCACGGAGGTGCAGTAACCGACCATCCGGCGGGCGGAGTCGGCGCCCCACTGGGCCGAGTCCATCAGTTTGTGGAACGCGTCGTCCTCGATGGCCTCCAGCTCGACCCGCGCCACCAGCCCCAGGTACCGCTCGGTCGCGACGCGCTGCGCCTTGGGCTCCAGGATGCCCGTCGCGGCGGACGACGCGGACCTGCACGCCGAGCCGATCACCGCCAGGAGCGCGACCAGCACGAGCGACGGCAGCGCGGCCCGCAGCCGGCCCGTGATGTCGCCGGGGGTGAGCAGTTCGACGAGGAGGGCGTTGACGGCGACCAGCGAGACGGCCTGGGCGACGCCGCGCGTCACCTCGCTCAGGGCGACCGTGGCGAAGGCGCGCGGATCGGCCTCCCGGGCCAGCCGGACGGCCACCGCCACCTGCCGCGGCAGCGACCCGGCCATCGCGCGCAGGCCCAGCTTCAGCCAGGCCCCGTCGTGGGCGCCCCACCCGTGGTCGTAGGTGAGCTCGCCCCCGAACAGGAGCCGTTCGGACGCGGACGGACCGTCCGTCGCGGCAGCCGTCGCCGCGGCGCTCGCCCTGGTCATGCGGGCCCCCTCGTGTCCGGACGTGCCGGGACGCCGGAGCACCCGGCGGCGGGAGAAGCGGGGACGGCGGCGGCCCGGCGCGCAGCGGGCGCGGCAGTGGCACCGGCACCGGTACCGGGAAGAAGACAAGCCGGGGGAAGGGGATGCATGACGGCCTCCACGGGGGGAGTTGGGGTGTTGCCGGGCTCAACGACGCCGCCCACCCGCTCGAACACATGTGTTTCGGACGGGGCGCGAACCCCGTGAACAGGCGAATGCGCGTTCGTGCGGAATACACCGACCCCTTCGGTACGCGGGCCGTCGCCGCTTCCGTGCCTGGCCGAAACGCCGAGGACGCCCTGCACCGGACGGGCCGGCGCGAACCCGCCCCGCTTCCCTTCCCGATGCGCGATGATCGGCGCGCACCCGAGGAGACCCGGCACCCGAGGCCGGGGACCACGACGGAGGGGGAGGGCCCATGGCGAGGCGGCATTCCGCGCGGGGCGACGGCGGCGGGCGCGGTGACGGCGGCGGGGACGGGAGCCCGGGAGGGGAAGGGGCCGGGTACCTCACCGGCGGCCCCGACGCCGGTACGGGGCGGGGTGCCGGTCCTGGCCTGGGACGGCGGCGGTTCCTGGGGTACGTGCTGGCCGCGCCCACCCTGACCGCCGCCGCCCAGCTCGGCGCGGAGGCCCTCGCCCCCCGCCGGGCCGAGGCGGCCGCCCCCGGCCTCGTGCCCTCCCTGCCCGGCCCCGCCGAGGTCCTGGACCTCAACGACCTGCTCACCGCGGCGGCCCTGCCCACCAGCCACCTCGTCACCGTCACCCTCGGCACCGACGGCACAGCCCACTTCGCCCTGCCGCGCGCCGAGGTGGGCCAGGGTGTCACCACGTCCAGCGCCATGCTGATCGCCGAGGAACTCGACCTGCCGCTGGAGAAGGTGCGGGTCACCCTCGCCGACGCACGGCCGGAGCTCCTCTTCAACCAGCTCACCGGCGGGTCGAACACGACCGTCTCCACCTACACGCCCCTCCGCGTCGCCGCCGCCGTCGCCCGAGGACGGCTGCTGCGCGCCGCCTCGCTCGCCCTCGGCGAGGCCGTTTCCACCCTCACCACGAAGGCCGGCGCGGTGCTCTCACCCACCGGCGCGAGCATCGGCTACGGCGAACTGGCCGAACGCGCCGCGGCCCTCACCGACACGGCGGTCGAGGTCACCCTCAAGGACCCGGCCCGCTTCCGCGTGATCGGCACCGGACGGCGCCGCCTCGACGCCCTCGACGCCGTGACCGGACGCAAGAAGTTCGCCATGGACCTGCGGATCCCGGACGCGCTGCCCACCATGGTCTGCCGCCCGCCCACCATCAACGGCACCGTCCGGTCGGTCGCCAACCTCCCCGAGGTACGGGCGATGCCGGGCGTCACCGACGTCGTCACCGTCTCCACCGGTGTCGCCGTCCGCGCCCGCACCTTCGGCCAGTGCATCGACGCGATCCGCGCCCTCCGGGTGTCCTGGGGGCCCGGTACCGCCGAGGGAGCCTCCGACGCCACCGTCCTGGAGAAGCTCCGCCGGGCCGAACTGCCCCTGGTCGTCCCGCCGCTCGACCTCCTCACCCAGGCAGTCGACGCCCGCTTCACCTTCCATTTCGCCAGTAACGCCGCGCTGGAGACGAACTGCGCCGTCGCGGACGTCCGCGCGGACTCGGCCGAGATCTGGGCCTCGCTCAAGGCCCCGATCGTCGCCCAGGAACGGATCGCCCTCACCCTGGGGCTGCCCCCGTCCGCCGTCCGCGTCCACGTCACCGAGGGCGGCGGCTCCTTCGGCCGGAAGCTCTTCGCCGACGCCGCGCACGAGGCCGCCGAGATCTCCCGGGCCGTGGGCAAGCCCGTGAAACTGATGTGGCACCGCACGGACGACTTCCGCCAGGGCCGTACGCATCCCATGTCCACCTCCCGGGTCCGGGCCACGTACGCGCTCGGTGAGGTCCTCACGTACGAACAGCGGCACACCTCCGTCGTCACCGACTTCGGGCACGGCGTCGGCGAGGTCCTCACGGCCGAGGCGGCCCGGCTGCCCGTCGCCGACCTCACCTTCTCCGAGACGATGTTCCAGCTCACCCAGATCAGCCCCTACCACCTCGGGGTCACCACCCAGCTGCTCTCCGAGACCGACAAGGGCTTCAACACCGGCTCGATGCGGAACATCTACTCGCCCAACGTGCGCTGCGCCCAGGAGCTCGTCCTCGACGAGGTGGCCCGCCGCACGGGGCAGGACCGGTACGCGATGCGCCGCAGGCTCGTCAAGGACGCCCGGGCCCGGGCCGTACTGGAGAAGGCCGCGGAGGCGGGGGAGTGGGGCCGGACCATGACGCCCGGCACCGCGCAGGGCATCGCCGTCCACGCCGAGTACCACTCCGTCGTCGCCGTCCTCGCCGAGATCGACTGCCGCCCCGGGACGACGGGGCGGAAGATCCGCGACGCGTACACCGGTCCGCGCGTCACGAAGGTGGTGTGCGCCGTCGACGTCGGCCTCGCCGTCAACCCGCGGGGTCTGGAGGCCCAGATGATGGGCGGCATCGCCGACGGCATCGCCCTCACCCTCACCTCCGGGCTCCACCTGCGCGACGGCCACTTCCTGGAGGGCAGCTGGGACCAGTACTTCTACACCCGGCAGTGGAACACCCCGCCCGAGCTGGAGATCATCGTGATGCCCCCGACCGGCGACAAGCCGGGCGGGGCGGGCGAGCTGGCGGTCGCGGGTGCCATGGCCGCCGTCGCCTGCGCCTACGGGCGGGCGACCGGCACCATGCCGACGGTCTTCCCCGTCAACCACCACGAACCGCTCGCCTTCACCCCCCTGCCCACCGTCCCGCCCGTGCCCGCCTCCCCGACCGACGGCCGCGACCGCGCCCTGTAGAGACCTGGAGCCTTCGTGCCGCAGCACACCTTCATCCTGAACGGCAAGGCCGTCACCGCCGACGTCGAGGGAGACGTCCGCCTGCTGTGGGTCCTGCGCGACGTCCTCGGCGTCACCGGTCCCAAGTACGGCTGCGGCGTCGGCGTCTGCCAGGCCTGTACGAGCCACCTCAACGGCCGGGCGTTCACGCCCTGCGCCGTACCCGTCGAGGATCTCGCGCCCACCGACGAGGTGACCACCATCGAGGGCCTTCCCGACACGGTGGGCGCCGCGCTCCACCCGATGCAGGAGGCCTGGCTCGACCTGGACGTGGCCCAGTGCGGGTACTGCCAGCCCGGGCAGATCATGACCGCCGTCGCGGCGGTCCGCCGGGCCCGCGAGGCCGGCCGCGAGGTCGGCGAGGCCGACCTCGACGCCATCCGCAACATCTGCCGGTGCGGCACCTACCACCGGATCCGGCAGGCGGTCCTGGAAGGCGCCCGCCGCATGGAAGGAGAGGCGTCCACGCCCAGTGGCGGACAGAGAATACCGCTCGAATAGTTCGTGATACGAATTTCCGCGTCCGCGCGGGTATGGTGTCGGCATGGCGAAGGACGAGGGCGGAAAGATCGGGATCGTCACCGCACTGGTGCGCTCGGCTTTTCTCGTGAACGAGGTCTATGCGGCGGCGAGCCGTGTGTACGGCCTGACCCCGCAGCAGGGGCAGTTGCTGTGCGTGCTCATGCCCGGCCCCACCGGCATGGGCGAACTCGGCTGCAAGCTGGGCCTCGCCAAGTCCAGTCTCACGGGCCTGGTCGACCGGACCTCGCGGCTCGGCCTCGTCCACCGCGAGACCTGCCCCACCGACCGGCGGGCCGTACGGGTCGCCCTGACGGGGGAAGGGGCCCGGACGGCCGAGGAGTTCTACGCCGAGACCTGCCGCCGGATCGCGGAGCTTCCCGCCGGCCTCGAAGGCCCCGAGCGGGAACTCCTCGCCGAACTCCTCGGCCGGGTCGTCACCGACAACGAGGTGCCCGACGTCTTCGTCGACCAGGACTGATCCGGAAGGGGCGCGCGTTGCCGCTCACGCGCCCCTGGCCGTGGCGCGCCTCCGCCGGCCCCGGGGGCCGGAGTGCGGGGTCCGCGCCCCGTCCTACGCCGTCGCCGGGACCCCGGTCCCGAACAGCTCGGCGAAGCGGCCGGTGAACAGGTCGTTCCCCTTGTACTGGGAGACCGTCCCGGCCGGCAGGACCAAGGGGCCGTCCGGCGACGGGAACTGTCCCACGCCCCCCAGGGGACCCAACGGCAGCAGGACGGACGGGATCGGCGACGGACGGTAGGTGCCCCCGGGCAGTTCGCCGTGCACCTGGGCCAGGATGTTCGCGGCCACCACCTCGGCGTGCCGCATCGCGTAGCCGGCCATTTTCGCCTCGTCGAGCGCGGTGACGTCGCCGACGGCGTACACCCGCTCCTGCCCCTCGACCCGCAGGTGTTCGTCCACCCGGACGTGCCCGGCGGGAGTCAGCGCCTCGGCGAGCTCCAGGGCGAGGAAGTCGCTGTGGACGCGGACGCCGTGGCAGCGGAACCAGATGTCGGCCCCGATCCGCCCGCCGTCGGAGGCCGCGACCGTGAACGCCCCGGCCCGGCCGGGGCCGCCGGGCGGCTCCTCGGTGAGGGTGACGCCGAGCCGCAGCTCCACCCCCAGTGCGTCGAGCTGGGCCCGCAGGTCGTCCCGGAGTCCGTCGGCGAAGCCCGGCATCAGCGTCGTCCCCGGGTCCACCACCGTCACCCGCTTCTCGGGCCAGACCGCCTTGATCTCACCGGCGAGTTCGAGCCCCACCGGTCCGGCGCCGCTGATCAGCACCCGCTCGGCGCGGGCCAGTTCCCCGTGCGTGGCACGCAGACCGCCGAGTGCCTCCCGGGCGGAGTCGGTCTCGAACTTCGCCGGGTACGGGTAGGAGGAGCCGGTCGCGAGGACCACGTAGTCCGCGTCGATCCGCACCCCCGACGCGAGGGTGACGCCCTTCGCGTCGACGGAGGCGGCCCGCTCCGCCACCACCCGGCCGCGGCTCAGCAGCCGGTCGTACGGGAAGAAGATGTTCTCCGCCCAGTCGGGCCGCACGAGCGCCCGCAGCGAGCCGGCCGCGTGCACGAACGCGTCCTTCGGTTCGATCAGGACGACGTCGGCCGCCTCGTCCAGCGCCTTGGCGACGGCGGCCCCGCCGTAGCCGCCACCGACGACCGCGACAACTGCGTTCATTGTTCCCCCTCGGAAGACATCCCCATTAGTTCGCATCACGAACGTTAGTAGTTCGTGGTGCGAACTGTAAAGAAGGAAAAGGGGAGTGGCGGATTCCAGGGGCCGGAGCGGCGTGGTCCGTTCGGTGGTCGAGGCCTCCGGGGAACGGGCGGGGCGGGCCGTCTCAGGCGCCGCCGGGAGCGGCGGGTCGGTCGAGCGGGGTGAGGGCGGGGGCCAGTTCCCGCCATTCGGTGTCCGGCAGGGCGGTGGGGTCGGCCGTGAGGACTTGGAGGCAGACGTGGTCGGCGCCCGCGTCGAGGTGTTCCCGGACGCGGCGGAGGATCGCCTCGGCGTCGCCGTGGGCGACGATCGCGTCCACCAGCCGCCGACTGGGGCCGCCGGCGATGTCCTCGTCCGTGAAACCGAGCCGGCGCACGTTGGCCTCCTGGTGCGGGGCGGCGGAGAGGTATCCGGCGACGTGCGCGGTGGCGGTCTCGCGGGCCCTGGCGGGATGGCTGTCCAGGACGACGGCCTGTTCGGCGCCGAGGAAGGCGTCGGGACCCATGATCCGGCGCGCGGTGGCGGTGTGTTCGGCCGGGACGAAATAGGTGTGGGCGCCGTCGGTGCGCGCGGCGGCCAGTTCCAGCATCTTCGGGCCGAGGGCGGCCAGCAGCCGCCGGGGCGCGGGGTCCGGCACCGGCCCGTGGGCGGGAGAGGCGTCCATGGCGTCGAGGTAGGAGCGCAGGGTGGTGACGGCGCGGGCGCGCGTCGGCACGGGGTAGCCGTCGACGTGACGGACGGTGGCGTCGACCCGGTGACCGCCGAGGCCGAGGACGTACCGGCCGGGGAACGCCTCGCCGAGGGTGCGTTCCGCGGCGGCGAGCGTGTTCGGCTCGCGGAAGGCGATGTTGGCGATGCCGGAGGCCACGGTCATCCGGCGGGTCGCCGACAGCAGCAGCCAGGCCTGGCCGATCGCGTCGCGGCCGAACGCCTCCCCGTACCACAGGGCTCCATACCCCAACTCCTCGATCTCCGCCGCCGATTCCCGCACCCGGCCGGCGGGCTGCCCTTCGAAGGCGAAGGTCCAGATCCCGATCCGTCCGAGTCCGTCGCGCGCGTCGCCGGCCATGCCGCCCCCTCGAGTCACGTACCGGAGAGGCTCTCCGGTTATGGGGCGGTACGATACGGAGAACCTCTCCGTTTGGCCAGCGCCCGCCCGCCGGGCCGGCCGCGGCACGACCGAAAGGCACGACCATGCCGGTGAACCAGGGACGCGGCGGCCCCGCTCCGGAGCCCCGGCGCACCGACGCGCGCCTCAACCGCGACCGTCTCGTCGCGGCGGCGCACGAGGAGTTCGCCGAGACCGGGCCCGGGGCCTCCCTCAACCGGATCGCCCGGCGCGCCGGCGTGGGCCCCGGCACGCTCTACCGCCACTTCCCCGACCGCCAGGCGCTCCTTGCGGCGGTCCTCGCCGACCGGATCGCGCGGCTGACCGCCCGGGCGGACCTGCTGCTCGCCACGGAGGAGCCCGGCGCGGCGCTCGCGCGGTGGCTGGACGCGCTCCTCGCGCACGCCCGGCTCCACCAGGGGATGGGCAGCGCCCTGATGGTCGAGGCACCGGACGGCTCCGGGGACGACTGCCGCAGGGCCGTCGTGGAGGCGGCGCGGCGGGTGCTCGCCCGGGCCCAGGCGGACGGCCTCGCCCGCGCCGACCTCGACCCGGACGACCTGGTCCGGCTCGTCGCCGGAATCGCGCTCTCCACGGCGCACGGGACGGACACCGGGCAGCCCGGCCGCCTGCTGGCCCTCGTCCTCGACGCGACCGCCCCACGGCCGGACCGCCCGGCAGCCCGGTAGGGGCCGACGCGGGACCGCGCGGCGGTCAGCCGCCGGCGCCGGGCACCCAGTGGTTGTACACGGCCACCACGCGCGGCTCCGGCCCTTCCGGCCAGCCGAGACCGACCGCGATCGGCATCATCCGGTCGGCGAACGCCCGCATCTTCTCCTCGCTCTCCCACACGTCGAAGATCTCCAGGCCGCTGTCGGTCGCCACGCACGCGTGGGAGAGGCAGCCGTCGAAGATGTCGGGCGTGGACTGGAGCTGGGCGTTCAGCGCGTCGTACTGATCCGTGCCGATGCCGTCGAGGACGGCGTGAACGAGGATCGCCATGGCACTTCCTCCTCGTGAGGTGCGAGACAGCCCCCTCCCCTCCAGCACACCACGCCGGGCCGGGGGCGGCACCCGCTCCGGATGCGGACCGCGGCCGGGGGAGGTAATCCGGGAGGCGGGGGAAGACGGAAGAGAAGGAAGCGACGGAAGACCGCAAGACCGGAAGAAGGCGGAGGTTGCCATGGCGCGCTCGGCGCTCGTCGTGATCGACATGCTCAACACGTACGAGCACGAGGACGCGGACCTGCTCGTGCCGTCCGTGAAGGAGGCGATGCCCGCGATCACCGACCTGCTGCGGCGGGCCAGGGAAGCGGGCGCGCCGGTCGTCTACGCCAACGACAACTTCGGACAGTGGCGCTCCCACCACGGGGAGATCCTCGACATGGCGCTCGCGGGCCGCCACCCCGAACTGGTCGATCCGGTCCGGCCCGACGAGGACGACCTCTTCGTCGTGAAGGCGCGCCATTCGGCGTTCTACGAGACCCCGCTCGGCTATCTGCTGCACTCCCTCGACGTGACCGACCTGGTGCTCACGGGCCAGGTCACCGAGCAGTGCGTCCTCTACTCGGCCCTGGACGCCCACATCCGCCACCTGCGGGTCACGGTCCCCCGGGACGCGGTCGCCCACATCCACGAGGACCTGGCGGACGCCGCGCTGCGGATGATCGAGCGGAACATGAACGGCCGGATCGCGGACGCGGCCGACATCACCTTCTGAACCCGTCCGGCGGTTCCGTGACGATCGGCCGGCCGGCGGCCTCGATGGGCCGCGCGCCTTCCCCCGCGGTCGCCCTCCCCCGCCCCCGCCTCGCGCGCGGGTCCGCCCGGCGCCGCCGCGCCCAGGCCCGGCCCGCGGCCGCGTACCAGGAGCCGGCCAGGACGACGGCCAGCGCGACCTCGACCAGATCGCCGCCGTAGTACATGACCCGGGCCCCGGTGCGCAGGTCGGCGGTGGTGAAGACGGTCCCGGGGGGCGCGGCCGCGTACAGGCTCTTGGCCAGAACGGCGTGCGCGGCGCCTGCGGCCAGCAGGGCCGTTCCGCGCAGGGCCGGACTCCGGCGGCGGCGCACCGGGTCGAGTTGGCAGACGGAGAAGGTGAACAGCAGCCCGGCGGCCAGGACATGGGCGTGGACCAGGGCGTGCAGCCACGGGAGGTGCCGCGCGGCGGCGAACAGCTCGGTGCGGTACAGCAGCCACAGACCCCCGACGTCGAGCAGGGCCGCCAGCGGCGGGAAGAGGAGCACCCCCACCGGGGCGGAGTGGGCCGCCGCGAGGAGGCCTCCGCGCCCGGCACCGGGCGGCAGGGCGCGCAGGACCAGGGTCACCGGGCGGGCGAGGACGAGCAGCAGCGGGGCCGCCATGCCGACGATCATGTGCTGCACCATGTGGGCGGTGAAGGGGCCGCCCGGCAGCGGGCCCGCCGCCGCCCAGGCCAGGGCCGTACCGCCGGCGGTGAACGACGCGTCGCGCCACCGCGGCCAGGCGTCCCCACGGCGCCGCAGACGGGCCGCGCCCGCCGCGTAGCCGGCGACCGCCGGCACACAGGCCGCCGCGGTGACCAGTCCCGCCAGGCCCGGGTCCCCGGCCGTACCGGGGTGCCCGTGCGCGAGGATCACGCCGCCGCCCCGGTACGGCCCCGGCGGACCGCGCGGACGGCCAGGACCGCGCCGGTGAGCAGCAGGAACAGACCACAGGCGTTCCACGCCCAGTCGTAGGGGGTGACGTCCACGCCGTAGCGGATCTGGTGCAGGCGCAGCAGTTTGTGGTCCACGACGCCGTCGAAGAGCTGGAAGACCCCCAGGCCCAGGAAGAACCCGGCCCGGGCGTGGGCCAGTGCCAGGGCGCGGCGGCGCCGCAGATCGGCGAGGAGGAAGAACCCGGCGACCAGGCCGAGCAGTTCGGCGGTGTGCAGCAGCCCGTCCGACAGCAGTCCCACGGCAGGGGTCGAGCGGTCGTAGAAGTGGTGCCAGCCGAGGATCTGGTGGAAGACGATCTCGTCGACCGCGGCCATCACCGCGGCCCCGATCACGCCGCACACCACCGCCGACCTCCGCGGCTCGGGCCGTGCCGCGGGGGCCGCGGGCGGGTGGGCCGGTGCGCTCATGGTCTGCCTCCTGACACGGACACGTCTGCTGACCCGTACGCCTACCCCACGGCCCCCGAGGTGTGCCCGGCGGGCGCGTCATCCGGGTGAGCCGGCCGGCGCGGAACCGCCGCGGCCGGGCCGCACGCGCGGGCGCGGGGCGCGGTCCCCGGCACCGCTCGCGGGCCGACGCGCGAGGACGACCCCGGAGCACCGGGGAGCCCCCCCGCGAGGAACGGCGCCCGGAACGCCGGAAGGCCCCCACCGCGCGGGGGCGGTGGGGGCCTTCCGGTCGTGCGCGGTACGGGACCTCAGGCGCCCGGCGGGATCCGCGCGGGTCGGCCCGAGCCGCGGGTGAGGGCGTACCCGCCGACGCCGGCGAGCGCCGCGAGCACCCCGCCGGCCGCGGTCCAGAGCCAGCGGTCCGACCACCAGGTGGAGGCCCAGCCGTCCTCCGGAGCGGCCGCCTCCACCGCCGGCGTGCGGCCGGCCGAGGTCTCCGCCTCCGCCACGTCGGCGGTCGTCGCTCCCGGCACCAGCGGGACGGCCGGAGGCCCGTCGGCGGCGTGCGCGCCGCCTTCGTCCCGGACGTCCACCCCGAGGCGGGCGGTGAACGGCTGTCCGAGGTCCTCGTCGGGCAGCGAGGTCACCGTGAGGCGCACGAAGTAGCTCCCGGGCAGCGGGTCGTTCGCCCACGGGTCCGCCGCGCCCCGGACCGGCCGCAGCACGCACGCCAGCCGAACCTGCGCCGCGTCCCGCTCCACCGTTCGCGCCTGCGTGCCGTACATGCAGGGCTGGCGCCGGCGCAGCCCGTCGTACACGTCGATCCGCCAGGTGGCGGGGCCGTGCCGCAGCGAGGCCGCGGGCGGCGTGACCACGGCGCGCACGGTCGGGCGCTCGCCGGTGTCCGCGGGGAACGCCCAGTACAGGTAGTCGCCCGTGGCGGCCTGCGCCGTCGCCTCCTGCCCGGGGCGGAAGGCGGCGGCGGTACGGAAGGTGGTGCCGGCCTCCGTGGGGCCGGCCTCGGTGCCGGAGCCGGGCGCCGCCGGGGTGGAGGGGGAGTCCGTCCGGGCGGCGGGAGCCGCCGGGGCCGCGAGGGCGCCCGGGGCCGCCGGGCCGAGCAGGGCGGCGGCGGCCGTCACGGCGGCGCCGAACATCCTTAGGGTACGCATCAGTTGGTCCTCCAGACGGCGACGCGCCAGCGGGACAGCCAGCCCCAGATCAGACCGGCCAGGAAGCCGGTCAGGACGAGCACGCCGAGCAGCCACCAGCCGCGGCCGAGCCCGAACGAGGCGAGGTCGGAGGCGCCGACCGGGCCGTCGACGACGTCCACGCTCAGCTCGACGGGCATGCCGGGCGTCGTCCGCACCGTCGGGGGAGCGGAGAAGGAGTTGCTGACCTGCAGGCACACGGTCTCGGCGGCCGGCTTCGCGTCACCGGGACCGTCGTCCTCGCGCTCCGCCTTGGGGTAGCGCAACCCCGTCGAGATCACGTCCGTCCGGCCGTCCCCGGCCTCCGAACCCCGGACGATCTCCCGCCCGCCGAGGGTGACGGCGCGGAGCAGGACGCCGTAGTCGCGGTGGACGGCCCGGTCCGAGGCGATGCTGACCGAGGCGCGCAGCTCCTGCCCCGGCAGCACCTCCACCCGGTACCAGCGGTGCTGGCCGAAGGTCTCGCGGTCCGTGTAGAGGCCCGGCCGGAGCAGCGGCGCGCCCGCGCACCGGTCGGTGCCTCGGGTGGCGACGGGCGTCACGACGGGATCGGCAGCGCGGTCGACCAACTGCCGGACGCGGCGGGACAGTTCCTCGGTGCGGTGGACGGAGGTGTACGTGCCTCCGGTGGCCTCCGCGATGCAGGTGAGCTGCTGCCGCGTCCTGGCGTCCGGCACCAGGCCGAGGGTGTCGATGACGAGGTGGATGCCCTTGGCCGCGATCTCCCGCGCCACCTGGCAGGGGTCGAGCGGCGCGCAGGTGTCCTCGCCGTCGGTGATGAGCACGATCCGCTTGGTGGCTCCGTCGGTGCCCAGGTCGTCGGCGGCGCCGAGGAGGGCGGGACCGATCGGCGTCCAGCCGGTGGGGGCGAGCGTGGCGACGGCCGTCTTGGCCTCGGTGCGGTTCAGCGGGCCCACCGGGTAGAGCTGCCGGGTGTCCTTGCAGCCCCGCTTGCGGTCGGGCCCCGGGTAATCGGCACCGAGGGTGCGGATCCCGAGCCGGACCTCCTGGGGGACGGCGTCGAGCACCTCGTTGAAGGCCTGCTTGGCGGCGGCCATGCGGGACCGGCCGTCGATGTCGCGGGCCCGCATCGAGCCGCTGACGTCGAGGACCAGTTCGACCTTGGGGGATTCCTTCGCCACCGGCTCGTCGGCGGCCGCGCCCGTCGGCAGGAGCGCGGCGCTCAGGGCGGCGAGCAGCGCGCAGGCCCCGGTCGCCAGCCGTTTTCTCGTGATCATCGCCGGATCGTATTGATGATCGTCCGACAATCCAAAACGGGCTGTCCGCCCGTGAGCACCGGTGGCGGGCCGTCACCGTGACCGGGGGTGCCCCGGACGGCAGGGCCGGCGAGGGATCCGGCGGGCCGTCAGGCCGCCTCGCCCGACCGGGGTTCGGCGTCCTCCTCCGGAGCGCGGTCACGTGCGGCGGCCGGCTCCAGACGGGCCTCCAGGCGGCCGT
Source organism: Streptomyces sp. NPDC126503 (assembly GCF_040302405.1). Lineage (NCBI taxonomy): Bacteria > Bacillati > Actinomycetota > Actinomycetes > Kitasatosporales > Streptomycetaceae > Streptomyces > Streptomyces sp. NPDC126503. The sequence goes on from NZ_JBEORS010000012.1 coordinate 79,943, forward strand.
TCACGATCCGCGTACGGAAGACGGGCTGGGGGGCGGTGGCCGGCCCCGTCACGTTCCAGCCGTCGGAGAGACGGAACGTACTGCCGTGCCAGGGGCAGCGCAGGCAGCCGTCCTCGACCGTCCCCTCGGCCAGCGGCCCCGCCATGTGACTGCACCGCTCGGCCAGCACGTGCACCACGCCGTCGCCGGTGCGGACCATCACCACCGGCACCGTGCCGATCATGCCCCGCCGGGGACGGTCCACCGGCAGGTCCGACACGTCGCCCAGTTCGTGCCAGCCGGACCCGACCAGATCCGGCACCTCCTCGACGTGGTTCGCCCCCGCACCCAGCCGGTACGACAGGTGACCGCCGAGCGCGCCGCCGACGGCCACGGCCGTCAGGCCCGCGAAGCCCCAGGCCTTGCCGCGCCAGTGCCGCCCCCGGCACCGGGCCGACAGGGACACGGCGTAGCAGACGACACCGGTGGTGTTGGCCACGGCGTGCAGCAGCCCCGTGCGCATCTGCGGGCGGCGCAGCTCCGCCCAGTCCACCCAGCCGGCGACGGCCGCCGGCGCCGCCCCGGCGAGTCCGGTGGCGACGAGCGCCCGCGCCGCGCGGCGCTTGCCGGGGAGGACGTCGAGCACCGCGGCCGAGAGCCAGGCACCGACCGGCAGCTGCACCATCAGCGGGTGCACGGGGTGGCCCAGCCAGCGGCCGTGCAGCACGTCCCGGGCCGCGCCGAGCGGCAGCGACCGCACGAGGGACTTCAGCGCGTCCGTGACGGGGTCCACGCCCTCGAACGACTCCCAGCGGTCCAGGGCGTCGAGGACGCGGCCGGGCCCCCGGGTCGTGGGCAGAGCGGCCCGGAGGGCCGACACGGTTCGGGCGAGAGGGGTGAGCGTCTCCATGCCGGGCGGATTACCGGTCCGGCGCGGCGGAAACGTGCGGGGCGGCGGGGGAGCGGTTCGAGTGGCGGCGGGCCGGGAGGGCGGGTGGTGCGGGCCGTCGGGCGGGGGAGAGCGGCATGGGAGGCCCCGGTCCGGTGCGGTCCCGCCGGGGCTCACCCGGCCGGCGGTCGGCCGGGCGGGTGACGGGTGGGCGGCGGCGGGGCATCGCGGGCCGCCGGGTCGGGAGGGGATGTTCCGACCATCCCTCCGTGCGGTTCCGGGGCGGGCATCGGTGCGCCCGGCCGGCCGGGCCGGGCCCGTGGGTCCCCGGCTTCCCGCCTCCCTCACCCGCGCCGCCACCGGCCCGCGCGCAGGGCCGCGCGGGCCGCGTTGGCGCCCGGGGCGCCGTGCACGCCGCCCCCGGGGTGGGCGGTCGCCGAGGCAAGGTAGAGCCCCCGGACGGGGGTGCCGGGCCGGCCGGTGCCCGGGACGGGGCGGAAGACCAGCTGCTGGTGCAGGGCGCTGCTGCCCTGGTTGATGGCCCCGCCGACGAGCGCGGCGTTCGCCTGTTCCAGGTCCGGGGGGCCGAGGACGCGGCGGGCGAGGACGAGGTCCCGGAAGCCGGGAGCCAGGCGCTCGATGCCGGCCTCGACCCGCGCCGCCAGGGCGTCCTTCTCACGGGCGTCCCACCGCCCGCTCAGTCCCCCGGCCCCGGCGTCGCCGCGTACCCGCTGCGGTACGTGCGTGTAGGCCCAGGCCGACTCGGTGCCCGCGGGGGAGCGGCTGGGGTCTGCGGTGGTCATCTGGCCCAGCACGGTGAAGGGCTCGGCGGGCACGTGGCCCGTGGCGAGCTGCGCCCCGTAGTGGGTGAGGGAGTCGAGCGAGTCCGCCACATGGACGGTCCCGGCGCCGCGCGCCTGGGGCGCCGTCCACGGGATCGGCCCCGACAGCGCCCAGTCGATCTTCACCGTGGACAGGTCCCACTGGAAGCGCCGCAGGTCCGCGAGGAGCCGGGGCGGCAGGTGCTCCTCGCCCACCAGGCCGCCGTAGAGGGCCGGCGCCGGTACGTCGGCGAGGACCGCCCGCCGCACCGGCGTGTCGAAACCGTCCGCCGCGCGGACCGCCACCACCCGGCCGCCCCGGACCACGATCTCCGTCACCGGTGACCCGCAGCGCAGCACGCCGCCACGCGCCTCCAGACGGCGGACCAGGGCTTGCGTCAGGGCCTGGGCGCCGCCGGCCGGCACGGGGAAGCCGTGGACCTGGCCGAGCATGGTCATGAGCCAGCCCAGCCCACCGCCCAGGGCGGACTCGGGCCCCAGGTCGGAGTGCAGCGCGTTGCCCGCGATCAGGAGCGGGCCGCCCTCGCCGGCGAAGTGCTCCTCGCCGAACCGCCGGGCGGGCAGCAGCATCGTACGGGCGAGGCGGAGCCCTCCGGAGGGGCCGGTGCGGCGGAGGAGACCCAGTCCCGCGCGGACCGGCGGGAACGGCGTGAAGAGGCAGCCCATCAGGTCGTCCTCGACGTGCCGGTAGAGCCGGAGGAGCCGGTGCCAGGCCGGGCCGTCGGAGGGCGCGAACGCGGCGAGGGAGGCGGCCGTCTCCTCCGGGTCACGGGACAGCACGGCGCAGCGCCCGTCCCTGAGCGGGTGCGCGAGGACGGCCGGCGCGTGGCTCCAGCGCAGCCCGGTGCTCTCCAGGCGCAGCGCCCGCAGGACGGGGGAGGCGGCGGCCAGCGGGTAGAAGGCGCTGAACAGGTCGTGCACATAGTCCGGGCGCAGTCCCCGGTCGCTGCGGACCGCGCCTCCGGGCTCGTCCTGCGCCTCGAGCACGAGGACGTCCCAGCCGGCGTCCGCGAGGACGTTCGCCGCCACCAGGCCGTTGGGGCCGGCGCCGACGACCACCGCGTCAGGAGCGGGCACGGGACACGTCCTCCCCGGCCGGAGCGCCGGCCCGGGACTCGACGACCTCGGCGAGCCGGGCGAGCATGCCCCGGTGGCGGAGCTGGATGAGGGCGTCCAGGGCCGTGTTGTGCCAGCGCGCGGTCGGTCCGCGCAGGGGGTGCTCGTCCACGGTGACGAGGGTGTCACCGCCCCACGGCAGCACCTCGATGGCGATGCGGGCGGTGCCCGCGCGGCCGGCGATGGATTCCAGCTCCAGCCGTTCACCCGGACGGTGGATGCGGGAGATGGTCCTGCTGCGGTAGGTCACCGGGCCGAGCTTCAGCGTGAACCCCAGCGAGGCTCCCTCCTCGGGCCAGGAGCCCTCCTGTTCCCAGGAGTCATGGGTGCCGATCACCCAGCGGCAGTACAGGTCGGCGTCGCGGAGGACGGCCCACACGTCGGCCGGGGGCCTGCGGATGAGCTGGTGGCGGATGGCCATGGGTTCTCCTCGGTGCGGACTCGGACCCGCTCCGGCGAAGGGCCGGAGGCGGGGCGGGGTTCGGGCTGGTCGGGACAGGAGCCGGAGTGGGGAGTCGGGTTCGGCCGGCCAGGGCCGGGCGTGGTCGTCGGGGGCCGTACGGCTCCGAGGGGCGCACGGCGCTCTCACGGCCGGAGCCGGGTACGCGGCGTGCGCCGGCCCGTGAAGGGGGCGCGTCCGGTGGAGCGGGCGCCGAGCGCCCCGGCGGCGCCCGCCGCGGCGAGCAGCGCCGCCCGCCGCAGCGCCGTCCTGCGTCCCGCCGCCCAGCCGCCGCGGAGGGCGGCCGTGGACGCGGACGGGGCGGAGAGGATGCCCGACGTGGTGGGGGCCGTGCCCCGCGGCGCGAGACAGCGGTGCTCGGTGACCCGGGTGACGACGGCGCGTACGAGACCCGGCGCGAGGGCGTGCCCCCAGGTCAGCAGCCGGGCGGAGGGGCCCACCACGACCCGGCGGCGCGGGCGGCGGGCCGTGCGCACCACGGCCCGGGCCACGCGTTCGGGGGTGGCGGGAGGAGGCAGCGCCCGTACCTCCCGGCCCGTGTGGTTGGCCGCGTGCCGGAAGAAGGGGGTGTCGACGGCGGCCGGCAGCACGCTGCACACGGCCACGCCGCGCGCCCCGGCCAGGGCCAGTTCCTGGCGCAGGATGTCGTCGAAGGTCACGAGCGCGGCCTTCGACATCGCGTACGCGGACATGTAGGGGGCGCCGATCACGGGGCCGAGGAGCGAGGAGACGTCGATGAGGACCCCGCTGTCCTGGCGGCACATCACCGTCAGGGCGGCGCGGGCCCCGTGGACGACGCCCATCACGTTGACGTCCAGGAGCCGGCGCACCTCCTGCGGGGGCGTCCGGTCGACGGCGCCGAGAATGCCGACGCCCGCCGCGTTGACCCAGACGTCGATCCGCCCGCCCCAGGCGAACGCGGCCTGCGCGAGGGCGTCGACCGCCGCCTCGTCGGTGACGTCGGCCGGGACGGCGAGGGCCTGGGCGGCACGGTGCGCGCCGGCGCACTCCCGCGCCACCTCGTCGAGGACGTGCGCGCTGCGCGCGGCGAGGACGACCTGCCCGCCACGGCGTGCGAAGGCCAGGGCGACGGCCCGGCCGACGCCGCTGGAGGCGCCGGTGACGACGACCACCGGACGGTCCACGGGGCGCAGCGGCCCGGTTCGGCTCGTTCTCATGCCCGGGCGAATGACCGGTTTCGCGGTGCTTCATGCGCGCGAGCACCCTCCGACCTGTCCGGCGGAGCGAACGGCGTGCCTCCTCCGGCCGGAGCGGTGGGCGCGCCCTGCACCGGCCGCCCGGAGCGTCATGCGGACCTCCGCAACACCTTTCACCGCCGCCGCCCGGAAGCGCTTCGGGGGAGAATCCTTCGAACGCGAGGAGTAGCGCTGCTCCCGGTGGGTAGCGGCCGGGGCGATGAACCGGAATCTCTTGTTCCGGATGTCCATGCAGGCCTGGAGAGCGAGCTGTACCGCCACCCCGGCTCTCACCCGAACGGCGCAGCGCGCCGGATGAGCCTCGGTGAGCGGCCCTCCTCCCCCCGGGGCAGGATGGGGCCACGCGTGACAAGTCCCGCCGGTCCGTGACCGGTCAGGGCACGGCGGCACCGGCCGCCAGGAGCCGCGGCTCATCTCCCCTCACGTCCGTCTGAGGAGATCACCATGGCGATTCCCCGCGCACCCCGTTGGGAGCACGCCGTCGTCACCGGCGGTTCGGGCTTCGTCGGTTCGCACCTCTGTACCGCGCTGCTCGCCGAGGGAACGGCGGTCACCTGTGTGGACGACTTCAGTACCGGCACCCCGGACAACGTGGCGCACCTGCGCGACGACCCGCGGTTCCGCCTCGTCGAGGCGGACGTCCGCGAGCCGTTCGCGCACGCCGTGGACCGGACGCCCGACCTCGTCCTGCACTTCGCCTCGCCCGCCTCGCCGGTCGACTACCTGCGCCTGCCGCTGCACACCCTGGAGGTGGGCAGCCTCGGGACGAGGAACGCGCTCGCCCTGGCGCACGCCGCCGGCGCGCGGTTCGTGCTCGCCTCGACCTCGGAGGTGTACGGCGATCCCGAGGAGCACCCGCAGAACGAGCGCTACTGGGGCCACGTGAACCCGGTGGGGCCACGGAGCGTCTACGACGAGGCGAAACGTTTCGGCGAGGCGCTCACGACCGCCGAGGCCTCCGCCCGGGGCACCGACACCCTGATCGTCCGGCTGTTCAACACGTACGGACCGCGCATGCGGGGATACGACGGCCGCGCCGTGCCCACCTTCGTCCGGCAGGCCCTCGCGGGCGAACCCCTCACCGTGGCCGGCGACGGACGCCAGACCCGCTCCCTCTGCTACGTGGACGACACCGTCCGCGGCATCCTGGCGGCCGCCGCCCACGGCATGCCCGGACCGGTCAACATCGGCAACCCCACCGAAATCTCCATGCTCGACCTGGCCCGCTGGATCGTGGAGCTGACCGGCTCCCGCTCCACCCTCCGCTTCGTGGAGCGGCCCGTGGACGACCCCGGAGTCCGCTGCCCCGACATCACCCTCGCCCGCGACAAGCTCCTGTGGGAGCCCCGCGTCCCCGCCGAGGAGGGGCTGCGCCGGACGATCGACTGGTTCCGCGGCCGCCCCGCCGACTGACCCCCGCACCCGGTCCCGCCCCGCCCGGCCGGCCGCGTCCCCCGCACCCCGGCGGTCCCGGCCTCCGTCCCCGCCCCGCGGAACATCGCGGCCGTACCCCGACCCCCACCGGAAAGGCCTCCCATGCGCGTTCTCGGCATCAACGCCCTCTTCCACGACCCCGCCGCCGCCCTGGTGATCGACGGCGTCACCGTGGCGGCGGCGGAGGAGGAACGCTTCTCCCGGCGCAAACACGGCAAACGCCCCGTGCCCTTCTCCGCCTGGGAGCTCCCCGAACAGGCCGCCCGCTGGTGCCTCAGCCGGGCCGGGCTCCGCCCCGCCGACCTCGACGCGGTCGTGTACGCGTACGACCCCGAACTGGCCCTTCCCGCCGAGACCATGGGGCTGAACGACCCCTGGGACAACCTCCGCCAGGCGTACGCGCGCAGCGCCCCCGGCTTCCTCGCCACCGCCCTGCCCGGCCTGGACCCCGCCGCCGTCCGCTTCGTCGGTCACCACATGGCCCACGCCGCGTCCGGCGCCTTCGCGGCCGAGGGCGCCGAGACCTCCTCCGTCCTGGTCCTCGACGGACGCGGCGAACGCGCCTCCCACCTCGCCGCCCGCCGCGTCGGGGACCACCTCGAACCCCTCCGGGCCCAGAACCTCCCCGAGTCGCTCGGCCTCGTCTACGAGGACCTCACCGACCACCTCGGATTCCTGCGCTCCTCCGACGAGTTCAAGGTCATGGCGCTCGCCTCCCACGGCACCCCGCGCATGCTCGGCGAACTGCGCCGGTACGTCCACCCCACCGGTGACGGCGGTTTCGTCGCCCACGGCGTGCCCTGGTCCGAGCTGTGCCCGCGCCGCGCCCCGGACGAGCCGTGGACCCAGGAGCACGCCGACGTCGCCGCGAGCACCCAGGCGGTCCTGGAGGAAACCCTCCTCGACCTGGTGCGCTGGCTCCACGGCCGTACCCACGACGACGTCCTGACCCTCGCCGGCGGCGTCGCCCTCAACTGCGTGGCCAACGCCCGGATCGCCCGTGAGGGACCCTTCGGGCGCGTCTGGGTCCAGCCCGCCGCGGGCGACGCCGGTACGGCCCTGGGCGCCGCCCTGCTCCACTCGGCCGAGTCCGGTGCGAGCCCCTCGCCGATGCCGGGCGCCGACCTCGGCCGGGACTGGACCGACGCGGAACTGGCCAGCTGGCTGAAGACCGCGGCCGTCCCCTTCGAACGGCCGCCCGACATCGCCGTCACCGTCGCCGAGGCACTCGCCGACAACGCCGTCGTCGCCTGGTTCCAGGGCCGGTCCGAGTTCGGGCCCCGGGCCCTCGGCCACCGCTCGCTCCTCGCCCACCCCGGACACGCCGGGAACCTGGAGCGGCTCAACGACATCAAGGGACGCGAGCAGTTCCGGCCCGTGGCGCCCATGGTGCTGACCGAACGCTCGGCGGAGATCTTCGACGGGCCGCTGCCCAGCCCGTACATGCTGTTCGTGCACGACGTCGCGCCCGAGTGGCGGGACCGCATCCCGGCCGTCGTCCACGTCGACGGCACCGCCCGGATCCAGACCGTGGACCGGCGGCAGGAGCCGCTCGTCGCCCGCATGCTGGAGGAGTTCGAGCGGCGCACCGGCCTGCCCGTCGTCGTCAACACCAGCCTCAACACCGCGGGCCGGCCCATGGTCGACGACCCCCGCGACGCGCTGGAATGCTTCGGCTCGACCCCCGTCGACCTCCTCGCCATCGGCCCCTTCGCCGTCCGCCGCGCGGACTTCTTCCGTGCGGGCGGCGACGACGGGACCGGCGCCAACGGCTGGTCGACCGGCAGCGGATGGGCCGGCGGCAACGGCCCCTCCGAGGGCCCCGACGAGAGCGGCGACCGGTGAACGGCCCCGCGGAGCACCCGCGTTACGCCGTCGTCGTCCCCACCCTCGGCCGGCCGAGCCTGCGCCGCTGCCTCGAGGCCCTCGCCGCCGCCCCCGGCCCCGGGCCCGCGCGCCTGGTCCTCGTGCACGACCGCCCGGGCGACGGCGGGACCCCGCCCGATCTGCCCGTCCCCGAGACGCTGCGCCCCGTCACCGTCGTGGTGCCCGGCCGCGCCCGGGGTCCGGCCGCCGCCCGCAACACGGGGGCGCGCCGGGCCGGGAACGTCCCCTGGATCGTCTTCCTCGACGACGACGTCGTGCCCTCGGAAACGTGGCGCGCGGACCTGGCCCGCGACCTCGCGGCGGCCTCCGCCGACACGGCGGCGGTCACCGCCCGGATCGACGTGCCGCTGCACGAGGACCGGCGCCCGACCGACAACGAGCGGAACACGGCCGGACTCGCCACCGCCCGCTGGATCACCGCCGACATGGCCGTCCGCACCGAGGCCCTCGACGCGGCGGACGGCTTCGACGAACGCTTCCACCGCGCCTTCCGCGAGGACGCCGACCTGGCCCTGCGCCTGCTGACCGGCGGCTGGCACCTGGCCGAGGGGAGCCGCCGCACCACCCACCCCGCCCGGGCCGCCGACCGCTGGATCTCCGTACGCCAGCAGGCCGGCAACGCCGACGACGTCCTCATGCGGCGCCTCCACGGCCCCGGCTGGCGCGACCGCGCGGCGGCGCCCCGGGGCCGGCTCTCCCGCCACCGCGCCGTGACCGCCGCCGGCGCCGCCGCCCTCGTCTGCGCCCTCACCGGCCACCGGGCGGCGGCCCTCGCCTGCGGCCTCGGCTGGGCCGCCGGCACGGCCGAGTTCACCCTGATCCGTGTCCTGCCGGGCCCCCGCACCCGCCAGGAGATCACCGACATGATCCTCACCAGCGCCGCCATCCCCCCGGTCGCCACCTGGCACTGGCTGCGCGGCCTGGTCCACCACCGCTCCGTCATCCCCGCCCGCCCCGCCCGCGCCCCGGCCCGCCCTCCGGCGGCCGACCGGGCCCCCGGCCCCGCCGCCCCCACCGGGGAGACCCGGCGGACCGAGGGGACCGCGGCCCGACAGGAGGCGGCGTGATGAACCGGCCACGGCCCGAACGGGCGACACCCCGCGCCGACGCGCCCGGGCGAGCCCCGCGCGGCGCCCGGAGCACCCCTGCCTGGACGGCCACCGCCTCCTGCCCCCCGGAGGCGCTCCCCCGGAGCGGCGGGGCCGCGCCCGCGGTGCTCGGGACCACGGGCGACCTCCGGATCACGGAGGTCGGCCCCGCCCACGACCGCGCCGTGGAACCCGGCGCCCCGGACGACGGCCCCTGGATCTTCGAGGCCTCGCAGGGGACCGTCCCCGGCCGCCCCGTCCCCGGCGCGCCGGCCCGGGACGGCCGCCTCCCCGACGCCGTCCTCTTCGACCGGGACGGCACCCTGGTCGTGGACGTCCCCTACAACGGCGACCCGCGCCGCGTCCGGCCGCTGCCCGGCGCGGGCGAGGCGACCGCCCTGCTGCGCTCGCTGGGCGTCCCCACCGGCGTGGTGAGCAACCAGTCCGGCGTCGCGCGAGGCCTGCTGACCCGGCGTCAGGTCGCTTCCGTACGCGACCGGATCGACCGGCTCCTGGGCCCGTTCCCCGTCTGGGCCGTCTGTCCCCACGGCCCCGACGACGGCTGCGCCTGCCGCAAGCCCGCCCCCGGGCTCGTCCTCGCCGCCTGCGCCCGGCTGGGCGCCCGCCCCTCCCGTACCGTCGTGATCGGCGACATCGGCGGCGACATGGCGGCGGCCCGCGCGGCCGGCGCCGAAGGCGTCCTCGTGCCCACCCCCGCGACCCTCCCCGGCGAGATCGCCGCCGCCCCGAGGACCGCCCCCGACCTCATGACCGCGGTACGGCTCGCGCTCACCGCACTCCCCCCGGACGGTGCCGTGTGAACACCGCCCCCCGCACGCTCGTCGTCCGCCTGGACAGCGCGGGCGACGTCCTCCTCGCCGGACCGGCCGTACGGGCCGTGGCCGCGGGCTCCTCGACCACGGCCATGCTCTGCGGCCCGGCCGGCGCGCCCGCCGCCCGGCTGCTGCCCGGCGTGGACGAGGTCCTCGTCCACGAGGCCCCGTGGGTCGGCCTCGAACCGCCGCCGGTCTCCCCGGACGCCTGCCGCGAGCTGGTCGAGGCCGTGGCGGCGCGCCGCTTCGACCGGGCGCTGATCCTCGTCTCGTACCACCAGAGCCCGCTCCCGGCCGCCCTGCTGCTCCGGCTCGCCGGCGTGCCCTGGATCGGCGCCGACAGCGAGGACTACCCGGGCGCCCTGCTCGACCTGCGCCACCGGCGGGCGCCGGGGCGCCACGAGGCCGAGGCCGCCCTGGACCTCGCCCGCGCCGCCGGCTACGAACCGCCGCCCGGCGACGGCGGCGGCCTGCGCGTGCTGCCCCCGCCGGACACCGGCGCCCTCACCGGCCCCGGCCCGTACGTCGTGCTGCACCCCGGCGCGGCCGTCCCCGCCCGTGCCTGGAGCCCGGACCGGGCCCGGCGCGCCGCCGAAGCCCTCCACCGGGCCGGCCACCGGGTCGTCGTCACCGGCGGCCCGGCCGAGAGGGAGCGGACGGCCGAGGTCGCGGGCCGCCACGCCCTCGACCTCGGCGGCGCCACCACCGGACTCGCCCAGCTCGCCGGCGTCCTCGCCGGAGCCGGCGCCGTCGTCACCGGCAACACGGGCCCCGCCCACCTCGCCGCCGCCGTCGGCACGCCCGTCGTGTGCCTCTTCGCCCCCGTCGTACCGGCCGAGCGCTGGCGCCCGTACGGGGTCCCCCACGTCCTGCTCGGTGACCAGGAGGCGCCGTGCGCGGGCTCCCGGGCCCGGGTCTGCCCCGTCCCCGGCCACCCCTGCCTCGACGGGGTGCCCGACAGCGAGGTCCTCGACGCCGTCACCGCCCTGCTGCGCGGCCGCGAGACGCACGCCGGCCACCGCCCGCCCCTGCGGGCGACCGTGACCGCCCCCGGACCACCACCCCCCTCCGGCGGCGCCCCGCCAGGCCGCCGCCCGCGCCCCGGCACCAGCCCGTCCACGGCGGCCCGCGGAACCCCCACCACCCGGAGACCGTGAACGGCCCCAGGCCGCGCCCGCCCCGAGGCCGCGACCGGTTCGAAAGGAGCAACCGCCGCATGAACATCCTTCTGTGGCACGTCCACGGGTCCTGGACCACGGCGTTCGTCCAGGGGCCGCACTCCTACCTGGTTCCCGTCACCCCCGACCGGGGCCCCGACGGGCGCGGCCGGGCCCGGACCTTCTCCTGGCCCGGCTCCGTCCGCGAGGTGCCACCGGACGAACTCCGGGACGCCCCCGTCGACCTGGTCGTCCTCCAGCGCCCCCACGAGGAGCGGCTCGCCACCGAGTGGCTCGGCGGCCGTCGCCCCGGCCGGGACGTCCCCGCCGTCTACGTCGAGCACAACACCCCCCGGGGCGACGTCCCCCTCAGCCGGCACCCCATGGCCGACCGGCCCGACCTCACCCTCGTCCACGTCACCCACTTCAACCGGCTCCTCTGGGACAACGGCACCACCCGCACCGCCGTCGTCGAACACGGCATCGTCGACCCCGGTCACCGCTGGACCGGACGCCTGCCGCGCGCGGCCGTCGTCGTCAACGAACCCGTACGGCGCGACCGGTTCGTCGGCACCGACCTGCTCCCCGCCCTCGCGGAGGCGGCGCCCCTGGACGTCTTCGGCATGCGGACCGAGGGCCTCGCCACCCACCTCGGCCTCCCCGAGGACCGCTGCCGCACCGCCGACCTGCCCCAGGCGCGGCTCCACGACGCCATGGCGGAACGCCGCTTCTACCTGCACCCGATCCGCTGGACCTCGCTGGGACTGTCCCTCCTGGAGGCCATGCACCTCGGCATGCCCGTCGTCGTCCTCGCCACCACCGAGGCCGTCGAAGCCGTACCGCCCGGCGCCGGGACCCTCTCCACCCGCCCGGAGGAACTCGCCCGGGCCGCCCGCCACTACCTCGCCGAGCCCGAGGCCGCCGCCGCGGACGGCGCCCGCGCCCGGCAGGCGGCCCTCGAACGCTACGGCCTGAAACGCTTCCTGGACGACTGGGAGCGCCTCATCACGGAGGCATGCTCATGACTTCGCATCCCCTGCCCGCCCCGGCGCCCCTCTCCATCGCCCTCGTCTCCGAACACGCGAGCCCGCTCGCCACGCTCGGCGGCGTCGACGCGGGAGGCCAGAACGTCCACGTCGCCCAGCTCGCCGGCGGCCTCGCCGACCGGGGACACCGCGTCACCGTCTACACCCGCAGGGACGACCCCTCCCTGCCGGTCGTCGCACCGCTGCGGCCCGGCGTCCTCGTGCACCACGTGCCCGCCGGACCGCCCGAACCCGTACCCAAGGACGACCTCCTGCCGTACATGGACGCCTTCGGCCGGTACCTCGCCCGGCAGTGGCGCACCCGGCCGCCCGACGTGGTCCACTCGCACTTCTGGATGTCGGGCCTGGCCACCCTGCGCGCCACCCGGATCGCAGGGCTGCCGTTCCTGCACACGTACCACGCCCTCGGCACCGTGAAGCGGCGCCACCAGGGCGCCGCCGACACCAGCCCGCCCACCCGGATCGCCCACGAGACCGACGTCGGCCTGGGCTGCGACCGGATCGTCGCCACCTGCCGGGACGAGGTCGAGGAACTGGCCGCCATGGGCATACCCCGGGCCAAGGCCGACATCGTGCCCTGCGGCGTGGACCCCGTCGCCTTCCGGCCCGACGGCCCGGCCGCCCCCCGCGGCCCGCACCGCCACCGCCTGCTGCACCTCGGCCGGCTGGTGCCCCGCAAGGGTGCCGCCGTCTCCGTCGCCGCGCTCGGCCGGCTCCCCGGGACCGAACTCGTCATCGCCGGCGGCCCGCCCGCCGACCGGCTCGGCACCGACCCCGAGGTCCGGCGCCTGCGCGCCCTCGCCGAGGAGGCCGGTGTCGCCGACCGGGTCCGCTTCACCGGAGCCGTACCGCCCGCCATGGTGCCCGTGCTCATGCGCGGCGCGGACGTGGTGCTCTGCCCCGCCGACTACGAACCCTTCGGGATCGTCCCCCTGGAGGCCATGGCCTGCGGCCGGCCCGTCGTCGCCAGCGCCGTCGGCGGCCAGCTCGACTCCGTCGCCGACGGCGTGACCGGCCGCCTCGTCCCCGCGGGCGACGCCCCGCTCCTCGCGGCGGCCGTACGGCTCCTGCTCGCCGACCCCGCCCTGCGGGCACGGTACGGCCGGGCCGGCCGGCGGCGCGTGCTCGAACGGTTCTCCTGGGCCCGGGTCGCCGCCGCCACCGAACGGTCCTACCGGGCCGTCGTCGCCGCGAACGCGCCCCTCGCCGGAGCCCTGTGACCCGCCCCCACCGGGGCGGCGGGCACGCCCGGCGCCCCGACCGGACAGCCGAAGGAGGTGCGGCCGGACCCCCCGCGTCGCGGCCGGACACCATGACCGAATCACGGACGTACGAGGAAGCGCGCCGCCACTGCCGGTCCGTGTGCCAGGCCGTCGAGCGGCTGTACGAGGACGACCTCGGGCGGCTCGCCCGGTGGGGTGAGGGTCTGGCCGCGGCCCTGTCGGCCGGGGCGCGGCTGCTCGCGGCCGGGAACGGCGGCAGCGCGGCGCAGGCCCAGCACCTCACGGCCGAGCTCGTGGGGCGCTACCAGGGCGAGCGGCCCGCGTTCTCCGCCTTGTCCCTGCACGCCGAGACGTCCAGCGTCACGGCCATCGGCAACGACTACGGATTCGAGCAGGTCTTCGCCCGCCAGGTCGCCGCCCACGGCAGGGCCGGGGACGTCCTCCTGCTCCTGTCGACCTCCGGCCGCAGCCCCAACCTGCTCTCCGCCGCCATGACGGCCCGCTCCCGGGGCGTGACGGTCTGGGCGCTGACCGGGGCCGCCCCGAACCCGCTGGCGGAGGCCGCCGACGACGCCCTCTGCGTCGCCGGTGCCACCACCGCCACCGTCCAGGAGACCCACCTGGTCGCCGTCCACCTGCTGTGCGAGTTCTTCGACGCGGCCGTGGCCGAACGGACGGAGCCGGAGGCGCGCGCGGCGGGCGGGACCCGGGGGAGCGCCGCCCGGATCCGGACGGCCGCTCCCGCCGGTACGGCCGCCGTGGTCGACGGGGTCCCCAGCCGGGAGGAACCCCCGTACGCCTTCTTCGGAGGAGCCTCATGAACCGCGGACCGCTCGTCGTCGTCGGCGACCTGCTGCTCGACGAGGACATCGAGGGCGAGGCCACCCGCCTCGCCCCCGACGCCCCCGCGCCCGTCGTCGACGTCTCCCGGGTCCGCCGCCGGCCCGGCGGCGCGGGGCTCGCCGCCCTGCTCGCCGCCCGGCACGGCGCGGAGGTCGTCCTCGTCGCCGCCGCGGGACCGGGCGACCACGAGGACGGCGCCCGCGCCCGCCGCGCCCTCGGCGACGGGGTCCGCCTCGCCGGTCTGCCCCTGGACGGCACCGTCCCGGTGAAGACCCGCGTCCTCGCCGGCGGCCGGCCCCTCGTCCGGCTCGACCGGGGCGGCGGCACCCCCGGCTCCCCGGACGCCGAGGTCCTCGACGCCCTCCGCTCCGCGCGCGCCGTGCTCGTCTCCGACTACGGGCGGGGCACCGCCGACGTGCTGCGCACCGCGCTTGGCGACCTCGCGCGCACGGTCCCGGTCGTCTGGGACCCCCACCCCCGGGGCGGGCCCCCTGTCCCCGGCACCCGCCTCGCCACCCCGAACGCGGCCGAGGCGGCCCTCTTCAGCCGCCTCCCCGGCACCTCCCTGCGCGCCCACGCCGACCGGGGCGCCGACCTCGCGGCCCGCTGGGAAGCCACCCACGTGGCCGTCACGCTCGGCGCGCGCGGCGCCCTCCTCACCCGGGCCGACGCCGCCGCCCCCCTCTTCGTCCCGGCGGTCCGCGCCACCACCGGCGACCCCTGCGGCGCGGGCGACTGCTTCGCCGCCACGGCCGCCGCCGCGCTGGCCGACGGCGCCCTGCCGGAGGAGGCGGTGGAACGGGCGGTCGCCGCGGCCGCCGCCTTCGTGGCGGCGGGCGGCGCGGCGGCCGTCCGCACCCCCGACCAGACCCTTGCCGACGGCACCTCCGACACCCGCGCGCCGGCGCCGCCCGGGGACGCCGCCGCCCTCGTCCGCCACATCCGCGCCCGGGGCGGCACGGTCGTCGCGACCGGTGGCTGCTTCGACCTCCTGCACGCCGGTCACGTCCGGCTCCTGGAGAGCGCGGGCCGCATCGGCGACTGCCTGATCGTGTGCGTCAACTCCGACGCCTCCGTGGCGCGCCTCAAGGGCCCCGGGCGCCCCCTCACCCCGCTCGCGGACCGGATGCGCGTCCTGGCCGCCCTCGCCAGCGTCGACGCGGTCGTCGCCTTCGACGAGGACACCCCGGAACGGCTCCTCGCCACCCTGCGCCCCGACGTCTGGGTCAAGGGCGGCGACTACACCCCCGACGAACTCCCCGAGGCGGAACTCCTGCGCGGCTGGGGCGGCCAGACGGTGGTCCTGCCGTACCTCGACGGCCGCTCCACCACCTCCCTCGCCCACCGCGCGGCCCGGTCGGCGGTCCGATGACCCGCCGCGACACGTCCCCACGCGGTACGGATCCGGGCCGCACCGCCCCGGTCCCCGGCGCCGGCACGGCGTCGGGCGGCGCGAGCCGTTCGGTTGCGGCCGGCCGCGTTCCCGGCGAGCCCGCCCGGGGCAACGACGGCCGCACCCCGGACACGGGTCACCGTGCCGGCGGGCCCGCCGGCCGCCGTGTGCCGGGCGAGCCGGCCCGGGCCGGTGTTCACCCGGCCCACGGCCGCGAAGGCGTCGACTCGGCTCCCGGCGGCGGGAGCCGCACCACCCCAGCGAGCCACCGTGCCGGTGAGCCGGCCCAGGACCGCGGACGCGGCACACCACCGGAAGGACACGGCCGTCCGGTGGTGCTCGTGCTGCGCGCGCTCGGCCTCGGCGACCTCCTCACCGCCGTGCCCGCGCTGCGCGCGCTGCGCCGGGCCCTGGCCGGGCACGAACTGGTCCTCGCCGCCCCGCCGGAGCTCGAAGGAGTGGCGCGCGCCACCGGCTGCGTCGACCGGCTGCTGCCGGCCGCGGGGCCCGGACGAGCCGTACCCGACGCGCTCCCGGCGGAGGCCCGGCACCCCGACCTCGCCGTGAACCTCCACGGCAGCGGGCCCGCCAGCCACCGGCTCCTCGCCTCCCTCGCCCCCCGGCGGCTCTGGGCCTTCCACCACCCGGAGTTCCCCGGCGCGGACGGCCCGCCCTGGGACCCGTCCGCCCACGAACGCCACCGCTGGTGCGCCCTGACCGCCTGGTACGGCTGCCCGGCGGACCCCGACGACGTGACGATCGACCCGCCCGGCACCGCCTCGCCCGCGCCCGGGGCGGTCGTCCTGCACCCGGGCGCGCAGGCGCCCGCGCGCCGGTGGCCGGTGGCACGCTTCGCCGCCGTCGCCGCCGCGCTCCACCGCGCGGGCCTTCCGGTCGTCGTCACGGCCGGCCCGGGCGAGGACCGCCTGGCCACGGCGGTCGCCGCGCAGGCGGGGCTGCCCCCGGCCGCCGTCCTCGGCGTCCCCCGCCCCCTGGCCTTCGACGCGCTGTGCGGGCTCGTCGCGCGGGCCCGCTGCGTGGTCGTCGGGGACACGGGGCTCGCCCATGTGGCCACCGCCCTCGGCACCCCCTCCGTGGTGCTGTTCGGGCCGGTCGCCCCTTCGCTGTGGGGCCCGCCCGACCACGGCCTCCACCGCGTCCTGTGGCATCCCTCCCGCGGCGACGACACCACCCGCCCCGGCGACCCGCACGCCGGCCGCCCGGACCCCCGGCTGCTGCGGATCACCCCCGGGGAGGTCCTGGACGCGGTCCACGCCCTGCTGCCGGCCACGGCGGGAGCGGGCTCGTGACGCGCGGCCCGGGGGTCCGCACGCCCTCCTCAGACGGCGGGTTCGAGCTCGCCCCGGGCGGCGGCGGTACGCCCGCCCGCCCCGGCCGCGCCCTGCGCGGGGAGCGTCCCCCCGACCCGTACGGGGACGGTGACCGGGACCGGCACGGACACCGTGACCGGCTCCCGGACGGCGCTGCGGCGACCGTGCAGGAACGTCCCCGCCGTGACGGCCGCCGCCACGACCAGACCGCCCGTGACGAGCGCCCCGCGCGCGCCGAGCACCTCCATGAGCAGGCCCAGGGTGGGCGGCGCGGCCAGACCCCACAGGGTGCGGACGCTGTTCCAGGCGCCGAGCACGCGGCCCCGCATCCGGGGCGGCGGGTCGGTCTGGAGCAGGGTGTTCTGCGCGGTGTCCCCGACGGACTCGGCCACCGCCATCGGCAGGGCCAGCACGACCAGGAAGGCCAGGCCGGGCGAGAGGCCCGCCAGCACCTGGAGCAGGGCACCGCCCGCGGTGAGCAGCGCCACGAGCCGCACGCGCGGCGCGCGCAGCCGCGCACCGAGCACCGCGCCGACGATGCCGCCGACGGCCAGCGCGGTGGAGACCGCGCCGAAGGAACCGGCGCTCCCGGCGAGCGGACCGGTGACCAGGACCGCGAGCGTCAGCGAGTAGTTCCGGCCGAACAGCGCGCTCACCGCGTTGAGACCCGCCAGGGCGACGAGCCGGGGCCGCTTCGCGAAGAAGACCAGACCGCCCCGGACGCTGGTGTCGGCCTCCTCCGGCATGAGCGGCGCGTCGTCACCGTCGGGAACCTGGCCCTGGGGCCTGAGCAGGGTGAGGAAGGGGATCACCGAGGCCACGAAGAAGAACGAGACGCCGTTCGCCAGGTAGGCGGCCGCGGTGCCGAGCGTGGCGACGGTGACACCGGCCAGCGCGGCGCCCGCGAGGCGGCCCGCGCTGTGGGCGAGCGACCCGACGCCGATGGCGGAGGGCACGTCCCGCGCGGGGACCAGGTCGTTGCCGAGGAGCGCGCAGGCCGGCCCGTCGACCGTGGCGACCAGACCGGTCAGCACCGCGAGCCCGATGAGGACGGGCAGGTTCAGCTGGTCGAGGGCGACGAGCGCCGCGGTGGCCAGGGCCACCAGGCCCAGCACCACCTGGGCGAGCGCGGCGGTCAGCTTCCGGGGCCAGCGGTCGACGGCCGCGCCGCCGAGCAGCCCCATCAGGAGGCCCGGGGCGGCCTGGGCGGAGATCGACAGACCGGCGGCGGCCGGGGAGCCCGTGATCTGCAGGACCAGCAGGTTCTGCACCGTCAGCTGCATCCACGTACCGGTGTTGGAGACGAGGTGGGCGACCGCCCACCAGCGCATGCTGCGGTGGCGCAGCGACCGCCACGGGGAACGCTCGCGGGAGGATCCGCCGTCCGCGGCGGGCCGCTCCTCACCGGCGGGCCGGGGGGACGGGACGGCGGGCCGGGACGTGACCGGGCGCACGAGGGACAGGGACAGGGGCTTGCGGAAGGAAGGCACGAGAACACCGGGGGGCGCGCCCCGGGCACGGGCACGGGGGAGGCGGGAGTACGACGGGCGGGGCCCCGGTCCGGGCGCCGGGGCTGCGGCGCGGGCGGAGGAGGCCGGGCGCGGGCGGGGTGCGCCCGGCGACCCATCGTGGCAGACGGTTCCCGGGAAGAGGCCGCGCCCCGGCGCACCCCCCGCGGACGAGGCCCACCGAACCGCCCAACTCCCGTGCCCCGCGAGGCATTCGGCCTTCGCGTGGGCTTGCTCACACAGCGGCGCCCACCGGGGCGCCCCCACCCGTTCCACCGACCCGGGAAGCCCGGGGAGAAGAGGTACCGATGAACAGCGTGACGAAGATCGACGGGGGACAGGCCCTGGTCACCGGAGGCGCCAGCGGCCTCGGCGCCGCGATCGTCCGCAGGCTCGCCGCGGCCGGCGCGTCCGTCCTGGTCGCCGACGTGCGCCAGGAGGCCGCCAAGGAGCTGTGCGAGAACCTGCTGGCCGAGGGCCGGCAGGCCCGGCCGGTCGCCCTGGACGTCCGCGACCCCGAGGCCGCGGCCGAACTCTTCGGGGATCTCGACGTCACCGGCCGGCCCCTCGACGTGCTGGTGAACTGCGCGGCCGTCGATGTCACCAAGCCGGTCACCGAGCTCACCGCGGAGGAGATGAGCCGCGTGGTGACCACCGACCTGCTCGGGCCGATGTACCTGTGCCGGGAGGCGTACCGCCGGATGGTCACGCGGGGCGGCGGCCACATCGTCAACATCCTCTCGACGGCTGCGCTCCGCACCTGGACCGAGGCCGGCCCGTACTCCGCCGCCAAGTCCGGCCTGCGCGCCTTCACCCACACCCTCTTCAAGGAGGCGCAGCGCGACTGCCCCGGCATCGGCGTCACCGGTGTCGTCGCGGGCGGCATGGAGACCCCGTTCATCATGGAGCGCTTCCCGGAGACGGACGTCGCGCTCCTGCAGAGCCCGGACGTCGTCGCCGACGCCGTGATGTACGCCCTGTCGGTGCCCGCGGGCAGCGCCGTCGCCGAGCTGGTCGTCGTCCCCCGGCGCGAGGTCTCCTGGCCGTGACCCCCGTGACCCCCGTGACCGTGCGTGACGTGAGCGACGGAGGTATCCCCTCATGAAAGCCGTCACCTGGCAGGGCCGGCGCAAGGTCTCCGTGGACACCGTGCCCGACCCCGTCCTGCGCAAGCCCACGGACGTGATCGTCAAGGTGACGTCGAGCGGTCTGTGCGGCTCCGACCTCCACCTGTACGAGGTCCTCGGGCCGTTCCTCGACCCCGGCGACATCCTCGGCCACGAGCCGATGGGCGTGGTCGAGGAGGTGGGCCCCGAAGTCCGCCGCCTCGCCCCCGGCGACCGCGTCGTCATCCCCTTCAACGTCTCCTGCGGCACCTGCCCGATGTGCGACCGGGGCCTGCACTCCCAGTGCGAGACCACCCAGGTCCACGCCCGGGGCACGGGCGCCGCGCTGTTCGGCTACACCAAGCTGTACGGGCAGGTGCCCGGCGGGCAGGCCCAGTACCTGCGCGTGCCGTTCGGGGACACCCTGCCCATCCCGGTGCCCGAGGGCCCGCCGGACGACCGGTTCGTCTACCTCTCGGACGTGCTGCCGACGGCCTGGCAGGCCGTCGAGTACGCCGAGGTGCCGCCCGGCGGCTCGGTCGCCGTCCTCGGCCTCGGACCGATCGGCGACATGGCCGCCCGGATCGCCCTGCTGCGCGGGGCGGGGACGGTCATCGGCATCGACCTCGTCCCGGAGCGGCTCGCCCGCGCCGCCCGGCGCGGCGTCCACACCCTCGACCTCTCCGAGCTGGGGGCGGACCTGACCGAGCGGGTCCGGGACCTGACCGACGGCCGGGGGCCGGACGCGGTGATCGACGCCGTCGGCATGGAGGCCCACGGCGCGCCCGTCGCCCGCTCCCTGCAGACGGCGGTCGGCCTGCTGCCGGACGCCGTGGCGGCACCCCTCATGCGCCGGTACGGGGTCGACCGGCTCACCGCGCTGCACCTCGCGGTGGAGCTGGTACGCCGCGGCGGCACCGTCTCCCTCGCCGGCGTCTACGGCGGCGCCGCCGACCCCATGCCGCTGTTCGCCATGTTCGACAAGCAGATCCGCCTCCACATGGGGCAGGCCAACGTCCACCGCTGGACCGGTGACCTGCTGCCGCTGCTCACCGACGACGATCCGCTGGGCGTGGAGGACTTCGCCACCCACCGCCTCCCGCTGACCCGGGCCCCGGAGGCGTACGACATGTTCCAGGCGAAGCGCGACGGCGCGGTGAAGATCCTCTTCAAGCCGTGGGAGTGACGGGACCCGCCCCGCACCCCGGAGGGCGGCGCGCCGGAGCGGCGCTCCGCCCTCCCGCCGTACCGCCCCCGCCCCCGGGTGGGCCCCGCCGGATGGAGCGGGGAGAACGGGGTAGGCGCCGGGCGGCCGACCACCCCGACCGACCACTTCCGAGGAGGTGTCCTCGATGACCGTTCCCAGCAACCCCGACCCGGACCCCCGCACCACCCCGGGGCTCGACCCCCAGGGCGGCGTACCCCAGGGCGAGACCCCGCCCGCCGAAACGGGCACCGGCACCGGCACCGGCCCGTACCGGCCGCCCCGCGCGGGCTGGGCCAAGGGCCCGCTGGTCGTCATCTGGCTGCTGGTCGCCGTGTGCGCGCTGTTCTTCCTCGTGTACGCGATCGTGCTGGCCACCCGCTGACCGCTCCGCCCGTGCGTGGCGTCCGGCCGGACGGGTAGGCGCGGGGGCGGGAACGAACCGCCGAAACGGACGCAGGGGACGAACTGAAGGGCGGTAACGGTGAAGCCGGACTTCGTGGAACCCGTCACGGCGCGCAAGGGTGACCGGCCGGCCCCCCACGCGGGGCCACGTGCGTTCGCGCCCTGCGCGAGCGGGGGAGAGACGGTGCCGCGGTGCCGGCTGCCGGGCCGGCCCGCCCGTGCCGGGGCCACCTGGTCGCCGCCGTCCCGGCCTCCTGCGCCGGCCCCCCACCGGGAGCGACGCGCGGCCCGCCGTGGACCGCCAGGCCACGGCATCCGTCCGACGATCGAGGGAGAGCAGAGATGTCCAACCCACAGCAGCCCGAGGCCCGTCGCAGCGGGCGCGGCGGTGCGACACCGCAGAACAGCCGTGAGGTGAAGGCCGACGAGGCCGGCCGCGAGACCGCCCGCGAAGGCCGCGCCCACGGCACCGACCGGGGCGACAAGGGCGGCGGCGAAGGCGGCGGCGTGCCGCCGGACCAGCGCCCCGACCACCCCTGACAGCCCCGTACCCCACCGGTGACGCCGGGCTTCCCCGCCGGGGGAGCCCGGCGTCACGCCGTGGGCGTCACCAGATCGCCTCGACCCACTCCGGGTGGTCGATGAACGGGTTGCGGTTGCCCTGGTAGGTGCTGTGGATGAGGTTGTTGCGGCGCTCCTCGAAGGCGCTCGGCGGGTCCTGCTGGTGCCACTGCTTCAGAACCGCCAGCCGGCCGTGGAACGGGACGCTGCCGTTGGTCGTCGACTCGTTCGGCTCCAGGTCGGCCCAGGCGTCGTCGCCCTCGTAACGGACGGCCATGTAGAGGATCATGCGGGCCACGTCGCCCTTGTCGGCGTCGCGCGGCTCGAAGGAGTTGCTGTCCGTGTAGCTGCCGGTGGCGCCGCTGACCGGGCTGCCGCCGAGGTCCCAGTCCTTGTTGCCGCGGATGCTGTTCACCTGGACGTCGGCGGGCCGCAGGTGGTGCAGATCCGTCCCCGGCCCGGCCGAGGTGCCGAAGCTGCCGTGGGACTGCGCCCACACGTGCTCCCGGTTCCAGTCACCCACGTCGCCCCCGCTGAGAGCCTTGCTCCGCGAGGTGCCGCTGTAGAGCAGGATCACGTTGTCGCTGTTGTTCGGGTCCTGGTCGGTGACCTTCAGCGCGTTCCACACCGCGTCGTAGGAGATCTTCCGCTGGCTGCTGATGATGGTGTGCAGCGACGCCTTCAGGCTCGGGCCGGTCCTGCCGATCGCGTCCCGGTAGTACGTGTCGTCGTACGCGGTGGTCGTGGCACCGGCGGGCGACGCGGTGACCGCGGGCAGGGTGAGGGCGACGAACACGGCGGCCAGCGCCGCGGCCCACGCCTTGCGGCGGCCTATGTGTGCAACGGACATGGGGGGCCTTTCCCGGGTGAGGGCACGCGTGCGAACGCGGGTCCCGGCTCAGGTCCTCCGCGCTCTACGCGTGTTGACGAGATGTCACCGGGAGGGTGGCACAGCGCCGGGGAGGCCCGTGTAACGGCCGGAAGGCTTTTCCGTGACGGTCCGGCATACGCCGCAACCAACTGCCCCGAACCCGGGACGGATCGGGCGGGGCCCCCACGGCGTCCGCACGAACTCTCGCGCCCGCACCCAGCGCTCGCGGCGCGCGCCTCAGCATCCCGGGACGGCCGGCACGGCCGTGACCAGGGCGCCGGCCGCGGCCCGCGACCGGCCCTCCCAGGTCCGCCGGTCGAGTCCCACCGTGTACGCGAGGCAACACGCGCACGGGGGGAGCAGCGCCAGGAACGCCCGCTCCGCGGCCGTCTCCCCCTGCGTCTCCATCCAGTCCTCCGACGCCAGGCCGTCCGGGGTGATCCCGTCGGCCAGCAGCTGCGCCGCCGCCCGGCGCAGAGCGTGCCGCCGTGCCACGCGCCGGTCCGGCGGTGCGACACCGGCCTCGGACAGCGCCCGCTCGAACAGTTCGCGCAGATCGCGAGGGTCCGTGCGGGGCGACAGTCCGGCCAGTTCGCACAGGGCCGGGGTGTCGGCGTCGGCCGCGAGCGCGTGGGCCGCGAGCATCGGCAGCTCCTCCGGCCTCAGGCCCTCCGCCCGGTGGCGGCAGGCCGCTTCCCCCAGCGCGTCGAGCCCGCCGGGCGCCGGCCCGCCCGGTGCCGGTGTCGTCCCCTCCGTATGCATGGCCCCCAGCATGCCGTCGCGTCACCGCCGCCCGCCGGCCGGTTCTCCGGCGGGCGGGGTCAGTTGGCCGGGGCGGGGGAGCAGGAGCGGGGTGGCGAGGGCGAGGAGGCCCGCCGCCGCGAGGGCCGGGCGGGGGCCGGTGAGGGTGGCCAGGAGGCCGCCGAGCGCGGTGCAGAGGGCGAGGGAGGCCTGCTGGCCGAGGGACCAGGCCGTCAGGGTGCGGGCGACGAGGTGCGGGGGTGTCCGTTCCAGCCGGCAGGCCGCGACGACCGGGGTGTAGAGGCTCATGTGCAGGACGATCGCCAGCTCGACCGCCGTCACGGTGACCACTCCGGCGGCCCCGGCAGGCGCGAGGGCCAGGCCGGGCAGCCACACCACGCGCAGCGTTCCGACGATCCGCACGACCCGGTCGCGGCCGTGGCGGGCGACGACCCGCGGAGCCAGCCGGGAGCCGATGAGCCCGCCCAGGCACGGGACGGCGAAGACGAGACCGTACTGCCAGGGCGGCAGCGCGAGGTCACGCAGCAGCAGCACGGCGAGCAGCGGCTCGGTCGCCATCACCAGACCGGAGACGAGCAGCTGGTTGAGGAAGAGCGCCCGCAGCCCCGGATCCTCCAGGAGATGACGCCACCCGCGGAGGACGGCCCCGCCCCGGCCACGGCCTTCGGCGGTGACCGGGGGCGCCGCCCGCGGAGCCGTCCCCGCCGGCCCCGGCCTCGCCTTCCGGCCGCCTCGCATCGCGCCGATCGCCAGTGCCGACAGCAGGTGACAGGACGCGTCGGCCACGATCGTGGCCACCGGCCCGAACAGCCCGATCACCGCCCCGCCCAGCGGCGGCCCGACCGCGAGCGAGCTCCAGTTGGTGGACTCGAAGCGGGCCTGGGCCACGAGCAGGTCGTCCGGTCCGGCGAAGGACCTGAGAAGGGCGCCGCCCGCCGCGCCGAAGGTGATCCGCGCGGCGGCCGACACCACCGAGACGGCGAGCACCTGCGCGAAGGTGAGCCGGCCGACGGCGTACGCGAGCGGAATCGACGTCAGGGCCGCGCAGCGGATGAGATCGGCCGTGATCATGACCGGCCGCTTGCGCCGGCGGTCCACCCATGGTGCGAGGGGCAGCGCGAGAAGCGCGCCCACCGCGGGCCCCGCCGCGGACAGCAGGGCGACCTCGGCCGGGCCGGCCCGCAGCACGAGCACGGCGACCAGCGGCAGCGCCCCGAACGCCAGCCCCGACCCGTACGCGCTCACCGCGTAGGCCGCCCACAGCAGCCCGAAATCCCGCCCCAGCCGCCTTCGTGCCCTCACCACCGACCTCCGCGCGCTCGCCCAGGCGCCTCCGCCGTGACAACCGGCGGTGGCCCGGCAGAGCCAAGCCGGAAACACCCGCGCAGGTCAAACAACCCCCATGTACCCACCCCACAACCATTCGTTGTTCCCTAAGGTGGGGCGGTATGGATCTCGAAGCGGTACGTACCTTCGTCGCCGTCGCGGAAACCGGCCAGTTCCACAAGGCCGCCGCCGACCTTTCGGTCACCCAGCAGGCCGTCTCCAAGCGCGTCGCCGCGCTGGAGCGCGGCCTCGGGGTCCGCCTCTTCACCCGCACCCCGCGCGGCGCCGAACTCGCCATCGACGGACAGGCCTTCCTGCCCCACGCGCGCGAACTGCTGCGCGTCGCCGCCCGCGCGGCGGCGTCCGTGGACCCCGGCCGCCGCCCCCTGCGCGTCGACATCCTCGCCTCGCGCGGCGCGGCCTCGGGCCTGATGCGCGGCTTCCACCGCAGCCACCCCGGGATCGATCTGGACGTGGTGATGCTGCTCGACATCGACCGGGCCGTCGAGGCGCTCCGGTCGGGCGAGATCGACGCCTCCTTCCGCGCCGTCGCGGCGCCCGGGCGCCCCCTCCCCGACGACATCGAGGCCGTGCGGGCGATCGACGAGCCCCTGGAACTGCTCACCGGTCCCGGCCACGCGCTCGCCGGGGCCCGCTCGGTCACCCTCGCCGAACTCGCCGGGCACCGGATCTGGATGCCCGGCCTGCGCCCCGGCAGCGAGTGGGCCGCCTACTACGACGACCTCGTCGCCGCCTTCGGCCTCGGCATCGAGGCGACCGGCCCCAACTTCGGCTCCGACGCGCTCCTCGACACCATCGCCGACACCCCGGCCCTCGCCACCTTCATGGGCGCCCACACCCGCCTGGTCTGGCCCGACGGCCACGGGCTGCGCCGCATCCCGGTGACCGGACCGACCCCCGTCTACCCGCACGCCCTGCTCCGGCACCGCGACAACCCCCACCCCGCCCTGGAGACCCTCCGCGCCCACATCGCCGCCACGGCCACCGGCCACGACGCCGCCGGCACCTGGACACCGGACTGGGTGCTCCAGCACCGGCCCGGCCCGGTCAGCCGCCCCTGACGTCCACCGGCATGCCCTCCGGCTCCTTGATCCGCTTCATGATGATCTGGGAGTTCACCTCCGTGACCCCCGCCAGGGTCGTCAGCCGCTCGATCCACAGCCGCTCGTACGCCGCGAGGTCGGCCACCGCGATCCGCAGCAGGCACCCCGGGCTGCCGAACAGGCGGTACGCCTCGATGACGTCCGGGATGTCCTGGAGGGCCTCCTCGAAGGCCTCCACCGTCTCGCGGTCGCGCCGCACCTCGACCGAGACCAGGACCTCGAAACCCCGCCCCACCGCCTCCGGATCGATGACCGCCCGGTAGCCCTGGATCACCCCGT
This sequence comes from Streptomyces sp. NPDC126503, assembly GCF_040302405.1. Taxonomy (NCBI): domain Bacteria; kingdom Bacillati; phylum Actinomycetota; class Actinomycetes; order Kitasatosporales; family Streptomycetaceae; genus Streptomyces; species Streptomyces sp. NPDC126503. Next base: position 105,827 of record NZ_JBEORS010000012.1, read on the forward strand.
CCTGCTCCAGCTGCCGCACGCGCCGCAGGCAGGGGGAGGGGCTGAGTCCGACGCGCTGTGCCAACTCCTGATTGCTCAGACGGCCGTCCTTCTGAAGCTCGCGCAAGATATGGAGATCGATCCGGTCCATGACGCAATTATCCACCACGCTGAAACATTTCCGCAGCGGAATTCGCAATCCGCTTGCGCGTCCTTTGACCTACCGTTGCGGACGACAGGGGACTGACGCACAGCGAAGGAATCAGAGGAATGAAGCGGACGAACGACGGGACACCGCGCCGGATCGTCGTCATCAGCACCGGTGGGACGATCGCCAGCCGCTGGCAGGGCACGGGCTACGCGGCCGACGCCTCCGGCGACGACGTCCTCGCCACCGCCCCGCTCCCCGAAGGCGTCACCGTCGAGGTGACCGACCTCTTCAACGTCAACAGCTCGCGGATGACGGCGGCCCACCAGCTGGCGCTCCTGCGGACCGTCCACGAGACCTTCGCCGACCCCGGCGTCGACGGCATCGTCGTCACCCACGGCACGGACACCCTGGAGGAGACCGCCTTCCTCCTCGACCTGCACCACACCGACGCCCGGCCCGTCGTGCTGACCGGCGCCCAGCGCCCCTTCGGCACGGGCGACGGAGACGGGCCCGGCAACCTCTACGACGCCCTCCAGGTCGCCGCCTCCGTCCGCGACCTCGGCGTCCTCGTCGTCTTCGACGGCCGCGTCCACGCCGCCCGCGGCACCGTCAAGACCCAGACACTCGCCGCCGACGCCTTCTCGGACCCCTCCGCCGAGCGCCTCGGCCGCGTCGGGTTCTCGCGCGTCGACATCGAGCGGCAGCCCGAGCGCCCCGCCCCGCTGCCCCTCCCGGAGGCCGCCCGCACCGCGGACCCCGGCACGGTTCCGGCCGTCCCGCTGCCCCGGGTCGACATCGTCACCCACCATTCCGACGGCGACCCCGTCCTGCTCGAAGCGGCCCTCACGGCCGGTGCCCGGGGCATCGTCCTCGTGGCCACCGGTGCGGGCAACGCCACGCCCGAGATCGTCCGGGCCGTCGCCGGCGCCGTCTCCCGGGGCGTCCTCGTCGCCGTCACCACCCGCGTCCCGGCCGGTCCGCTCGCCGAGATCTACACCGGCGGCGGCGCGGTCGACCTCGTCGCCGCGGGCGCCCTCCTCACCGGCACGCTCCGCGCCGGCCAGGCCCGCGTCGCCGTCCTCTCCGCCCTCCTCGCCGACGAGGACACCGCCGGCGGCGCCGACCCCGCCCGCCGCACCGCCCTCCTGCGCCGCCTCCTCGACGGCCCGGTCCGCGCGGAACCGGCCCTCGCCACCGGCGGCTCCCGCTCGGCCTCCGCCGTCGCCACCCGCGCCTGACCCGGCGCCCCCACACCCCGGCTCGCGGGCGGCGCCCGCATCACCCGCCCGCGAGCCGGCGCCCACTCCGGCGCGCACGCCGCCGGTACGCCACGGCCGGTGCCGCCGGCACGCGCCCCCGGCGGTAACCGCCCCGCGCACACCGCCGACCCCGGTGCCGGCCCGCCCCGCCCGTACGCCTCCCCCCCCCGCACGGCCGCGCCACCCCTGCCTCGCAGGGGCCCGCCGCCGCGCGCGCCTCCCTCCCCGCCACCCGCAAGGACGCACCATGGCTCCCGTACCCTCCCCGCACGCCCCCGCCGACCCGCAGCCGCCCGCCACCGCCGTCCGGCGCGAGCACGACCTGCTCGGCGACCGCGACGTACCCGCCGAGGCCTACTGGGGCGTCCACACCCTGCGCGCCACCGAGAACTTCGCCATCACCGGCACCCCCATCTCCGTCTACCCGCTCCTGATCGACGCCCTGGCCGCCGTCAAGGAGGCAGCCGCCCGGGCCAACGAGGAACTCGGGCTCCTCCCGGCCGACAAGGCCGACGCCATCGCCGGCGCCTGCCGGGAGATCAGGGCCGGCCGCCTCCACGACCAGTTCGTCGTCGACGTCGTCCAGGGCGGCGCCGGCACCTCCACCAACATGAACGCCAACGAGGTCGTCGCCAACCGCGCGCTCGAACTCCTCGGCCACGACAAGGGCGACTACGCCCGCCTCCACCCCAACGAGGACGTCAACCTCGGCCAGTCCACCAACGACGTCTACCCGACCGCGATCCGCGTCGCCGCGATCGGCGCCGCCCGGGAACTCCTCCTCGCCATGGCCGTCCTCCAGGACGCCTTCGCCGCCAAGGCCCTGGAGTTCCGCGAGGTCGTCAAGATGGGCCGCACCCAGCTCCAGGACGCGGTGCCCATGACGCTGGGCCAGGAGTTCTCCACGTACGCCGTGATGCTGGAGGAGGACCGCAGCCGCCTCGCCGAGGCCGTCGAGCTCATTCACGAGATCAACCTCGGCGCCACCGCCATCGGCACCGGCCTCAACGCCGCCCCCGGCTACGCCGAGACCGCCCGCCGCCACCTCGCCGCGCTGACCGGGCTGCCGCTCGTCACCTCCGCCAACCTGGTCGAGGCCACCCAGGACTGCGGCGCCTTCGTCCAGCTCTCCGGCGTCCTCAAGCGCATCGCGGTCAAGCTCTCCAAGACCTGCAACGACCTGCGCCTGCTCTCCTCGGGTCCGCGCGCCGGACTCGGCGAGATCAACCTGCCGCCCGTGCAGGCCGGTTCCAGCATCATGCCGGGCAAGGTCAATCCGGTGATCCCCGAAGTCGTGAACCAGGTCGCCTTCGAGGTCATCGGGAACGACATGACCATCACCATGGCGGCCGAGGGCGGACAGCTCCAGCTCAACGCCTTCGAGCCCGTCATCTTCCACGCCCTGTCCAAGAGCATGCTCTCGCTCCGCGCCGCCTGCCTCACCCTGGCCGAGCGCTGCGTCTGCGGCATCACCGCCAACACCGAGACTCTGCGCGCGGCCGTCGAGAACTCCATCGGCCTCGCCACCGCCCTCAACCCCCACCTCGGCTACACCGCCGCCACCGCCATCGCCCAGGAGGCGCTGGCGACCGGCCGCGGGGTCGCCGAACTGACCCTGGAGAAGGGCCTGCTGCCCGCCCACCGGCTCGCCGAACTGCTCACCCCCGAGCGGCTCACCGGCGCACCCGGCCCGGCACCGGCCTGACAGCCTCCCGGCAGAAGGTGAGCACCGGCGGCTCCCTCCCGGGCAGTGGGCCGTACGGGTGAGGCCTCGGGCACGGCGACAGCGCCGCCCGCCGAACGGGTACGCATCGCAGCACCGCCCCCGGCCAGGAGGATGCCTTCCCATGCCCGTCCGCAAGGGTGCCCCCACGCCGCTGCACCTGGGCACCGGTGCCCTGTGCGCGGCGCTGCTGCTCACCGGCTGCGCCCGTACCCCCGAACCCGCCCCCGCCTCCCCGACCCGCGCACCCCGCCCGCCCGCCGCCTCCGCCCCGGCCTCACCCTCCGGCCCGGCCTCCGCTTCCGCCGCACCGGGCGACGCCCGGCCCGTGCCCGCCTCGAGGATCCCCGGCCTCGGTCCCGCCACCCAGGCCCGGATCCCGGACGGCACCTCCCAGGCCCTCGTCGTCACCGGGGCCTCGGCGGACGGCAACACCGCCACCACGGTCCTCTACGCGCGGAACCCGGCCGGGCGGTGGGACCGCGCCGCCGGTCCCTGGGCCGCCCACAACGCCCTCAAGGGCTGGACCCACGACCACCACGCGGGCGATCTGCGCAGCCCGATCGGCGTCTTCCGGCTCGGCGACGCGGGCGGCCGGCTGCCCGACCCCGGCGCCCGCCTCCCCTACGACCAGGACCCCGGCTTCGCCATCAGCGGCACCGGCTTCCTCGGCGAACCCCTGGAGGGCTCCTTCGATCACGTGATCGCCATCGACTACAACCGCGTACCCGGCAGGACCCCGCTCGACAAGGAACGCCCCCTGGGGCAGGGGAAGGGCGGCGGCGTGTGGATCCACGTCGACCACGGCGGCCCGACCCAGGCCTGCGTCAGCCTGGACCGCGAGGACCTGCGGGAGCTCCTGCGGGCGCTCGACCCGGCCCGCGAACCCGTCGTGGTCATGGGGCCGGGCGCCGAACTCGCCCGCTGACAGCGCGCCGGCCGGCACGGACGCCTCAGGTGACCGCGCCGCGGAACGAGCCCGTGTGGGCACGGACCTGTTCCGGCGTCAGATAGGCGTCCGTGTACTCGAAGTCCCGCAGCGTGCCGGCCTTCGACGCCAGGAAGCCGGTCCGGACGAAGTCGTCCCCGGCCACCGCGTTGAGCAGCCAGTTGGTCATCACCCGGGTCTTGGCCACACCCGTCCGCAGCGCCGCCCAGTGGTACCCGCGCGCCACGGCCTGGGCGGGCATGCCGTGCAGCTCCACGCCGAGCGGCTTCGACACGCCGTCCATGCCGCCGAGGTCCACGACGAGCCCCAGGTCCTTGTGCCGGTAGGGCGTGACCTCGGTGCCGCGCAGGGTGGCGACGAGGTTGTCGGCGACCGCCTTGCCCTGCCGCATGGCGTGCTGCGCGGTCGGCGGGCAGATCGCGCCCTTCTCGCCCTTGGCGAGGTCCGGCACGGCCGCCGCGTCACCGAGCGCCCAGAGGCCCTCGAAACCGGGGACGGTCATCTCGGGCGTCACGACCAGCCGGCCGCGCGTCGTCTCGGCGCCGAGCGTCCCGATCAGCGGGCTCGCGGCCACACCGGCCGTCCAGATGAGCGTGCGGCTCGGCAGCACCCGCCCGTCGGTCAGCGTCACCGTGTCCTCGTCCACCGAGGCCACCGACACCCCGAGCGACACCTCGATGCCGCGCCGGGTGAGGATGTCCATGGCGGCGGCGCCCAGTTTCTCGCCCAGCTCGGGCATCAGCTTCGGCGCGATGTCCACCAGATGCCACTTGATCAGTTTCGGGTCGAGGCGGGGGTACCGCTTCACCGCGTTGTGGGTGAGCTGCTGCAGGCAGGCGGCCGTCTCCGTGCCGGCGTACCCGCCGCCCACCACCACGAACTGCAGCCGCGCCGCCCGCTCGGCCTCGTCGTTGCTCGCGTCCGCCAGGTCCAGCTGCGCGATCACGTGGTCGCGGACGTAGACCGCCTCGGCGAGCGTCTTCATGCCCCGCGCGTACTCCGCGAGCCCCGGGATGTCGAAGCTGCGCGTGACGCTGCCGGGGGAGAGGACGAGGTGGTCGTACGGCTCGGTGACGTACTCGCCCGCGATGGTGCGGACGACGCAGACCTTCGCCGCCGTGTCGATGCCCACCACCCCGCCCGGCACGATCCGGGTCCGGTGCCGCTCGCTGCGGCGCAGCGACAGGGCCACCGACTGCGGGGTCAGCACGCCGGCCGCCACCTGGGGGAGCAGCGGGAGGTAGAGCTGGTACGAGAACGGCGAGAGGAGGGTGATCTGTGCCTCCCGCTCCGTGAGCCGCCGTTCGAGCCGCCGGACGCAGGCCACTCCGGCGAAGCCGGCGCCCACCACGAGGATCCTCGGTCGAGTCACGCTGTCCGCCCTTCCGTAGGAGCGTGCACGGTGCCATCGGACGCGATCGCTCCGGACCGCATGGCCTTCCAAGCGCCGCCTATCCGTGGCTCACCCTTTTTATCCCTGTCGGAGGTGGCCCGCTCCTCGGGAGAGTCCGTCCGGCCCTCACAGGACGACGACGCCGAGGGGCCGCGAACCCGCCGGGATCCGCCGTGTCTCCCCCGAAGCGAGGTCCACGGCCGTCAGTCCGTCCCAGTAGCCGTCCCGGGTGAATCCGCCGGTCACATAGGCCGTCCGGCCGTCCCGCGACACGGCGACGTTCTCGTGCGCACCGTCCAGCGGGTACACCCGCTCGTCCCCGGCGGGGGTGCGCACCGTGAGCGAGGGCCCCCGGTCCTCGTCCGGGTCGATCGGGCCCGTGCCGACCGTGAGGAGCGTGCCGTCCGCGGTCACGGTGGTGCCGTGCTGATGGGTGCCGGCCGTCATCGGCTCGATGTCCGTCCGCCCCGTACGGGGGTCCACGACCGCCAGCCGCTCCCCCTCGAACGGCAGCAGCAGCTTCCCGTCCGAGGGCCGGACCGCCGCGTAGTGCGGCTTCAGCCAGGATCCGAGCCCGCCCTCCGTCCCGTAGGGGGCGACCTCCACCCGGCGCGGGCGGAGCGTGTCCGCCGTGACGACCGTGACGTCGAAGGAGTCGTGGCCGGTCGCGTACACCTCGGAGCCGTCGCGGGCGACGTCCACGTCGAAGGGGCGCCTGCCGACCGGCACCGCGTCCGTGACCCGCAGCGCGGTCGTGTCGATCACCTCCAGGGCGCCGTGGCCGCCGGGCACGTTCACCCCGACGTACACCCGGCGCCCGTCCGGCGCGAGCGCGATGCCCATGCCGCCGCCCCGGTACTCACCGGTCGTCACCGGACCCGTGGCCGTCCGGTACGGGATCAGCGCGAGGCGCGAGCGGTTCGCCGTGTCGACGACGGCCACGCCCTCGGCGGTGGCCACCCACGCCCGCCCGTCGGCGCCCACGGCGAGTCCGTACGGAGCGGTCCCGACCCGCACGGAGCCGGTGGCGCCGCGCGCCGGGTCCACGAACGTGACGGTGTCGGCACCGAAGTCGGTCACCAGGAGGGTGCCGGGCGCGGCCTTCCCGGAGGGCGGTGCGGGCGCCACCTTCACCGAGGCGGACGGCGTCCCGGGGGCGGGCGGGCCGGCCGGGGCCGGACCGGTGGGCACCGCCGGGGCGGAGGCGGATCCGCCGGACCCCGGCGCGCACCCCGCGAGCAGCGCGGCGGCGACCACGCCGGGCAGCAGGACCCGGGCGGCGCGGGAGGAACGGCGGGACTTCGTCATGTCGGACTCCTCGGTCGGGACCACGCGCGGCCGGCGACCCGGCGGACGACCGGGATCCGCGCCCTGCCCCGATCCTCCGCCCACCCCGGCCGCCCACCGGTCCGCCGGCCGGCTCCCCCCGGCCCTCGACCGGACGACCCCCGCGTCCACCGATCGGCTGACCCGACCCGGCCCGAGGGGGCGCCCCTCGCGCCTGGTGCGGTGACGGCACCGCACCGGGACACCGGGGGAGCGAGGGGTTTCGCGCTCACGGGGCGTCGGCCGCGTCCTTGTCGGAGCGTTCCAGGAAGGCGAGGATCCGCTCCAGACAGAGCGCGTACGCCTCGGGCGCGAACGACGGCCCGCCGCGCTCCGTGAAGAGGTGCTCCCGGCCCGGGTAGAGGAACAGCCGCCGGTCCCCGGCGTCCGCGACCAGCTCGCGCGCCGCGGCCAGGTCCCCCTCGTCCACGAAATACGGATCGGCGCCCATCCCGTGCACCTGCACGGGTACCCCCTCGGGCCACGCCGTGCCGAACTCGGTCACCGGAACGCAGGCGGCGACGAGCAGCGCGCCCGCCGCCCCGGCCCGGGTCTGCGCCAGCTTCTGCGCGGGCAGCACCCCGAGCGAGAGGCCCGCGTACACGAGCCGACCGGGCAGCTCCGCGGCGGCCCGCTCCCCGCGCGCCACGAGCGCGCCGAAGCCGATCGACGCGGCGTGCGCCGCACCGGCCTCCAGGTCCTCGAACACCCGCCCCTCGTAGAGGTCGGGCACGTGCACCGTGTGCCCCGCCCGGCGCAGGTCACCGGCGAACGCGCGCACCCCCTCGGTCACCCCGAGCGTGTGGTGAAAGAGCAGAACCTCGGCCATGTCGGCGTCCCCTCCTGTCGCGGGCGGACCGGCGTGCACCGGCGCACGGGCCAGCATGGCGCATGCCACCGACAACCGTCCGGAGAAGCGACGACGGGGCGGACCCCGAACGCGGAGGGCCGGCTAGCGGATCGCGCGGTGGGCCGCGACGACGCCGGAGTGACCGGCCCCCGGACCACCGTGCCCCAGACCCGCGCCGGGGCCCATCGGACCACCCTGGCCCATGCCCCCGCCCTGGCCCATCGGTCCACCCTGGCTCATCGGGCCCCCCTGCCCCATGGCCCCCGCAGGGCCCGCGGGCCCGCCCGGACCCGCCGCCGGGGGCACCCGGATCACGCGGCTGAGGTCCCGCAGCACCTCCTCGGCCACCTGCCGGACGTCACCCGGAACATCCCCCCGCTCGCGTATGAGCTGGGCGTAGATCGGTGCGGTGCCGTCCGCGTGGTTCATGAAGTCCGCTTCCTTCAGCCGGGTCGGTGCCGTCACCGACGGGGAGACGGCGAGTCTACGGGGCGCCGCCCGCGCACCGGGGAGGGGGGAGCCCGGGCGCCGCACCGTACGCCCCCGCCGGGATAAATCGCTGTCCCCCCGCTCGCCGCGTCCGCAGAATGGATCAACGAACCACGGGAGGGACCCCCATGAGCCAGGCGACCCTGACTCTCCACGACCTGATACCGCCCGACGAGCTGACGGCCGCCCTCGCGGACGGACACGTCACCTGCAAGGCACACCCCGAGCTGCCGCTGTCGATCTACACCTACACCCGCGCCTGCCAGTACGCCCAGCACTGGAACACCGCCACCACCCGCTGCCGGGGCCTCGTCGCCGACGACGGCGGACGGATCGTCGCGCTGCCCTTCCCCAAGTTCTTCAACGTCTCCGAGCACGCCGAGGGCCGCCCCTACGCCCCGCCGCTGCCCGACGAGCCGTTCGAGGTGTACGACAAGGTCGACGGCAGCCTCGCCGTGGTCTTCCACTACGCGGGCGGCTGGCGCGCCGCCTCCAAGGGCTCCTTCACCAGCACGCAGGCCACCTGGGCCCAGCGCCGCCTGGACGCCGCCGACACCTCCGGACTCACCCCCGGCGTCACCTACCTCGCCGAGATCCTCTACCCGGAGAACCGGATCGTCGTGAACTACGGCGAGCGGCGCGACCTGGTCCTCCTCGGCGCCTTCGCCGCCGACGGCACCGAGATCCCGCCGGCCGAGGCCGCGGCCGGCTGGGGCCCGCTGGGCTCGGTCGTCCGCACCTGGCCCGTCACCGGCCTCGCCGAGCTGATCGCCCTCACCGCGTCCGACACGCTCCCCGGCGGCCGGCGCGCCACCGGCACCGACGCCGAGGGCTTCGTCCTCCGCTTCGCCTCCGGGGTGCGCGCCAAGGCCAAGCTGCCCGAGTACGTACGCCTCCACAAGGTGCTCACCGGCGTGACCGAGCGGGACATCTGGCGCGGCCACGGCATCCAGCGCTTCGCCGGGCTCCCCGCCGCCGAGGTGGCCAAGGGCATCGGCTGCGCCGTCTCCGAGGTGGAGGCGCACGGCGGCAAGCCCCTCGACGCGCTCCTCGAACAGGTCCCCGACGAGTTCGACGCCTGGGTCCGCTCCGTCGTCGCCCGGCTCGAAGAGGCCGCCGCCCGTCGCGAGCGGACCGTGGACGAGGCCTTCGAACGCCTCGCCCACCTCGCCGCCGACCGGGCCGCGTTCGCCCGCGCCGCCGCCGGTCTCACCGACCGCGGCCTGCGCGCCGCCGTCTTCCTGCGCCTCGACGGGCGCCGCACCGACCTCCTCGTCTGGCGGCAGCTCCGCCCCGAGGCCACCGACCCCTTCGCCCGTGACGAGGAGAACTGACCGTGCCCGTCGTCCACGTCATGACCGGCCTGCCCGCCTCCGGCAAGACCACCGCCGCCCGCGCCCTCCAGGAGGCCGCCGAGGGCCGGATGCGGCGCGTCAACCTCGACGATCTGCGCGCCATGCTCGACCGGCCCGAGGCCGGCCGGGGCCGCTCGCACGCCCACGAGCAGACCGTGCTCGGCATCCAGGACGCCGCCGTCCGCGCCGCCCTCGACGACGGCTTCGACGTCGTCGTCGACAACACCCACCTCACCCCGCACATCCCCAAGCGCCTCAAGGCGGCCGTCGCCGGCCGCTCGGCCACCTTCGTCGTCCACGACTTCACCACCGTGCCCGTCGAGGAGTGCCTCCGCCGCGACGCCGCCCGTGAGCGCCCGGTCGGCGAGGAGATCATCCGCCTGCTCGCCGACAAGCACGCCAAGGCCACCCGCGGCGGCTGGCGGCTCACCGGGGACTGGCTCAACGACCGGCCCGCCGCCCTGCCGTACGTGCCGGACCCGGCGCTGCCCTCCGCCGTCCTCTGCGACATCGACGGCACCCTCGCCCTGCGGGGCGACCGGGGACCGTACGACTTCACCCGCTGCGGCGAGGACCTCCTCAACGTCCCCGTGCGCGACGCCCTGCGCGCCTTCCGGCACAGCGAGCGCGACCGGATCGTGCTGCTCTCGGGCCGGAGCGAGGACCACCGGGCCGTCACCGAGGCCTGGCTCGCCCGCCACGAGGTCCCGTACGACGAACTGTGGATGCGGGCGGCCGGCGACGGGCGCGGCGACGACATCGTGAAGGCGGAACTGTTCGACGCGCACATCCGCGACCGCTACGCCGTCCGCGTCTCCCTCGACGACCGGGACCGCGTCGTGGCCCTCTGGCGCCACATGGGCCTGGCCACCTGGCAGGTCAACTACGGCGCCTTCTGACCCGCCCCGCCGGGAGGGCGGCCCGGCCTCCCGGGGGTGGTCGGGCCGCCCGCACGGCCGTGTCAGGATCGTGGGATGGTGCAGAAGATCATCGCGGCGTGCGACGGCGCGTCGAAGGGAAACCCGGGACCGGCCGCCTGGGCCTGGGTCATCGGCCGGGCCGACGGCGGCGTCGAGCGCTGGGAGGCCGGCCCGCTGGGCCGCGCCACGAACAACGTGGCCGAGCTGACGGCCCTGGAACGCCTGCTCGAAGCACTCGACCCGGCCGTCCCCGCCGAGGTCCGCATGGACTCCCAGTACGCCATGAAGGCCGTCACGACCTGGCTGCCCGGCTGGCGCCGCAAGGGCTGGAAGACGGCGGCGGGCACGCCCGTCGCCAACAAGGACCTCGTCGTCCGGATCGACGCCCTGCTCACCGGCCGTGACATCGACTTCGTGTACACCCCCGCCCACCAGGTCGACGGCGACCCCCTGAACGACGCCGCCGACCGGGCGGCCAGTCACGCGGCCCGTACGCAGGAGGCCATCGGCTCCGCCGCCGGCGCCGAACTCCCGCCCGCCGAACCGGGAACGCGCCCCCCGGCGCCCCGTACGCGCTCCTCCGCGCCCCGCGGGAGCGCCGCCGGCGCCGGTACCGGCACCGCGCGCCGCGGTCGCCCGTCCGGCGGCACCCTCAAGGCCAAATTCCCCGGCCGCTGCCGGTGCGGTCGCGCCTACGACAAGGGCGAGACCATCGCGAAGAACCCCGACGGCTGGGGTCACGCCACCTGCGTCTGATCCGCCCCCGCCCGCCCCTGACCTGCGCCCGAGCCGGACCGGGGGCGGGCGGGACCGGCGCGGGGAGGGACGGGCCGTCCGACTGGCGGGCGGGCGTGTCCGCCCGCTGAGACCGCGCGGGCGGCCCGCGCGGCAGCCTTCACCCGGGCGTGGACGCGGGTTCTCCCGGGGTTCTGTTCTCCGAGCGGTTGTGGCTGCATACTGTTCCTCCTCGCACCTGGTGACGAACCGTTTTACCTGCGCGTTTGTGCTTCCCACGACGTGCTCGGCACCCGGCGAGAACCTCCCCCCAGCTGCTGCCGCGGCGCATCCGCGGCAGAAGCTCCCTGCCCGTGAAAGACCCGAGGTTCCGTGCCAGTACCTGTTCTCCTGACCGGGCGCTCCGTGCGCCTGGAGCCGCTGGCGATGCGGCACGCCGAAGCCCTCGCCCGGGCCGGCGGGGCGGACCGATCGGCGTACGCCTTCACTCCCGTTCCCGACGGCCTGGAGTCGGCGCTCGACTACATCGCCCGTGCCCTCACCGATCAGGCGGCGGGCCGCTGCCTGCCCTTCGCCCTGGTGAGTACGGCCGACGACCGGGTCATCGGCTCCACACGCTTCCTCGAACTCGACTACTGGAGAGGCCCGCTCGTCTGGCCCCCCGTCCCCGGGATGCCCCACGGCGACCCCCTCACCGCCGTCCCGGACGCCGCCGAGATCGGCAACACCTGGATCTCCGGTGACGCCCGGGGCACCGGCATCAACAGCGAGGCCAAACTCCTCATGCTGCGGCACGCCTTCGAAACGTGGGGCGTGCGCCGGATCACGCTGCGCGCGGACGCCCGCAACACCCGCTCCCGCATCGCGATCGAACGGCTCGGTGCCACCTGCGAGGGCGTCCGCCGCGCGCATTCACGGGGGCTCGACGGCGCCGTCCGGGACACGGCCTTCTACTCGATCCTCGACGAGGAGTGGCCCACCGTCCGGGACATCATCGAGCTCCGTCTCTCCGCCCCCCGTCGCGTCCCGGGCCTGCAGGACCTGCTGCCCGCTTAGGGGGTGTCGCCACCCGGGCGCGAGCGCCCCGCCGGCGCTCGCGCCCCACGGCGCGCGGTGGTTCCATGGAGGGGACGGGAAGGACTCGCGTGAGGCGCGGAGCAGCGGCCGTCACCGGCCGCGCACCGCGCGATCAGGATCCGCGAGAAGCGGATGAGCCTTCCCGTCCTCCCGCCCCACCCCGTGTCCCCGGGCGCCCGCCACCGCCCGGTACGGTGGCCCCCGAGAGCGACCCGCGCCACGGGAAGGGACCCAGTGAACGTGCCGACCGGAACTCCTGACGTGCTCCTGAGGACGGAGGGCCGGGCGGGGTTCGTCACCCTGAACCGCCCCCGCGCCCTCAACGCCCTCACCCACGCCATGGTCCTCGCCGTCGACCACGCCCTGACCGCCTGGGCGGACGACCCCGCCGTCACCACCGTCGTCATCGACGGCGCCGGCGAGCGCGGGCTCTGCGCCGGCGGCGACATCCGCGCCATCCACGACGACGCCCGCGCCGGCGGCTCCGCCTCCGCCGCCTTCTGGCGCGACGAGTACCGGCTCAACGCCCGTATCGCCCGCTACCCCAAGCCGTACGTCGCCCTCATGGACGGCATCGTCATGGGCGGCGGCGTCGGCGTCTCCGCGCACGGCTCCGTCCGCGTCGTCACCGACCGCTCGCGCGTGGCCATGCCCGAGACCGGCATCGGCTTCGTGCCCGACGTCGGCGGCACCCACCTCCTCGGCCGTGCCCCCGGCGAACTCGGCACCCACCTCGCCCTCACCGGCACCCCCGTCGGCGCCGCCGACGCCCTCCTCGCCGGCCTCGCCGACCACCACGTCCCCGCCGAACGGCTGTCCGCCCTGGCCGGGGACCTCACCCGGCTCCCCGCGGACGAGGCCGTCGCCCGGCACGCCGAGCCCCCGGCCCCCGGGGTCCTCGCCGACCGGCGGGCCTGGATCGACCACTGCTACGCGGCCCCGACCGTCGAGGAGATCGTCGACCGCCTCTTCGAGACCGGGGAACCCGCCGCCAAGGAGACGGCGACCACGCTCCTCGCCAAGTCGCCCACCGCCCTCAAGGCGACCCTCGCCACCCTCCGCCGCGCCCGGGCCCTGGCCACCCTGGAGGAGGTCCTCGACCTGGAGTACCGCGTCTCCTGCGCCGCCCTGACCACCGCCGACCTCGTCGAGGGCATCCGGGCCCAGGTGGTCGACAAGGACCGCGACCCCCGCTGGTGCCCGGCGAAGCTCACCGAGGTCACCGACGCGGACGTGGCCCGCTACTTCGCCGTACCGGCCGGGGGAGACCTCGGCCTGGCCGCCGCCCGCCGCGCCGGGGACACCGCCGCCCGGGAGGGCGGCGCGTGAGCGACACCCACTCCTTCCGGCCCGTCCTCGACCGGATCGCCGAGGAGATCGCCGGACTCACCGAGCGCGGCCGGCCCGCCGACTACATCCCCGCCCTCGCGGCCGGCGACCCGGCCCGCTTCGGCATGGCCGTCGCGGAACTCGACGGCACCGTGTACGGGGTGGGCGACTGGCGGCACCCCTTCTCCACCCAGTCCGTCACCAAGGTCTTCACCCTCGCGCTCGCCCTCGCCGGAGAGGGCGACGCGCTCTGGGCCCACGTCGGCCGCGAGCCCTCCGGCGACCCCTTCAACTCCCTGGTCCAGCTGGAGTACGAGAACGGCATCCCCCGCAACCCCTTCATCAACGCGGGCGCCCTCGTCGTCACCGACCGGCTCCAGCGCCTCACCGGCGACGCCTCCGGAAGCCTCCTGGACTTCCTGCGGGCAGAGAGCGGCAACCCCGGCCTCGACTTCGACCCCGGGGTCGCCGGTTCCGAGGCCGCCCACGGCGACCGCAACGCCGCCCTCGCCCACTTCATGGCCTCGTACGGCAACATCACCGGCCCCGTCCCGGACCTGCTCCGCGAGTACTTCCGCCAGTGCTCCCTGGAAGCCTCCTGCGCCGACCTCGCCCTCGCCACCGGCTTCCTCGCCCGCCACGGCATCCGCGCCGACGGCAGCCGGCTGCTGACCCGCAGCCAGGCCAAGCAGGTCAACGCCGTGATGCTCACCTGCGGCACGTACGACGCGGCCGGCGACTTCGCCTACCGGGTGGGCCTGCCCGGCAAGAGCGGCGTCGGCGGCGCCGTGGTGGCCGTCGTCCCCGGCAGGTGCACGCTCTGCGTCTGGAGCCCGGGACTCGACAGCCGGGGCAACTCGGTCGCGGGCGTCGCCGCGCTCGACCGCTTCACCACCATCACCGGCCTGTCGATCTTCTGAGCCGCTGCCGCCGGCCGGCCGGGACCCGGGGTCCTTACGCCGCCGCCGGCCGGAGCGCCGGCGTGGACCCGCCGCGCACCGGGGCGGCGCCGCCACGCCGAACGGCGGGTCCCGGCGGGCCCGTCGGGGCCACCGGCGAAGGCCGCCGGTTCGCCGAGGGCCCGCGCCGCCGTCGCCCACGCCTCGGTCACCGCCCCGTGCGCCAGGGCGGTCGCGGCGGCCACGTCGGCCGGCAGCCGCAGCGGCGGGCCGATGTGCACATGCAGACCGGGCCGGCGGACCGGGGCCGTGAGGACCCCGGCGATCTGCTTGGCCCATCCGCCGGACGTGATCCGCCGGGCGCCGGCCTGTCCGACGGGGACGACGGGTGCCCCCGTGACCGCCGCGAGCCGGGCCAGTCCGGTACGGAACGGCTCCGGCGGGTTCTCGCCGGCGTCACGGCGCGGCGGGATCCGCCCCTCCGCGTACAGCATCACGGGGCGGCCCGAGGCGAGGGCGACGGCGGCGTGGTCCAGGGCGGCCGCCGCCCGCGCCGACCCCCGGTGCACCGGCACATGCCCCTCCCGCGACAGCGCCCGCCCCAGGCCGGGGATCCGCCACAGCCCCGCCGTGGCCAGCACCACCGGCTCGACGGCCATCCGCCGGCGCAGCGCGGCCAGGACGAGCGCCGGATCGGCCAGGGAGGTGTGGTTCACGACCAGGATGCTGCCCGGCTCGACCCGGGCCTCCGGGTCCGCGGTGACGGTCAACCGCCCGAAGAACGGCACGACATGGGCGGCGAGACGACTGAGCACGAGGAGCCCCCTGATCCCGAGGACGGACACGCTGACACCCCTCATGCTTCCGGCGGCGCACCGCCCGGACATGAGCACGCGTACTCAGCCGGCGCGCGTGCCGGAACCCAGGACGGCCGGCCCCGGCGCCCAGGTCCCTACGCGCCGCACGCCTCCAGGACCGTCCGGGCGCGGGCCAGCAGGAGTTCGTCGTCCGCGCAGTGGTAGCGCATCCGGCCCGTGCCGCCGGTGTTGTTGTGGCGCCGGACGGCGGCGATCTCCCGGCGCAGCAAGGGAACTGCGGGCGCGGCCGCCACCCCCATCTCGGCCCAGGCCCCCGCGACGGCGGGACGGTTGTCGTAGTGCTCCCCCCACGCCCACGCCAGCACCGGCAGGCACTCCGCCACGTCACCGCCCGCCCGCCACAGGGCGACCGCCAGACGTCCGGCCGACCATCCGCCGCACTCCTCCGGCGCGGCCACCAGGCGGCGCAGCTGCGGCAGGAGCGCCGCCGCCTCCGGCCCCATGCGGCCGACGAGTTCGAGCGCCTGGTACCGGCGCGTGCCCCGCCGCTCGCCGGTGAGCACGCCGGACACGGCCCGCAGGACCGCCGCGCTCTCGTCCGGGCCTCCCACCGACCACAGCGCGGCCGCGGCCAGGGGGCGTTCGTGCGCCGCGCCGCTCCCGGTGAGCTCCCGCAGGACCGGTACCGCCTCGCCCGCCACCGCGCCCAGCCGGGCCAGCGCGCGCAGCGCGTCCGGCCGCACCGGGCGCAGTACGTCCCCGGGCGCGCGCAGGATGCCGACGGCGACGCCCGTCGCACGGGCCGAGCCGGCGGCCGCCGCCGCCCGCAGCAGGTTCCCCGCACCGCGGAGCCGCCCGGCGGCGGCGCTCCGGGTGAGCCGCGACTCCAGGACGGGTGCCAGACGCCGTACCGCCGCCGGGTCCATGCGCCCGATCCACGCCTCCAGTTCCTCCGGCACCTTCCCCGCGCGCAGCACCTCCACGAGCCCCGGCACCGCCCGCCCGTCGCCCTGCGCGGCCAGCGCCCGCAGCGCCGAGCCGTAGGAGGTCTCGGCCCACGGGTGCTGGGGGGCGAAGGCGGGGCCCGCCGCCACCCGGTCGGCCAGCGCGTCCGCGGCCGGGCCGCCGATCGCGTACAGCCACGCCAGCTCGGCCCCGGCCCACCGCACGATGCGGGGATCCGCCTCGCGGAGCTGCTCGCCCAGGAGACGCACGGACAGCTCGTGCGGTCCCCGCCAGCCCGTGAGGAACTGGCCGGCCGTGTCGATCGCCTCGCGCCGCTGCCCCCAGTCGGGACTGCGCAACTGGTCCTCCAGGAGCGCGAAGCGCTCGGCCACCCGGTCGTCGAGGGCCTCGTGGAGCCGGGTCAGCAACTCCGTCGCCCAAGGGGCCCGTGCGGTGCGGCGGTGCGAGGCCCGGAGCCGGCGCAGGTGGCCGAGCAGGGTCGGCGTTTCGGGGGTCGCAGGCCCGGCGGTCCCGTCCGGCCCGGGGTCCTCCTCCCGCGCCCGGCGCATCACCTCCGAGGCGACGGCCGCGGTGGTCCCCGGCAGCCGGTCGGGCGCGCACCGCGCCAGCTGGACCAGGGCCGCGAGCGGCACCCCCGCGCCGGCCGCGTGCCCCGCGCCGGGCCCGGCCCCGCCCGGAGCCACGAGCGCGGTCAGGACGTCCACGGCCGCGAGCGCCGCCGCGGACCGCGCGCGCCGTACGGCGAGATCGCCCAGGGCCGCCACCACGGCCCGCAGCGCCGCCGGGTCGTCCTCCACGGCGAGCCGGCCGCGCAGCACCGCGAGGACCGCTTCCGGGTCGTCGTGCAGCCGCACCAGCGCCTTCGGCAGGGCACGCCGCAGTCCCGCGTCGGGGTCGGACGAGGCGTCGGCCCGCCTGAGCAGCCCCAGCAGCATCCCGGCCCCGGCCCCGACCTCCGACTCGGCGCGGGCCAGGAGCGCGGCCCAGGCCGCGTACTCCTCCTCGTCGTCGGACCAGAAGTCCATGGTCTCCGGATCGCGCCCGTCGCCGTGGATGCCGCACAGCAGCTCCACGACCTCCCCGCGCCCGGGCAGTCCGTCCGTCGCCACCAGTTCGAACAGGAACGGTACGCACGCCACCGTGCAGTCGTACACGTCCCCCTGGTGGTGCACCGCGCCGTACATGCCGTCCAGCGCGCTCTCGCGTTCCTCCGCGTCCGGGGACGCGAGGCCGCGCAGCAGAGCGGGCACGTCGTCGGCCGCGCCGTACGCGTGGCTCATGGACGCCCAGTCGATTCCGTCGATCCCCGTGAACATGATCGCCAGTCTGCCGCACCCCACGGACAACGGGCCGTCCGCGGCGTCCGGTTCACGTCCCGCCGGTGCGCCGGGGCCGCCGGATCAGGGAGGAGAAGGCGGTGACGGCCACCACGAGCGCGAGCGAGGACAGCGGCAGCACCGCTCCGGGCACGTCGTCGATCCGGCCGAGCCCCGTCCAGACCGCCACCGCCCAGCTCGCCGTGCCGGTCAGGACGAAGGCGCCGAGCCGGCGCTCGCCGGTGACACGCATGCCGGCCCACAGAACCACCGGCATGGTCAGCAGGGTGTTGACGAGCGCCGTGGTGAAGGCCTGGTCCGCCGAGTAGCCCGGACCGGCTCCCAGGGCGGAGGCACCCTGGGCGAGGAGCCCCATCCGCAGCGTGTCCGAGAGGACGACGTGGGAGGCGGCGACGGCGACCGGAGTGACGAGGAGCGCCTTGACCAGCCGGGTGGAGGGTGTCGTACGCAAGGTCGAAGCCATGCGGGCATTATACGCGTCATGTATACACACCGTGTATAGAAGGGGGTGCCGGGAAGTGCGTCGGCGACGGCAACCTTCCGGTGTCCGGCGGCCACCAAGCACCGTGCACCGATCGCCCCACGGGGCGGCGAACCCCCCACGTACGGAAGGAAGAACGACGTGAACCAGACGCGCGGCAGAGCGAGGCACCGCAGGCGCGGGAGGGCCCTGGTGGCCGGGGTCCCCGTGGCGCTCGCGGCAGCCGGGGGCACTGGCCTACGGAACCGCGTTCGGTCTGTTCGGCGAGGACGCGCGGCCCACCGCCGGGGCCGCCACCCCCGCCTGGGCCGAGGAGGCCGCCGACGGCTTCGCCTCCGCCGAGGCGTTGGGACAGAAGGGCACGTACGGCGGACGCGGCGGCCCGGTCGTCACCGTCCGCACCCTCGCCGACCTCGAGAAGTACGCCACCGCCCCGGGGCCGCACGTCATCGTCGTCGCCGGCACCATCCCGGTGAACCCGGTCGGCAAGGAGATCAAGGTCGCCTCCGACAAGACGATCATCGGCTCCGGCACCTCCGGCCACATCGTCGGCGGCGGCTTCTTCCTCGGCCCCGGCGTCCACAACGTGATCATCCGGAACCTCACGATCCGGGACACGTACCAGGGTGTGTGGAACGACAAGGACCACGACTTCGACGCCGTCCAGATGGACGGCGCGCACCACGTGTGGATCGACCACAACGACCTGCGTCACATGGCCGACGGCCTCATCGACAGCCGCAAGGACACCTCGTACGTCACCGTGTCCTGGAACCGGCTCGGCGACAACAACAAGACCTTCGGCATCGGGTGGACCGAGAACACCACCGCCGACCTGACGATCCACCACAACTGGTTCCGCGAGACCGAACAGCGCAACCCGTCCACCGACAACGCGGCCCACGCCCACCTCTACAACAACTACCTCCAGGACGACCCCGGGACGGCCGTGACCTCCGCCTACGGCAACTACGCCCGGGGACGGACCGCGATGGTCCTGGAGAACAGCTACTTCCAGGGCCTCACCAACCCCGTCATCAAGGACGCCACCGCCTCCCTCGTCCAGCGCGGGAACGTCTTCTCCGGGACCAGGGGGCGCAACGAGAGCGGCGGCACGGGCTTCGACCCGCGCCGCTTCTACCCCTACACCCTCGACGCCGCGGCCGACGTGCCCGCGATCGTCACGGCGGGCGCCGGTCCCCGGAGCGCGCTCGGCACCCCGCGGGCCGCCGCCACCCGTACGCTGACCGTCGCCAAGGACGGCAGCGGCCAGTTCACCAGCGTCCAGAAGGCCGTCGACGCCGTACCCGCCGGCAACTCCTCCCGGGTGGTCATCCAGGTGAAGCCCGGCACGTACCGGGAGGCGGTGAAGATCCCGTCGAACAAGCCGCACGTCACGCTCCAGGGCACGGGCGCGAGCCGCAAGGACACCGTCCTCGTCGAGGGCCGCGCCTCCGGCACGCCCCGGCCCGACGGCTCGGGCACGTACGGCACCGGCGGCAGCGCCACCCTCGCCGTCGAGGCCGACGACTTCCAGGCCCGCAACCTCACCGTCGCCAACGACTTCGACGAGGCGCGGAACCAGCACCTCACCGGCCACCAGGCCGTCGCCCTGCGGACCGCCGCCGACCGGGTCCTCCTCGACGCCCTGATCATCAGCGGCGACCAGGACACCCTCCTGCTGGACACGGCCGCCAAGGACCGGCCCGGCCGCGTCCGCCTCACCAACTCCTACGTCATCGGCAACGTCGACTTCGTCTTCGGCCGCGCCACGGCCGTCATCGACCGTTCGGTCCTCACCCTGAAGAAGCGCTGGGACGGCACCTCGGCCGGCTATGTGACGGCGCCGAGCACCCCGGCCGGACGCAAGGGCTTCCTGATCACCCGCTCGACGGTCAACGGCGACGTCACCGCCGGAAGCTTCTTCCTCGGCCGGCCCTGGCACGCCGGCGGGGACGCCACGCTCGACCCGCAGACCACGGTCCGCGACAGCGTCCTGAGCGCCGCCGTCCGGCCCGCCCCGTGGACGGACATGGGCGGCTTCTCCTGGAAGGACGACCGCTTCGCCGAGTACCGCAACACCGGTCCCGGCGCCGGACCGGCGGGCGCGGACCGGCCGCACCTGACCGACGCGCAGGCGGCCGACCAGGAGATCGCCGACTGGCTCGGCGACTGGACCCCCGCCGCCGGCTGACCCGCCGCCCCACAGGGGAGGCCACGGCGAAGGCCGGTCCGGCGCGTCGCGCGCCGGACCGGCCTTCACCACGGGGCGGACGGCCGGGGCCGCCGGCAGGGGTCAGTCCGTGCCGAACTCCATCGCCGCGCGGTCCAGCATCTCGTCGTCGCCGGAACCCTCGCCCCGGGAGGCGATGGCCTCGGCGCCGCCCTCGGGCATGGTGCCGATGAGACCGGTCGCGGCGGCCTGAGCCGCCCCGATCGCCGGGTTGGCGGAGCCGATCAGGCCCATGCCGGCGTACTGCTCCAGCTTGGCGCGGGAGTCGGCGATGTCCAGGTTCCGCATGGTCAGCTGGCCGATCCGGTCCACCGGGCCGAAGGCCGAGTCCTCGGTGCGCTCCATGGACAGCTTGTCCGGGTGGTAGCTGAACGCCGGGCCCGTGGTGTCGAGGATCGAGTAGTCCTCACCGCGCCGCAGCCGCAGCGTCACCTCGCCGGTGACGGCCGCGCCCACCCACCGCTGCAGGGACTCACGGACCATCAGGGCCTGCGGGTCCAGCCAGCGGCCCTCGTACATCAGCCGCCCGAGACGCCGGCCCTCGGTGTGGTACTGGGCGAGGGTGTCCTCGTTGTGGATGGCGTTGACGAGCCGCTCGTACGCGGCGTGCAGCAGGGCCATGCCCGGAGCCTCGTAGATGCCCCGGCTCTTGGCCTCGATGATCCGGTTCTCGATCTGGTCGGACATGCCCATGCCGTGCCGGCCGCCGATGGCGTTGGCCTCCATCACCAGGTCGACGGCGGAGGGGAACTCCTTGCCGTTGATCGACACCGGGCGGCCCTGCGCGAAGCCGATCGTCACGTCCTCGGCCGGGATCTCGACCGACGGGTCCCAGAACCGCACCCCCATGATCGGCTCGACGGTCTCCACACCCGTGTCCAGGTGCTCCAGCGTCTTGGCCTCGTGGGTGGCGCCCCAGATGTTGGCGTCGGTCGAGTACGCCTTCTCCGTGCTGTCCCGGTAGGGGAGGCCGTGGGCGAGGAGCCACTCCGACATCTCCTTGCGGCCGCCGAGCTCGGTCACGAAGTCGGCGTCCAGCCACGGCTTGTAGATGCGCAGGTGGGGGTTGGCCAGCAGGCCGTAGCGGTAGAACCGCTCGATGTCGTTGCCCTTGAACGTCGAGCCGTCGCCCCAGATCTGGACGTCGTCCTCCAGCATCGCCCGGACCAGCAGCGTGCCGGTCACGGCGCGGCCGAGGGGGGTGGTGTTGAAGTAGGCGCGTCCGCCCGAGCGGATGTGGAACGCCCCGCACGCGAGCGCGGCCAGGCCCTCCTCGACGAGCGCCGCACGGCAGTCGACCAGACGTGCGATCTCGGCGCCGTACGTCTTGGCGCGGCCGGGCACCGAGGCGATGTCGGGCTCGTCGTACTGGCCGATGTCGGCGGTGTAGGTGCACGGGACGGCGCCCTTGTCGCGCATCCACGCGACCGCCACCGAGGTGTCGAGGCCGCCCGAGAAGGCGATGCCGACGCGCTCGCCGGCCGGAAGGGAGGTGAGGACCTTGGACATAGGAAGAGTATGCATCATCGCGCATGTTCATGCAATCCCGAGGTCGGGTCCGCGTACGGAACACGCCGGGGGGCGCCCACCCGGCCCGGGCGGTCGGCGTTCAGGGCCGCGCGCCCACGGACGCGGACACGGTACGGCCCGTCCGCGAGGCCACCAGGACCACGAGGGCCAAGACGGCGAGGACCGCGCTCGTCCAGACGGCGGCCCGGTGGTCCCCCGTAGCGCCGGCCGCGGCCGCCGCGAGCAGGGGACCGGCGAAGGCGCCCGCGTTCAGGGCCACCGTCGCGGCCGCGCCACCCAGGGCCGGAGCCCGGTCCGTCAGCGACAGGATCCGGTCCACCAGGGCCGAACCGGCGCCGAAGGACAGCGCGCCCAGCACCAGCGCCAGCGCGAACAGCGCCACCGGACGGGCGCCGCCCACCGCCAGCGCCGCCCACGCGGCCGGCAACAGGCCGAGCGGGACGAGCAGCCCTCGCCGCCGCACCTCCTCACCGGCCCGCCCGGCCACCGTCACCCCGAGGAAGGAACCGGCGCCGAAGACGGCCAGGAGCGCGGGGACCGCGCCACCCGGCAACCCGGCCACCTCGGCGCCGAGCAGCCCGAGATGGGCGAAGGTCGCGAAGGTCGCGCCGTTCGTGAGGGCCGCGAGCAGCAGGACACGCCGGACCGGCCGCGCCCCCAGCACCCGCAGTTCGCGCCGGACCGGCACGCCCGCCCGCCCGGCCGCGCCGGCGGGGGCGTACCGGAAGACGAGGACCAGCGCGGGGAGGCACAGGACGCCCACCGCCCAGAACGCGGCCCGCCAGCCGTACCGCTCCGCGAGCAGCGCGCCGGCGGGGACGCCCGCGACGCACGCGAGGGTGACCCCCGACAGCAGGACGGCCGTCGCGCGGGCGCGCCGCTCCGGGGCGACGAGCGCCGGCGCCATGGACAGGGCGACCGCCAGGAAGCCGGCGTTCGCCACGGCGGCCACGACCCGGGTGCAGAAGAGGACGGTGAAGTGGGTGGTGACGGCACCGACGGCGTGGGCCGCGACGAACGCGGCGAGGAAGACGGCCTGCGCGAGGCGCGGCCGGCGCGCGCCGGTGACGGCCATGAGAGGCGCGCCGATGATCATCCCGACCGCGTAGGCGGAGGTGAGACTCGCGGCGGCTCCCGCCGGGACGGACAGATCGCGGCTGATGTCCGGCGCCAGACCGGACAGCATGAACTCCGAGGTGCCCTGCGCGAAGACGGCGAGGCCGAGGACATGGACGAAGAAGGGCAGGTGGTGGCGTGAGGGACGGGGCACGGGACGACTCCGGAACGGGCGTACGCGGTCGGGGGAAGCGCGTGCCGGGCGTCGGCCGCCCGCCGGAGGCGGGCGGAGGAAAACCGCTGCCGGGAGGGCGGAGGGAGAGCCGGGCACGCGGAACGCGTGGCCGGTCGCGGGGAAGGCGGGTCCGGTGCCGGGGGCGGTCGGCGCTCCACCGGCGCGCGGGCGGCGCGGGGGAGAGGGGCGACCGGAAAGACCGGTGGGCTACCGGTGGTGGGTCCGCCGCCGGGCGACCGGCGGCTCGGTTCTGTCGGACTCGGGGCTCGTCACCCGCCCCACGCTAACGGGCGGCGCGGCCGTCCCTCCACCGCTTTTCCGCCCGGCGAACCGGGGGCGGTGGCGGGACACCCCGCCACCGCCCCCGCGCACCTCCGTGCCGCGCGGGATCAGTCCGTGAGCCCGTCGACGGCCGGGACGACCAGACCGAACAGGTCGGTGACCGTGGTCAGCGCGGCCGTGTGGAGCGTGGCCGCCGGGACGACCGTGCCGTCGGGCGCCGTGAGGGAGCGCGTGGCCGTGGCCTCCGCGACGACCGTCGGCCGGTATCCGAGGTTGAACGCCCCCTGGGCGGTGAACGCGACGCACATGTGCGTCATGAACCCGGCCAGCACGAGGTCCTTGCCGCCGCCCGGCGCGAAGCCGAGGCCGGTCAGGGTCTTCTCCAGGTCGGTGGCGTGGAAGGCGTTCGGGAACTGCTTGACGACGACCGCCTCGCCCTCGGCCGGGGCGACCTCGTCGCTGAGGGAACCGATGTGGGCGCGGATGTCGTACGGGGTGTTCTCGCCGCCGTCGTTGAGGATGTGCACGACCGGGGTGCCGGCGGCCCGGGCGCGCGCCAGCAGACGCGCGCCGGCCGCCAGGGCCTCCTCGGCGCCTTCGAGGGCCATCACGCCGGAGCGGTACGTGTTCTGGAAGTCGATCATCACCAGCGCGGAGGCGCCGAGCCGGGGCGGAGTGGCGTCCAGGCCGACGACCTGGCGGAGGGACGCGGAGGGCTGCTGGTTGCTCATGGAAGACCTTTCGTAGGGAGAACTCAAAAGAAGGTGCGGGGCCCGTCCGCGAGTGTCAGCGCGGAGCGGCGGGCGCCGCGCCGGTGGAGGGAGGCCGGACCGTCCGGGCGGGTGGCCGCGCATGGGCGGACGCGTTGCGGACGGTGGCGGACAGGTGGTGCACGGGGGCAAGCCGGCCGGGCGCCGGGCCGCGACGGCCGGCGGAGTCAGACCGTGTGCGTACGGAACCGCCGGCGGTAGGCCGCCGGTGTGGTGCCCAGGCGCCTGCGGAACGCCCGGTGCAGGGTTTCGGGCGAGCCGAGCCCCGCCGCGGCCGCCACCCGGTCGAGCGGGCAGTCGGTGGTCTCCAGGAGCCGGCGGGCCGCCTCGACGCGCGCCGACTCCACGTACGTGGCCGGACCGACCCCCGTCTCCTGGGCGAAGACCCGCGCGAAGTGCCGCTCGCTCAGGCACATCCGGGCGGCCAGGGCCGCCGCGGACAGGTCCTCGTCGAGGTGCTCGGCGATCCACACCCGCAGCTCGTCGATGTCCCGGCGGGTGGCCGGGGGACGGCTGAGCGGCACGGAGAACTGGCTCTGGCCGCCCTGCCGTTTGAGGTACATGACCAGCTGCCGGGCCACGGCGAGGGCAAGCTCCTCGCCGTGGTCCTCCGCGACCAGGGCGAGCGCCAGATCGAGGCAGGCGCTGATCCCGGCCCCGGTCCACAGCCGGCCCCGGTCGGTCCGGACGAAGATCGGGTCCGGGTCGACCGTGACGCGCGGATGGTCGGCGGCCAGCTGGGCGGCGGTCGACCAGTGGGTGGTCGCCGTCCTTCCGTCCAGCAGCCCGGCCGCCGCCAGCACATGCGCGCCCACACACACCGAGGCCACCCGCCGGGTGTGCGGGGCGGTCCGGCGCACCCAGTCGACCACCCCGGGGTCGACACGGGCGACGGGACCGGCGTCGGTCATGTCGACCGCGCCGGGCACCAGCAGCGTGTCGACGTCCGCGCCGACCTCCTCGAAGGGGAGGTCGGCGAGCAGCCGCACCCCCGCCGACGTCCGCACCGCGCCGGCGGCCGGTCCGGCGAGACGGACCCGGTAGCCGGCCCGGCCGCCGCTCTCCCGGTTGGCCAGCGCGAAGACCTCGGCCGGCCCGGTGACGTCGAGAAGGTCAACGTCCGGGAAGACCGCGACGACGACGCGGTGCGGATGAGGTGCGTCCGGCGTGGAATCCGCGCCGGGCGCCTGGGGGGCTGAAGGCATGCCCCCACCCTCGCCCGCCGGCCCCCGTGGCCGCAATGACGATTCCCTGTCACATCCGGACATGGCCGTGCCCACCGGTCCGACGGGGACCGATGGGCACGGAGAGGGGGCGGTGCCAGGGGGCGCCGCGGCCGGGTCACGGAACCCAGTGGTTACCGCTCGCCGTGATCATCACCTGGAGCTGGATGCTCGCCGAGAAGTAGCTGCTGGTGTCGACGGGCGTGGCCACCATCTTGTTCCACAGCGCGTCCAGCCACGCCTGGCTGCCCGGGTCGGTCATCGCCGCCACCGCGAAGGGGGCGAAGAAGGCCGCCTCGCTGCCCGCGGAGATCTGCGTGCCGTTGAGCCGGTACCCGATGGCGATCTTGTCCGGGTCACCGCCGGTCTTCGCCTTGATCCACGTGTTGAGCTTCCGCGCCGCCGCGAGCGAGGCGGCGTCACCGCTGGTCACCGCGTCGTCCCCGATACGCCACGGGGTGCGGCAGGCGTTCCACCAGTACGCGCCGTCGTTCGGGTCCTCCAGGACCTGGCCGGGCGCCGGCTTCGGCGTCGTGTCGGTGTTCACCACGAAGTCGGGCAGCAGGCCCGTGCCCGGGGAGTACGTCGACTGGAGGCCGGCGATGCGGTTCTGGTGGGCGGTGCGGATCGTGTCCCAGGCCGTGTCACCGGTCGCGGACCGGAACGCCCGGAAGTGGTCGGCCATCCAGTCCGAGGTGCGGGAGATGTAGTAGTACGGGTCGCCGGAACTGCTCCAGTCGCCCAGTTTCAGCAGGTTCGTCGCCGGGTTGACCTCGTCCTTCTTGATCGCGTTGATGTGCTTGATCGCGAGGTCCTTGTAGTTGTACGTGCCCGCGCTACCCCACTGCTTGTCCGCGAGCAGCAGCCCGTACGCCACGTCCATGTCGCCGTCGGTGGCGGCGTCTCCGCCGTTGACGCTGCGGCAGTTGACGTCCTGCTCGGCCGCCAGCAGGTTCGGGTTGATCGAGGAGGGGTGGTCGATCTTCCACTTCACCAGACCGTCGAAGATCTTCTTGGCGTCGGGGTCCGCGCCCGCCATCGTCGCGGTGATCACCATGCCGTAGCCCTGCGCCTCGGCGACGTAGGGGTGGTCGGCGTCGGGCGAGTAGATCTGGTACCAGCCGTTGCCGCAGTTCTGCCGGACGAAGGCGGCCTTCCAGGACTTGTAGAGGTCGACGACCTTCTGGTCCAGGACCGCCTGCGCGCCCGACGGCCTCAGGATGCCGGCGGCGTACGGCTTCAGGTGGCTGCCGAAGGGTACGGCCGGGCCCGTGCCGGTGGCCGGGGTGGTGACGGAGAGCGCGTTGCTCGCGGCCGACACGTTCCCGGCGGCGTCGCGTGCCCGCACGGTGTACGTGTACGCGGTCGAGGCGCTCAGGCCGGAGTCGGTGTACGAGGTGCCCGAGGGGGAGGCGACGAGGGTGCCGTTGCGGAACACCTGATAACCCGTCACCCCCACGTTGTCCGTCGCCGCGTTCCAGGCGAGGGCGGCGCTCGTGGAGGTCGTCGCGGTCGACCGGAGGCTGCCGGGCGCGGTCGGCGCGGTGGTGTCGGCCGGGGCGGGGGAGCCGTAGACCTCGAACTCCCAGAGCGAGTAGCCGTACGGGGTGCCGCGGCCCGTCCCGTACATCCGGACGTACCGCCCGGTGCCGGAGACGGCGAGGTCGTCGATCGCCCCGTCGCCCGCGCCGGTCGTGTGGACGTCGGTCCAGGTCGTACCGTCCTGAGAGGTCTGGATCCGGTACGTCCTGGCGTACGCCGCCTCCCAGTTGAGTTTCACGCGGGAGATCGTGTGGCTGGATCCCAGGTCGATCCGCAGCCATTGCGGATCGACCCCCTCGGCGCTGGCCCACCGGGTGGTCGTGTCGGCGTCGACGGACCGACCGGGTTCGAACCCGGCCGCCTCGATCGACGAGGACGTCGCCGGCTTGCCGGTGGACACGAGTGTGTCGGCGGCGGCGGCCGGGGGTGGCCCGGCGAGCGGCAGGGACAGCAGTCCCGCCGCGACGAGCAGGGAGGTGACGCTTCGCCTCATGGCAGTGGTCGTTCCTTTCGTGACGTGACCCGTGGACGTCGAACTCCGGGACGGGCGACGGGAGATACGGGGGCGCTTCAGGTCCGGACCAATCGTTAGGAAATTTTCCTAACCATTCGCCCCGGAGGGTAGAGAGGCGGAACGCGAGCGCGCAAGACCCCGGCGGGAAGCGGCTCCCCGAGCGCCGCGAACCGCACGGCGAGCGCTGCGGGCCGTGCGGCGGAGCGGGAGCGCCCGGACGACCGGCGCCGAGCGTCGGGCGAGCGGCCCCGAAGGGCCGTGAGAACGGGCCGGAGGCGACCCCGGGTGGGAGGGGGAGATGGATGTGCCCCGGCGGGCCGCGTACTCCGGCCGGGCAGGCAGGGGCCGTGCGGGGCCTTCCTCGCGTGCGCAGAGGTGGGGTGTCCCTCCGGGGGCGGCCGATCAGGGGCCGACCGAGCGCCAGATCCTGTCCGGGAGGAGGCGCGCGGCCTCGTCGAGGTCGACGTCCCCGAGGGCGATCCAGCGGCGCGCGAGTCCGACGACCGGGCCCAGGACGAGGGCCTCGATCACCGGCACGGGCAGCGGGGCCAGTTCGCCGGCCCCGACCCGGGCCTCGATCCACTGGGCGATCGGGGAGAGGCGGGCCTCCTGGGAGTCCCGGATCTCCGCCGTGCGGGTCATGCCCTCCTGGTCGGCGGTGGTGGAGTGCAGGAGCCGGGCGGCGGCCGGATGGTCGCGCACGAAGCCGAGGTAGGCCCGGACGACCGCCTCCACTCCGGTCCGGGCGTCGTCCGTCGCGGTCAGGGCCGTGGCCAGTTCCCCCAGGAGCCGGCCGAGCCAGCGCAGGGCGAGCGCGGTGAGGACACCATGGAGGCTGCCGAAGTGGTGGTAGACGCTTCCGGTGCTGACCCCGCTCGTCCGGGTGAGCGCTCCGACGGTCACGCCGGCCTCCCCGGAGGAGGCGTAGAGGCGCAGGGCGGCGTCCAGGACCTGCTCGACGGTGGCTTCCCCGCGTTGCTGCTTCGGGCTCATCGAGCCGGGTCCCTCGCTCTCTCCTCGTACCGGGCCGCACCGGCCACGGCCGCGGTCGCGCCTCGGCGCATGCGCCGGGCAGCCAGCATAGGCCACCCGTTCTAGAACGCAGTTTCAGGGGAGCCGGTCGGAAAGGGTGCCCTCCGGGGTGCGGGTCACGGGCCTGCCCTCCGGCGGCCGTCGTGATCCACAATGGCCGCGTGGACACCACCGGTTCGATCATCGTCGCCCTCGACTGCGACCACCGCGCGAGGGCCGAGGAGGTCGTCGCCCGGCTCGGTGACGACTGCGGCTTCTACAAGGTCGGCCTGGAACTCCTCACCGCCGCGGGGCCCGATGTCGTCACGCGGCTCGTCGCCGGGGGTAAGGAGGTGTTCCTGGACCTCAAACTCTTCGAGATACCGCACTCGGTGGCCGGCGCGGTACGGGCCGCCGGGGCCCTCGGCGTCTCCCTCGTGACCGTCCACGCCATGGGCGGCAGGGAGATCATGGCGGCCGCCGTGGAGGCGGCCCGGGACTTCCCCCGGCTGCGCGTCCTCGCCCTGACCGTGGTCACCAGCATGACCGACCGCGATCTCGCCGACATCGGCGTCGGCGCCTCGACCGGGACGCAGGTCCTGCGCCTCGCCCGTCTCGCGGCCGACGCGGGCTGTCACGGGGTGATCGCCTCACCCCAGGACGTCGCCGGCCTGCGGAGCGTGCTCGGCGGGGACGCCCTCGTGGTCACCCCCGGCGTCGTCCTGCCGGGCGAGGACCCCGCGGACCACGCCCGCCCAGGGACCCCCGGGGCCGCCCTCGCCGCGGGCGCCTCGCACATCGTCGTGGGCCGTTCGGTCACCGCGGCCGGGGACCCGGCCGCCGCTCTGCGGAGCATCCGCCGCGGCCTCACCGGCTGATCGCGTCCCCGGAGGAGAAGCGGTGTGACCGGGCCCGGGGAGCGGTGACCGGTCCCGAGGAAGCGGTACGGATCGTCACGGGGGAGCTGGACCGTGAGAACCGGGCAGCGGGGCCGCCCTCGGAGGGGAGGGAGGGTGTCCGGCCGTCCTCGACGTCACCGGGCCCCAACCGTGTGGCGGGTGCGGTCGGAGGGGGCCGTGCGCGCCGAGGGCATCGCCCGCCACGCTCGCCGGGTACCGCCCGTGTCCGGGGCGGGCGTCACCGTCCGTGACGGGGTGAAGGCGGTCCACCGGTTTCGGGCCCGGGGCTTCGTGGCGTACGGCGGTCGACGGCGCCCACGACCGGGTCGAGGCCGTTTCACGCCACGCCGGGGCGGTTGCCCGCCGTGCCCGCGCTCCGGCAGGCGTGACCTGCCCTCACCCGCCGACGACTGCTGCCCCCGCCCCTGATTCGCTCGTATGTTCGGTTGCGTGGCTATGCTGGAGGCATGAACGCCGCAGCACCCGACCTCCCCGGATTCCAGGGCTCCCTCTTCGACCAGGGGACCGACATCGGACCCGGGCCCCTGCGCGGGCTGCGGCGTACGGAACTCGCCGGAGGCGCGTGGGTCGACCATCTCCCGGGCTGGTTCCACGGGGCCGACGCCCTGTTCGAGGAACTCGTCGCCCAGGTGCCCTGGCGCGCCGAGCAGCGGCGGATGTACGACGGCGTCGTCGCCGTACCGCGCCTCCTCGCGTACTACCCGGAGGGCAGGCCGCTCCCGCACCCCGCGCTCCGCGAAGCCCGTGAGGCCCTCAGCGCGCACTACGCCGCCGAACTCGGCGAGGCCTTCACCACCGCCGGGCTCTGCCTCTACCGGGACGGGCGCGACAGCGTCGCCTGGCACGGCGACCGGCACGGCCGCTCCGCCACGCGGGACACCATGGTCGCCATCCTCTCCCTCGGAGACCCCCGCGACCTCGCCTTCCGCCCGCGCGGCGGCGGCCCCGTCGCGCTCCGCGTGCCCGCCGGCCACGGCGACCTCGTCGTCATGGGCGGCTCCTGCCAGCGCACCTGGGAACACGCCGTACCCAAGACGCGCAGGGCCGTCGGGCCCCGCGTGAGCGTCCAGTTCCGGCCGCACGGCGTCGGCTGACCGGGCCCGGCGCCCCCGCACCTCCGGCGGGCCCGGGCCCCGGGGTATTCCGCGCCGCGCAGGGTAGCCGCCCCCGTGAGCGAGCCAAGCAGCACGTCCCACGAGCGAGCCGCGGGAGACGGGCCGCGACACGCGAGCCGTTCCGCGCGGAGGAGGCACCATGCGCCCGTACTGGCTGGAGAGCAGTCCCTCGGCCACCGAACACCCGCCGCTGGACGGCGACCTCACCGTCGACGTCGCCGTCGTCGGCGGCGGAATCGTCGGCCTGTGCACCGCGCGGGAACTCGCCCGCGCCGGATGCGACGTCGTGGTCCTGGAGGCGGACCGGATCGCGGGCGGGGTCAGCGGGCACACCACCGGCAAGGTGCCCGCCCTCCACGGCCTCTGCTACGACCGCCTGCGCCACGACCACGGCCCGGAGGCCGCGTCCCTGTACGCCGACGCGCAGCAGGAGGCCCTCCGGGAGGTCGAACGGCTCTGCGCGGGCCTCGGGCAGGACGTCGAACTGGAGGACCTGCCCGCCTTCACCTACACCACGGAGGCCGGACGGGCCGGGGACATCCGGGCCGAGGCGGCGGCCGCCTCGGCGGCCGGACTTCCCGCGACCTGGGTGAACAGCCCCGCCGAGACCGGCCTGCCCTATCCCGTCGAGGCCGCGGTACGGGTCGGGAACCAGCTCCAGTTCCACCCCCGGCGCTTCCTCCTCGGCATCGCCGAGGACGTCCTCGCGCACGGCGGCCGGATCCACGAGCGCACCCGCGTCACCGGCGTCAAGGAGGCCGCCGAGTGCCGGCTCACCACCGAGGGCGGCCACACCGTGCACGCCCGCGACGTCGTTCTCGCCACCCAGTTCCCGCTCCGCTGCCACAGCAGCCTGCTCGTCCGTCTCGGCGTCCGCCGCGAACTGGTCGTCGCCGCCCCGGTCCCCGCCGACCGCGCGCCGCGCGGCATGTACCTCACCCCCGACCACGGCACCCGCTCGGTGCGTACGGCGCCCTTCGGCCCCGGTCGGCGGCTGCTGATCGTGGCGGGGGAGTCGTACGAACCCGGCGCGGGCGGCGTGGAGGAGCGCTTCGCCCGCCTCGAGTCCTGGGCCGCCCGCAGCTTCCCCGACTTCGCCGCCGGCGCCGACGGGGGCGGCGGCGGGGGAGCCGCTCCGTACCGCTGGAGCGCCCAGGACGTGACCACGGTCGACGGCGTCCCCTACGTCGGCCACGAACACCCCGACACCCAGCACGTCTACGTGGCCACCGGCTTCGACGGCTGGGGCCTGTCCAACGGCGTCATCGCGGCCGGGCTCCTCACCGCTCACGTCACCGGAGCACCGCGTCCCGCGTGGACCGAACTCTTCGACCCGCGCCGGCGGCTCCCGCTCCGCGAACTCCCCGACGTCGCCAAGCACCAGGCCACCGTGGCCCGTCACTTCCTGGCCGGCAGGCGCGGTGGCCGGCGCTGCACCCACATGGGCTGCGAACTCGGCTTCAACGAGACGGAACAGACCTGGGAGTGCCCCTGCCACGGCTCCCGCTTCGCCGCCGACGGCAGCGTCCTCCAGGGCCCGGCCACCGAACCCCTCAAGGACTAGGGCCTGTCTTTCGGATCAGGCCGGCGCGGCATCCTCGGACTCGAAGGCGCGCAGCAGGTCGGCCGCGACGCTCACCGCGATCGTGGCCGGCTGCTTGCCCGTGATGCCGGGGAGGCCGATCGGCGTCTTGATCCGGCCGATCGCGGCCTCGTCGTGGCCACCCTCGGTGGCGAGCCGCCCGCGGAAGCGGGCCCACTTGGCCGCCGACCCGATGAGCCCGACCGAACCCAGCCGGGGCAGCCGCAGGGCGGCGTCGCACAGGGCGGCGTCCTCGGCGTGATCATGGGTCATGATCAGGACGTGGGCGCCGTCCGGCAGCTCCTCCAGGACCTCCTCGGGCAGCAGCGGCGTGTGGTGCACGCGCACCCGCGCCACCGCGTCCGCGAGGACCCCGAGGCGCTCCTCGGCGAGGACGTGGGCGCGGCTGTCGATCAGGTGGAGGTCGAGGTCGTGGCGGGCCAGGATCCGGGCGAGTTCCAGGCCGACGTGACCGACGCCGAAGATCGCGACCGCCCGCGCCACCGGCAGCGGTTCGAGCAGGACGGAGACGGCGCCGCCGCAGCACTGCACGCCGTACTCGTTGATCACCTTGTCGTTCAGCGCGAAGTCGATCAGTTCCGGTGCCGCCTCCGCCGCCTCGATCATGGTCCGCGCCCGGTCGATGGCGACCGCCTCGACGTTGCCGCCGCCGATCGAACCCCACGTCCCGGTCCGGCCGACCACGAGCTTCGCCCCGGCGTCGCGCGGAGCGTGACCGCGCACGGTCGCGACGGTCACCAGAACGCCGGGTTCCCGGCGTTCCCGCAACCGCGCGACCGCGCCGATCCACGTGCTGTCAGGCACCGCTCAACGCTTCCGCGCCGGCCGGGAGCGCGCCGCCCCCGGCACCGTCCACCGCGGGACCGGCCGCCCCGGGGGCCAACACCACCGGACCGTCCGTAGCGGTGCCGTCGCCGGTGGAACCGGACCCGCGGGCACCGGCCTGCCGGACGGCCTCGACGGCCCAGTACACCGCTTCGGGCGTCGCCGGTGAGGCCAGTTCCACGGAGACCCCGCCCGGCCCGAACGCGGCGACCGCCTCGCGCAGGGCCTCCCGCACCGAGAACGCCAGCATCAGCGGCGGCTCGCCCACCGCCTTGGAGCCGTACACCGCGCCTTCCTCGGCGGCGTTCTCCAGCAGCGTGACATGGAACTCCTCCGGCATCTCGGAGAAGCTCGGCAGCTTGTAGGTGCTCGCCGCCTGGGTCAGCAGCCGGCCCCGGTCCGGTCCCGTGCCGGTGTCCCAGCGCAGGTCCTCCAGAGTCAGCCAGCCCGCCCCCTGCACGAAACCGCCCTCCACCTGACCGATGTCGATCATGGGGGAGAGACTGTCGCCCACGTCGTGCACGATGTCCACCCGCCGGATGCGGTAGGCGCCGGTGAACCCGTCCACCTCCACCTCCGTCGCGGCCGCGCCGTGCGAGAAGTACTTGAACGGCGAGCCGTGGAAGTTCCCGGCGTCCCAGTGCAGGCCCTCGGTCCGGTAGAAGCCCGCGGCCGACAGCTGCACCCGCTGGAAGTACGCGGTGCGCACCAGGTCGTCCCAGGCCAGCTCCCCGTCGCCGCCGAGGACGCGGGCGACGCCCTCCACGACGCGTACGTCCGAGGGGTTCGCCCCCAGCCGGGTGGCTGCCACCCCCAGCAGCCGGGCGCGCAGCTGCTCGCAGGCGTTCTTCACCGCGGCGCCGTTGAGGTCCGCCCCCGCGCTGGCCGCGGTGGCCGAGGTGTTCGGCACCTTGTCGGTACGGGTGGGGGCCAGCCGCACCTTGTGCAGCGGGACGCCCAGGGTGGTCGCGGCCACCTGGAGCATCTTGGTGTGCAGGCCCTGGCCCATCTCGGTGCCGCCGTGGTTGATCAGGACCGAGCCGTCCTTGTAGATCAGCACCAGCGCGCCGGCCTGGTTGAAGGCGGTGAGGTTGAACGAGATGCCGAACTTCAGGCCGGTCAGCGCGAGCCCCCGCTTGGTGTGCGGGTGCGCGGCGTTGTGGGCGGCGATCTCCCGGCGGCGCTCGGCGAGACCCGCGTTCTTCTTGACCCGGTCCCAGACGGCGGTGATCCGCTCGGGCTGGACGACCGGCTGCCCGTACGGTGTCGTCTGCCCCCGCCGGTAGAAGTTGCGCTCGCGCAGCTCCATGGGGTCCAGGCCGAGGAGCGGCGCGCACCGCCCCATGATGTCCTCGATGACCAGCATGCCCTGCGGGCCGCCGAAGCCGCGGAAGGCGGTGTTGGACACCTTGTTCGTCCGGGCGACCCGTCCGGCGACCCGCGCGTGGGGGATCCAGTACGTGTTGTCGATGTGGCAGAGCGCGCGGGCGACCACCGGCTCGGAGAGGTCCAGGCTCCAGCCGCCGTCCGCCGTCAGGGTGGCGTCCAGGGCCTGGATGCGGCCCTCGGCGTCGAAGCCGATCCGCCACGCGGCGTGGAAGCCGTGCCGCTTGCCGGACATGGTCAGGTCCTGGGTCCGGTTGAGCCGCACCCGGACCGGCCGGCCGGTCAGCTTGGCGCCCAGGGCGGCGACCGCCGCGAAGCCGTGGGGCTGCATCTCCTTGCCGCCGAAACCGCCGCCCATCCGCAGGCACTGCACGGTCACCTCGTGACTGTGCAGACCGAGCACGTGCGCGACGATCTCCTGCGTCTCCGAAGGGTGCTGGGTGCTGCTCTGGACGAAGACCTGCTCGGACTCGTCGAGGTACGCGAGTGCCGCGTGGGTCTCCAGGTAGAAGTGCTCCTGGTCGGAGAACCGCAGCTCGCCGGTGAACACGTGGGCGGAGTCGGCGAAACCGGCCTCGATGTCGCCCGTCACCATCACCGGGCGGGCGCCGTGGAAGCTCTCCGCCGCGATCGCCTCCTCCAGGGTGATCACCGAGGGCAGTTCCTCGAGGTCCACCTCGACGGCCGCGGCGCCGAGCCGGGCGGCCTCGAGCGTCTCGCCGAGCACCCAGGCGACGGCGTGGCCGTGGAACATGACCTCGTCGGGGAACAGCGGCTCGTCGTGCTTCATCCCGGCGTCGTTGACGCCCGGCACGTCGGCGGCGGTCAGCACGCGGACCACCCCGGGCACGGCCAGCGCGGGAGCGGTGCGCAGCGCCGTGATCCGGCCGTGCGCCTTCATGACCTGCACCGGGTGGGCGTGCAGCACCCCCTTGGTCCGGTGGACCAGGTCGTCGGTGTAGAGCGCGGCGCCCGTGACGTGCAGGACGGCGCTCTCGTGCGGCAGGGGGAGCCCGACGACGGGCTTCTCGGGGCGTTCGGACAGATGACTCATGACGACACCGCCTCGGTGGTTCGCGCGTACAGCTTCAGAAGGCTCCGGCCGAGCATGGCGGAGCGGTACGCGGCACTGGCCCGGTGATCGTCCAGCGGCGTGCCCTCCGCCCGCAGCAGCGAGGCCGCAGTCTCGGCGGTCCGCGCCGTCCACGGCTTCCCTTCCAGGGCCGCCTCGGTGGTGAGGGCACGGATCGGGGTGGCGGCCACACCGCCCAGACCGATCCGCGCCTTGCGGACGACGCCGTCCTCGACGTCGAGCGCGAAGGCGACCGCCACGCTGGAGATGTCGTCGAAACGCCGCTTGGCGATCTTGTGGAAGGCCGTGACCGGCGACAGCGGGAGCGGGACGCGGACCGCGCGGATCAGCTCTCC
The DNA here is from genome assembly GCF_040302405.1 of Streptomyces sp. NPDC126503. NCBI lineage: Bacteria > Bacillati > Actinomycetota > Actinomycetes > Kitasatosporales > Streptomycetaceae > Streptomyces > Streptomyces sp. NPDC126503. The sequence continues at coordinate 141,536 of NZ_JBEORS010000012.1, forward strand.
GGGGCGGCGCACGCTCTGCCGGTACCCCGTGAAGTACTCGGCCAGCGGGACCTCGCGCTCACCGTCGGCGTCCGCGAGCACCACCGACGCCTCGAGCGCGAGCAGCACCGGCGGGCTGTCACCGATGGGGGACCCGGTCCCGAGGTTGCCGCCGAGGGTGGCGCCGTTGCGGATGAGCCGGGACGCGAACTGCGGGAACAGTTCGGCGAGCAGCGGTACGCGGCCGTCGAGCCGGCGCTCGATCTCGGTGAGCGTCAGCGCCGCGCCGATCTCGACGTGCTCGGACGTGACGTGCAACTCCCGCAGTTCGGGCAACCGGTCGACGGCGACCACGCAACGGGCCCGCCGGGAGCGGATGTTCACCTCCACGCCCCAGTCGGTGGAGCCGGCGACCACCACGGCGTCGGGCCGTTCGCGCAGCAGCCGCAGAGTGTCGGCCAGGGTGCTCCGGCGCAGGAAGGCGCTCTCGCCCCGGGTGTACGCGGTGGCGACCGGGGCGGGCGGCGCCTGCTCGCGGCGGCGGGCCAGCGGGTCCTCGTCCGAGGGGGTTCCGACGGCGAACGCGGCGTCCCGGATCGGCCGGTAGCCGGTGCAGCGGCACAGGTTCCCGCTCAGCGCGTGCAGGTCGAATCCGTTCGGACCGTGCTCGGCGTCGGTGCGGTGCGCGCCCGGCCCCGCGTCGCAACCGTGTCCGACGCCGTCCGTGTCGTCGTCACCGCTCTCGCCCGTCCCCGAGGCCTCCCGGGGGCAGCGGTCGGGCCGGTAGTACTCGGCGGCCATGCTGCAGACGAAGCCCGGTGTGCAGTAACCGCACTGGGAGCCGCCACGGACCGCCATCTCCTCCTGCACCGGGTGCAGTACGGGAGGCGTGCCGGGCTCACCGGGGGTGGCGAGGCCCTCGGAGGTGACGATCTCCTGGCCGTCGAGCGCCGCGGCCGGCACCAGACAGGCGTTGACCGCCACCCAGTCGGTGGGCTTGTGCACCCCGGGGCGGGCCACCAGGACGGCGCAGGCCCCGCACTCCCCTTCGGCGCAGCCCTCCTTGGTGCCCGTCAGCCCGCGGTCGCGGAGGAAGTCCAGGACGGTGGTGTGAGGTTCGGCCGGGGCGATCGGCGTCCCGGTCCCGTTGACCGTGATCCGCGGCGCTACCACGACGGGCCTGCGATCCGGTGCGGGGTCGGACGGTTCGGCATGTGAGGCAAGGCAGACAGCTTTCTGTGTTCGGGGCGCCCCGGGACGGCGGTGGGCGCGGAACGGCACGCGACGGAGACGTACCGGAAAGGGAGAAAGGAGAAGAAAAGGAAGACGCGTCGTCAGGTGCCCTGAGGGGCACGTGCACGAAGGGGCGCCGTCAGTGGCCGTGCGCGATGCGGCCGTGGACCCAGACCGTGCTGTGAGTGAGGCGCCTCAGGTCGGAGCTGGTGTACATCCGACGGTCGCCTCCTCTCGTGCTCGCGGGTCATGTGAGCCGCAAGGTAGTGGCCGGGGCCACGACGGGTCAAGAGGCCGTCCGCCGACCGGACACGGCTCCGTCTCGGGGCGGACGTGTGTGGAGCGGCACGCGGCGGGCACGCGGAACGGGAGTGCCCGTCCGGACGTCCCGGAGGCGTTCGTGAAAAGGAGTCACATCAACCGGTTTGTCTCGAATGGACCCGGTAAGGCGGAGGAGGAGCAAGGTATGACCCGTTCATCGGACGACGGATCGGACAGCAAGGCGGAGACGGAGCACGCGGAGCGTCCGGCGCGGAATCGGTCCGCACCGGTCGGCACGGTGATCCGGACGGCGACGGAGCAGCTCGCGCAGCTGCTCGACCAGCCGGCGGAGGCCGTGAGTTCCTGCGAGCGCCACGAGAACGGCGACTGGCGCCTGACGGTCGAAGTCGTGGAACTGCGACGCGTGCCGGACACCATGAGTCTGCTCGCCTCGTACGAGGTGCAGGCCGACCCCGAGGGGCAGCTGCTCGGCTACCGCCGCGCCCGCCGCTACGAGCGCGGCCGGGCCGACCGGCGCTGAGCACCGCGCCCCGCCCCCGCCGCCCCCCGCCGTCCGTCCCGAGACGAGAGGGAGACCGAGAAGCATGACTGTCGTTCCTGCCCAGACCGCCCCGGCCGCCTCCGGAGGCGGCTCCAGCGGACTGTACGACGTGCTCGAACTGGTTCTGGACCGCGGCCTGGTGATCGACGCGTTCGTCCGCGTCTCCCTGGTCGGCATCGAGATCCTGAAGATCGACGTCCGTGTCGTCGTCGCGAGCGTCGACACCTATCTGCGGTTCGCGGAGGCGTGCAACCGGCTGGACCTGGAGTCCGGCCCCCACAAGAACCCCGGCCTGCCGGAGCTGGTCGGTGACATCACCGAGTCCGGCGCGCGGGCCAAGACCAAGGGCGCGCTCGGCGGCGCCGCGCAGACCATCTCCGACGCCTTCCACCAGGCACGTGACGAGGCCGTCGAGGAGAAGGCCGGCAGCGGGACGCGCGGGCGCGGCTCGAGCCGCCGGGAGGAGAAGGAATGAGCACCTACGTCTACGGCATCGCGTCCGCCGACCGGACGCTCCCCGAGGCCATCGAAGGCATCGGTGACCCGCCGAGCCCGGTCCGCACCGTACGCAGCGGCGACCTGGTGGCCCTGTGCAGCGACGCGCCGGCCCAGCCCAAGGCGAAGCGCCGCGACCTGCTCGCGCACCAGCACGTCGTGATCACGGCGGGCAAGGACGGACCCGTCCTGCCCCTCCGGTTCGGCGGCATCGCCCCCGACGACGCGGCCGTCGCCGACATCCTGGCGGAGCACCAGGACCGCTACCTCGAGCGGCTCGAAGCCCTCGACGGCAAGGACGAGTTCAACGTCAAGGTGCACCACGACGAGGACAGCGTGCTGCACCTCGTCGTCACCGCCGACCCCGACCTGATGGCCCTGCACGCCGCGCAGCGCGCGGCGGGCGGCGGCACCCACGAGGAGAAGATCGCCTTCGGCGAGCGGGTCGCGCGGGCGGTCGCCGAGCGCGAGAGGGCCGACGCCGCGCTCGTCGAGGAGACCCTCGCCCCCTACGCCGCCGCGGTGGTGCGGGGGCCCGAGGACACCGGGCACCTCGCCAACCTGTCGTTCCTCGTGGAACGCGAGCGGCGGGACGTGTTCCTGGAGGCCGTACGTGCCCTGCGCCAGGAGCACGAGCACCTGCGCGAGCAGGTGACGGGCCCGCTGCCCCCGTACAGCTTCGCCGGAGCGGGCTGACATGGGACTGCTCACGGAAGTCCTCCTCCTGCCGGCCGCCCCGATACGGGGCACGGCCTGGGTGCTGCGGCAGGTCGTCGAGGTGGCCGAGCGGGAGTACTACGACCCGGCCGTCGTCCAGCGCGAACTCGCCGCCCTGGTGGCGGCGTTCGAGGCCGGGGAGATCGACGAGGAGGAGTTCGACCGCCGGGAGGACGAGCTCCTGGCCCGACTGGAGGTGAGGGGAAACCAGTGAAGTCCATGACCCACCACCCCGCGCTCGCCGCGGCCCGCCGGGCGGGTTCGCCACGCAGCCGCCGTCTGGCGGCGCTGACCCTGGCGGTCGCCCGCGCCGCCGGCCGCGCCAGCGGAACCGCGCACGCCGTCGCCACCTCCGCCGGCGAGCGCCTCCGCCGCCTCCGCCGCCTCACCGGGCGGCGGGGGCGCCGCGCCGCGCCGCACGAAGCCGACCGGGAGGAGACGGCATGACGATGCCCTCGGGGCTGCCGCGGTCCCCCGACACCCAGTCGGCCAACCTCGCCGACATCCTCGAACGCGTCCTCGACAAAGGCGTGGTGATCGCCGGGGACATCCGCATCAACCTCCTCGACATCGAACTCCTCACCATCAAGTTGCGCCTCGTCGTGGCCTCGGTCGAACGAGCCAAGGAGATGGGCATCGACTGGTGGGAGCAGGACCCCGCCCTGTCCTCCCGGGCCCGCAGCGGAGAACTCGGCCGTGAGAACGAGGAGTTGCGGCGCCGTATCGCCGAACTGGAGGCGAGGGGGGCGTGAGTCGGCAGCGAAGCGGGAGCGAGCCCGGAACGAGGCAGGAGCGATGAACGACGAAAACCTCTGGTACGTGTACGCCGTCGTCCGGTCCCCGGGCACCGTCGGGCCGCCCGCCGGCGACACCCTCGGCGGGGGCCTCGCGACCGTCGACCACCGGGGCCTGACCGCGCTCGCCGAGCGGGTCCCCGCGGCCGACTTCGACGAGGCGCCCCTGCGCGAACGGCTCGAGGACCTGGACTGGCTGGCGCGGGTGGCCCGCGCCCACCACGGCGTGGTGGCCGAGGCGGGCCGGCACACCACCGTCGTCCCGCTGCGGCTCGCCACCGTCTGCCGCGGCGAGCAAGGCGTGCGCCGCCTGCTCGAAGAGGGGGAGGACCGCCTGCTCGAAGCGCTCGAGCGCCTGGCGGGAGCCCGTGAATGGGGCGTCAAGCTCTACGTGGACGAGACGGCGGGCCCGCCCGCGGCCGAACCCGCCGGGAGCGACCGCCCGGACCGGGCCGGTTCCGGCCGCGACTACCTGCGCCGCCGGCTGGGGCAGCAGCGGGCCCGGCAGGACGCGGACGACGCGGCCGCCCGCACCGCCCGCCACCTGCACGAGGCGCTGGCCCGCGCCGCCGCCGACACGGTCCTCCACCCGCCCCAGCAGGCCCGGCTCTCCGGAGTCCCCGGCCGGAACGTGCTCAACGCCGCGTACCTCGTCCCCGAGGACCGGGAACAGCGGTTCCGTGACGCGCTGCCCCCGCCCGACGACCTCCACACCGGTCTGCGCGTGGAGGTCACCGGCCCCTGGGTGCCCTACTCCTTCACCCGGACCGGACCCGAGGAGGGAACCGGACCATGACCGACCAACGGGAGATCGCCCTGGTCGACCTCCTCGACCGGCTCCTGGCCGGCGGGGTCGTCCTCGCCGGGGACATCACCCTCCGGATCGCCGACATCGACCTCGTACGCGTCGACCTGAAGGCCCTCATCAGCGCGGTCGGCGAGAACGTGCCGTCCCCGTGGAGGCAGGTGAGCCCATGACGACCCGGCCGCGCCGCGTCGAACTCGACCCCGACACCGTGGAGCGCGACCTGGCCCGACTGGTCCTGACCGTCGTCGAACTCCTGCGCCGCCTCATGGAAGGCCAGGCGCTGCGCAGGGTCGAGTCCGGCGACCTCACCGAGGAACAGGAGGAACGGCTCGGCCTGACCCTCATGCTCCTGGAGGACCGGATGGCCCTGCTGCGCGACCGCTTCGGCCTCGAACCGGAGGACCTCAACATCGACCTCGGGCCGCTCGGCAACCTCCTGTGACGGGCCCCGGAGGGCGCCGGCCCCGGTCCGGCGCCCTCCGGGGCGCTCCGCACGGACCCCCGCGCGGCCACTGCCGGATCGCGTGCGAGGGTCGCCCCGGGCGCCCGACGCCTGGTGGACGAGCCGCAGACCGCCCTCGTCCGCTTCGCGGGGCCGTGGCCGCCGTCTCGCACGACCGCCGCTTCCGCGAACGGTTCGGCGGCACCTCCCCGGGGCCGCGCGCCGGGCGGCCGGTGGCCCCGCGGCACCGGCCGCGACACGCGGGAGAGCCCGCCATCCGCCCCGACGGAGGGAATGGGCCCTTCCGGCCCGTTTCGGGAGCGGCGGGCCTGGCAAGTCGCCCGTCATGATGCACTTCGGCTACACGATGATGACCGAGCAGGCGGGGCCCCGGGAGCTGGTCGACCACGTGGTCGAGGCGGAACGGGTCGGATTCGACTTCTCCGTCATCTCCGACCACTCCTTCCCCTGGCTGGAGTCCCAGGGGCACGCCCCGTACGCCTGGAGCGTCCTCGGCGCGGCGGCGCAGGCCACCTCCCGCATCCCGCTGATGACGTACGTCACCTGTCCGACCTTCCGCTACCACCCCGCCGTGATCGCCCAGAAGGCGGCGACCCTCCAGCTCCTGTCCGAGGGCCGCTTCCGGCTGGGCCTCGGCTCGGGGGAGAACCTCAACGAACACGTCGTCGGCCGCGGCTGGCCCTCCGCCCGCGTGCGCCTGGAGATGCTGGAGGAGGCCACCGAGATCATCCGCGCCCTGTTCGACGGCGGATACGTCACCCACCACGGCAAGCACTTCCAGGTCGACAACGCCCGGGTCTGGGACCTCCCCGACACCCCGCCGCCGGTCGGCATCGCCGTCTCCGGCTCCCGCTCCTGCGAACTGGCCGGGCGCCTGGGCGACCTCCTGATCGCCACCGAACCGAAGCGGGAGCTGGTCGACGCCTTCGACGCCCACGGCGGGGCGGGCAAGCCCCGGATCGGGCAGCTGCCCATCTGCTACGGCGCCGACCGCGAGGAAGCCGTCGCCCGCGCCCACGAGCAGTTCCGCTGGTCCCTCGGGGGCTGGCGCCTCAACGCCGAGCTGCCCCTGCCGTCCGGCTTCGACCAGGCCACCGCGTACGTCACTCCCGAGGACGTGGCGCAGAACATCCCCTGCGGCGACGACGTCGACGCGGTCATCGAGGCCGTCCGCCCCTACGCCGAAGCGGGCTTCACCGACCTCGCCCTCGTCCAGATCGGCGGCGACCAGCAGCTCCCCTTCCTCCGCTGGGCCGAGACCACCCTTCTGCCCGCCCTCCGAGAGCTGTGAGGAGGACCCCCGTGGCCCCCGACCCCGACCACGACCCCGGGCGCGCCTCCGGCACCGGCCGGGCCGCCCTCTTCGACGTGGACGGCACCCTCGCCGACACCAACCACCTCCACGTCGTCGCCTGGTGGGAGGCGCTGCGCCAGGGCGGCCACCAGGTGCCCGCCCATGCCATCCACCGGGCGATCGGCCTCCCGGGCGACCAGCTCCTCGACCACCTCCTGGGCGAGGACCGCGACCACGCGGGCGACGAGCGGCTCAGCCACGCCCACGACACCCTGTACGGCACCTTCTTCGAGCGGCTGACCGCCCACGACCGGGCGGCCGACCTGCTCAGGGCGCTGGCCGACGACGATTGGAAGGTCGTCCTCGTCACCTCCGCCAAGGACCGGGAGCTCGCCGCGCTGCGCCGGGCGATCGACGCCGACGACGCGATCGCCGCGACCGCCACCTCCGAGGACGTCGACGCGGGTAAACCCGCGCCCGACCCCGTCGAGCACGCGCTCTCCCTGGTGGGGGTCGCTCCCGACCGTGCCGTGTTCGTGGGGGACAGCGTCTGGGACATGCGGGCCGCGAGCCGGGCCGGTGTCGCCCGGGTCGCCCTGCTGTGCGGCGGAATCCCCCGGGCCGACCTCACCGAGGCGGGCGCCACCGCCGTGTACGACGACCCGGCCGGCCTCCTCGCCGCCCTCGGCACCAGCCCCTTCGCCGGCGTGCCGGACCCGGACCCCGCCCCGCCACCCGGCGCCGGGTGACCGGCGCGCCGCGGACACCGGCGGAGGACGGGGGAGGGGGCCGGCGGGAGACGGTCCCCTCCCGGCATACCCTCGATCCGTGAAACCCTCCCGCCTGCACCGCGTCGCCGTCCTCGTCCTCGACGGCGCCAAGCCGCTCGACGTCGGCATACCCGCGCAGGTCTTCACGACCCGCGCGAGCATGCCGTACGAGGTCAGGGTCTGCGGCGCCGAGCCCGGCACCGTGACCGGCGGCGACGGACTCTCCTACCAGGTCGCCCACGGCCTTTCCGCCCTCACCTGGGCCGACATCGTCTTCGTCCCCGGCTACCGCTTCCCCGACCGCGAGGACCCGCCGGCGCCCGTCGTCGACGCGCTGATCGCCGCCCACGCGCGCGGCGCGCGCCTCGCCGCCATCTCCACCGGCGCCTTCGCGCTCGCCGCGACCGGCCTCCTCGACGGCAAGCGCGCCACCACCCACTGGCACTACACCCAGGCGCTCGCGGCCAAGCGCCCGCGCGTCCGCGTCGACGAGAACGTGCTGTTCGTCGACGAGGGCAGCGTCCTGACCTCCGCAGGCGCCGCCTCCGGCATCGACCTGTGCCTGCACATCCTGCGCGGTGACCTCGGCGTGGCCGCCTCCAACCACGCCGCCCGCCGTCTCGTCGCCGCCCCCTACCGCAGCGGCGGCCAGGCCCAGTACGTGCCGCGCAGCGTGCCCGAACCCCTCGGCGAACGGTTCGCCGCCACCCGCGAGTGGGCCCTGCACCGCCTCGGCGAACCCCTCACCCTCGACGTCCTCGCCCGGCACGCCGCCGTCTCCCCCCGCACCTTCTCCCGGCGCTTCGTCGAGGACACCGGCTACACCCCCATGCAATGGGTCATGCGCGCCCGCCTCGACATGGCCCGCGAGCTCCTGGAGCGGTCGGAGCGCGGCGTCGAACAGATCGCGGCCGACGTCGGCCTCGGCACCGGCGCCAACCTGCGCCTGCACTTCCAGCGGATCCTCGGCACCACGCCCAGCGAGTACCGGCGCACCTTCGCCCAGAACGACTGACGCCGATCCCGAGCCGTTCCTCCGCACCCGCGCTGACCTGCCCGGACCGTCCCCGGCGTCGGCTGGCGTGATCCTTTCGGACCGTGGCGATCACGCCGCTGTCACCGGCGGTCGCGCCCGGCGAACCTGGGGTCGAAACGGAAGGGACCCCGCTCATGACTCGCATCGCCATCAACGGATTCGGCCGCATCGGACGCAACGTGCTGCGCGCCCTGCTCGAACGCGACTCCGCGCTCGAGATCGTCGCCGTCAACGACCTGACGGAGCCCGCGGGCCTCGCGCGGCTGCTCGCCTACGACTCCACCTCCGGCCGCCTCGGCCGGCCGGTCTCCGTGGACGGCGACACCCTCGTCGTCGACGGCCGCCGCATCAAGGTGCTCGCCGAGCGCGAGCCCGCCAACCTGCCGTGGGCCGAACTCGGCGTCGACATCGTCCTGGAGTCGACCGGCCGCTTCACCTCCGCCAAGGCGGCCCGCGCGCACCTCGACGCGGGCGCGAAGCGCGTCCTCGTGAGCGCCCCCGCCGACGGCGCCGACGTCACCCTCGCCTACGGCGTGAACACCGACGCGTACGACCCGGACCTGCACACCATCGTGTCGAACGCGTCCTGCACCACCAACGCGCTCGCCCCGCTCGCCGCCGTCCTGGACGAACTCGCCGGCATCGAGCACGGGTTCATGACCACCGTGCACGCCTACACCCAGGAGCAGAACCTCCAGGACGGCCCGCACCGCGACGCCCGCCGCGCCCGCGCCGCCGCCGTCAACATCGTGCCGACGACCACCGGCGCCGCCAAGGCGATCGGCCTCGTGCTGCCGAACCTGGACGGCAAGCTCTCCGGCGACTCGATCCGCGTCCCCGTCCCGGTCGGCTCCATCGTCGAGCTCAACACCACCGTCGCCCGCGACGTGACCCGCGAGGACGTCCTGGCCGCCTACCGCGCCGCCGCCGAGGGCCCGCTCGCCGGTGTCCTGGAGTACTCGGAGGACCCGCTGGTCTCCTCCGACATCACCGGCAACCCGGCCTCCTCCATCTTCGACGCCGACCTCACCCGCGTCGACGGCCGCCACGTCAAGGTCGTCGCCTGGTACGACAACGAGTGGGGCTTCTCCAACCGCGTGATCGACACGCTGGAGCTGCTCTCCGCCCGCTGACGGCACCCGCTCCGGCTCCCCGCGGCGGCCCTGCCCGCCTCCTCCTCGCGGTTCACCCCCGGTGGGGAGCCGGCTCACCCTCCGGGTCGAACCATCCCAGAGCGGCGGGCAGTTCGACCCGGGACCGGATTCCGAGCCGCGCGTACACGCCCCGCAGATGGTGGTCGACCGTCCGCGGGCTCAGGCCCAGCCGCGCGGCGATCTCCCGGTTCGTGGCGCCCCGCGCGACGAGCCGGGAGATCCGCTGCTGCTGCGGGGTGAGCTCGCCCACCGCCTCCGGATCGGCGGCGCTGCCGCTGGTCGCCCCGGTGGCCCGCAGCTCGCCCCGGGCGCGCTCCGCCCAGCCCGGCGCGGCCGCCCGCTCGAAGGTCACCAGCGCGTCCCGCAGCGGCCCGCGCGCCTCACCGGGACGCCGGCGCCTGCGCAGCCAGGTGCCGTACGCGAGGAGGGTGCGGGCCCGCTCGAAGTCGTTGCCGGTGCCCTCGTGCCGCAGCACCGCCTCCCCGAACCAGCGGGCCGGCTCCTCGCCCCGCGCCAGCAGCGCCCGGCACCGCGCCCACTGGGCCGGTGCCTGCCCGTCCACCCCGAGGCCGGCCCACACGGCGTACCGGGCCGTCGCCTCCCGCGCCTCCGCCGGCCGCCCGGCCGCGACCGCCGCCTCCACGAAGCACGGCACGACCATCATCCGCAGCGCGAAGTGCCCGCCGCGGGGCCCGGGGCGCACGAGCGGCCGCAGCCGCGCCGCCGCCTGATCGGCCAGCCCCCGCCCCAGCTCGCCGCGGGCCAGCGCCCACTCGGCCAGCGTCACCGCCTGCGCAAGCCCGTGCGGCCTTGCGATCGCCAGCGCCCGCCCGGCGTGCTCCACCACCGCCGCGCCGTCGTCCGTGACCGACGCCACCAGCGCCAGCACGGCGTGCTGATGCGCCGCGACATTGCGCTGGCCCGTCAGCTCGGCCGCCCGCAGCCCCTCCCGGGCGGTGCGCGCCGCCCGGCTGTGGCATCCGGCCCGCAGCTCGGCGTAGGCCAGGTGCTCCAGGGCGCGCGGCAGCAGAGCCGTACGGTGCTCGGCCCTGGCCCGGGCGAGCGCGCGCCCGTGCACCCGGGCCGCCGCGGCCGTGTCGCCGAGCACGAGCGCCGCCGAGCCCGCCCGCAGCAGCAGCCGCGGCTCGTCCGACGCCCCGTCGAGGGCGACCACCCGGGAGAGCGCGGTACGGGCCTCGTCGAGCCGCTCGGTCAGCGCGGCCCGCAGCCCGTCGAGGAAGTCCCGCTCCGTGCCCCGCCGTTCCCGCGCTCCCTCCAGGGCGGCCAGACACGCCGGGACGTCCCCCGCCGCCCAGGCCGCCTCCATCGCCAGGAACCGGGCGTCGGAGGCCTCCACCGGCGCCTCGCCGCCGAGGAGTTCGGCCGCTCGCAGCAGCGACTCGTGCGCGTCCATCACCGGGCCGCCCGCCAGCGCCGCGAGCCCGCGCACCAGCAGGGAACGTCCGCGGGCCGCGGCGCCCCGGGCCCGCACCGCCGCGGGCGGACCGAGCCGGTCGGCCCGGTGGCGTTCACCGGGGCTCCGCCCGTCCGCCCCGCCCGCCGCCGGCGCCGGACGGCCGGCGAGCGCCGCGCGCCGCAGGAACGGGTCCTCGAACCCCAGCACGCCGCCCGTCCGGCGCAGCAACCCGTCCGCGACCAGCCCGTCCAGCGGCTCGGCCGGGACCCGCGCCTCCCGCGCCCGGTCCAGGACCGCCCCCACCGTCGCACCCCGGTCCCCGTCCGCACCCCCGCAGGCCCCGGCCACCACGGCGAGCAGGCGCCGGCCGTCCACCGGGAGCGAGCCCAGCAGCCCGCCGTACACCTCGGCGAGGACGCCGCCGCCGGCCACGTCCCCCGGCAGCGGCGCCCGCCCCGAGAGCTGCGCCGGGGACAGGCGCCGTACCGCCGCGGCCAGCACCCCGGGGTGTCCGTCCGCCGCGTCGAGCAGCCGCTCCGCGACCGGCCCGGCGGGCGGCACCGGGCACAGCTCACCGAGGAGCGCCCGCGCCGCCTCCCGTCCGAGCCGCCCCAGCCGTACCGTCCGGGTCCCGGCCGGTCCCGGCACCCGGTGGTGGCGGGCCGAGGACACGACCCAGCCCGTCCGCCGCGCCCAGGGGCCGGGCTCCTGCCAGGTCGCGGCCAGCGCGGCCCGCGAATGCGCGTCCCACAGGTGCAGATCGTCCAGACAGAACAGCGCGGGGCGGCCGGGGACGAGCCCGGCGAGGGCCGCGCCGAGCCCGGCCGGGCCGCGCGCGAGCCGCAGTGCCCGCCGGACCGCCGCCTCGCTCGGGGCGAGAGCGGCGCACAGGGCCCGCGCCCCGCTCCACGGCACCCGGTGGCCCGGCGCGGCGACCAGCGCCGCCGTACCGGGGAAGTCGCGTACGGCCCGCGCCAGCAGGGTGCTGCGGCCCTCGCCGGGACCGCCGGTGACACACACGACGCCGCCGCCGGCCCCGGCGGCGACGCGCGCCGACAGCTCCTCCACCACGGCGAGTTCGGCCGTCCGGCCGTACCACCGGACGTCCGGTCCCGGCCCGGCGGCCGCAGCGGTGTGCGTGGCTCCCCTCACGCCGGTCACCGTACCCGCGCGACACCGGGGCGGTCGCCGCGAGGGCGCGGGGTCTGGGCGTCCGCCCAGACCCCGCGGTCCTCCGCTGTGACGGCGCACAGGGGGTCAGGAACCGAGCGGGCAGCTGCCCCGGTACTCCTCGATCGTCAGACTCGGCCGCGGCAGCGGACACAGGAACTGCTCGTAGCGGGTGTCGTTGTCGAGGAACCGCTTGAGCCAGGAGAGGGAGTACTTCCCGATCGTCGTGTCCGAGGTGTTCGGGGTGAAGTGCGAAGCCCCGTTCAGCTCCAGATAGGCCTTGTCCAGCGAGGCGGGCAGGCTCTCGTAGAAGGGCTCGGAGTGGGTGGCGACCGGGGCGATCGTGTCCCCGTCGGCGCCGATGACCAGCGTGGGCGTGGAGATCTCCGGCCAGGTCTTGTCCGTGTTCCAGCCGGTCAGCGGAATGGCCGCCTTCAAGGACGGCCGGCTCTTGGCGGCCTCCAGGGTTCCCCCGCCGCCCATCGAGTGCCCCATCACCCCGAGCCGGGTCGCGTCGACGCGGCCCCGGACCGTGCTGCGCTGCGTCAGGTGGTCGAGCGCGGCGAGGAGCTGGCGGCCCCGGCTGTCGGGCTGGTCCATCGTGGTGAGGGTGTCGATGGTGAACACCACGAAGCCCTGCGAGGCGAGGCGCGGCCCGAGCCAGGCGATCGACGACTGGGTGGCGGTGAACCCGGGCGAGATCACCACGGCCGCGAAGGTCCCGTCGGCGGTGGTCGTCGGATAGTAGATGGTGCCGCCGCCGAAGCCCGTGGCGGCCAGGGACGAGACGCTGGTCTGCGACACCGCGTACGGGCCGCGGGACGCCAGGACGCTCGCCTCCGTGGGGGCGGGACCGCGCTCGTACGGGTTCGCGGCCAGGGCGGCCGAGGAGGTGGCGGGAGCCGCGGTGGCCCCCGGGGCGAGGAGCAGGGCGGCGAGGCAGGCGGCGGCCGCGCCCGCGGCGCCGGCAAGGTGTCGTCTCACGACGGAGTCGTCCTCTCGTTGGTCCTGCGGCGGCCATCCCCCGGACATCCGGCGGACGGCCCCGCTTCGGTTCCGCCACTGTCGGGCCGGCGCGCCCGGCGGGCATCGGCACAATCACCGGCCTCGCCACCGGGCGGCCCGCCCCGCCGGCTCCGACGCCTTCCGCCTGGGCCCTACACCCCTCCGGCCGGGCGGGCGAAGCGCAGCGTGAGCAGTTCGAAGGGCCGCAGCCGCAGCCGCAGCCCGCCGTCCACCCCGCGCACCGCGCCCTGTGGGGCCTCGGCGAGCGGCCGCTCCAGCAGGTCGCACACCGCCACCTCACCGCTCCCGCCCAGATCGGTGGTCAGCAGCGCCTCGGCCCGGCCTCCCCGGGACTCGTAGAGCCGCACGACCACGTCACCGCTGCCGTCGTCGGCCAGCTTCACCGCGCTCACCACCACCGCCTCCTCGTCCACGCGCACCAGCGGCTCCACGGCGGCGTGGCCCGGCAACCGCCGCTCGGGGAGGTTCACCCGGTACCCCTCGCGCACCGCGTCACCCACGCCCGCCCCCGGCACCAGGGCGTGCCGGAAACGGTGCACGCCCTGGTCGGTGTGCGGATCGGGGAAACGGGGCGCCCGCAGCAGCGAGGCCCGTACGGTCGTCGTGGTTCCCCGGTCCTCGGCCCGTACCGTCCGCGTCACGTCGTGACCGTAGGTCGAGGCCGTCACCAGGGCCACGCCCCAGCCCGGCTCCTCCAGGTGGACGAACCGGTGGTTGCACGCCTCGAACTTGGCCGCCTCCCAGCTGGTGTTGGTGTGGGTCGGCCGGTGGAGGTGGCCGAACTGCGTCTCCGCCGCGTACCGGTCCGTGTGGATGTCCAGCGGGAAGGCCAGCTTCAGGAACTTCTCCGTCTCGTGCCAGTCCACCTCGGTGTCCAGATCGAGCCGCCCCGAGCCGGAGTTCAGCGTCAGCGTCTGGACCGCGCGCGAGGAGCCGAACGACCGGGTGACCCGCACCGCCACCGTGTCCGGCCGGTCCACGGCCACCGCCACCTCCTCGGCCTCCGTCAGATCGGTGACGGTGTTCCGGTAGAACCGGTCCACGTCCCACGCGTCCCACATGTTCGGGAAGTCCGGGTGCAGTTGGAGCAGATTGGCCGCCGCGCCCGGAGCGATCGTCTCGCGGCCGCTCGCCGAATCGACCACCGACACCACCAGCCCGCGCGCGTCCACCGTCACCCGCAGCAGCCCGTTGGTCAGCACGTACCCGCCGCCGGGAGCGGCCTCCACCGCGCAGCCGCCGCCCACGGGCCCCGCCGGGCGCGCGCCGCCCGCCGGCACCCCGGCCCGCGCGTGCGGCGCCGCGTTGAACACGACCTCGCCCCCGCCGCCGCCCGCCAGCGCCCGCTGCGCGCGCTCCACGATGCCGGTCAGCTCCCCGGTGACCGCCGCGTACGTCCGCTCCGCCTCCCGGTGCACCCACGCGATCGACGAACCCGGCAGGATGTCGTGGAACTGGTGCAGCAGCACCGTCTTCCAGATCCGGTCCAACTCCTCGTACGGGTAGGGAAGTCCGGCACGCACGGCAGCCGTGGCCGACCACAGCTCCGCCTCCCGCAGCAGGTTCTCGGCGGCCCGGTTGCCCTGCTTGGTCCGCGCCTGGCTCGTCAGCGTCGCCCGGTGCAGCTCCAGGTACAGCTCACCCACCCACACCGGCGCGTCCCGGTACTCCGCCTCGGCGCGCGCGAAGAACTCCGCCGGACGCTCCCACCGCACACGCGCCGAACCCTCCAGGTCCCGCAGCCGCGCCGCCTTCGCCACCATCTCCCGCGTCGTACCGCCGCCGCCGTCACCCCATCCGGTCGGCGCGAGCGAGTGCCGCGCCCGACCCTTGTCCTTGAAGTTCCGGACCGCGTGGGCGATCTCCTTGCCCTGCATCGAGCAGTTGTACGTGTCGATCGGCGGGAAGTGCGTGAAGATCCGCGTCCCGTCGATCCCCTCCCACCAGAAGGTGTGGTGCGGGAAGGAGTTGACCTGGCTCCACGAGATCTTCTGCGTGAGCAGCCACTTCGCACCGGCCGCCCGGATGATCTGCGGCAGCCCGCCCGCGAAGCCGAAGGTGTCGGGCAGCCACGCCTCCTCGTTCTCGACCCCGAACTCCTCCAGGAAGAACCGCTTCCCGTGGACGAACTGACGGGCCATCGCCTCCGAGCCCGGCATGTTCGTGTCGGACTCCACCCACATGCCGCCGGCCGGTACGAACCGGCCCTCCGCGACCGCCTTCTTCACCCGCGCGTACACCTCGGGCCGGTGTTCCTTGATCCACGCGTACTGCTGCGCCTGCGACATCGCGTACACGAAGTCCGGCTCGTCCTCCAGGAGCGCCGTCATGTTCGCCGTCGTCCGCGCCACCTTGCGGACCGTCTCGCGCAGCGGCCAGAGCCAGGCCGAGTCGATGTGCGCGTGACCCACCGCGCTGATCCGGTGCGCCGACGGCTCGGCGGGGGAGGAGAGCACCCCGGCCAGCCGCTCGCGGGCGGCGGCCGCCGTGCCGCCCACGTCCTGGAGGTCCAGCGCGTCGAGAGCCCGGTCCACGGCCCGCAGGATCTCCCAGCGGCGCGCTCCCTCCACCGGCAGTTCCGCCATCAGCTCGCCCAGCACCTCCAGGTCCATCACCAGCTGCCACACCGTCTCGTCGAAGACGGCCAGGTCCAGCCGCGCCAGCCGGTACTGCGGCGCGTCACCGGCCGTCTCCCGGTCGCCGAGATCCGTCGGCAGGAACGGGTGGTAGTCCAGGATCACCGGGTTCGAGGCCGCCTCGACGTGCAGCAGCACCTCCTCGCCACCGGCCGCCGGGGACGCGATCCGCACCCACTGGTTGCGCGGATGCAGCCCCTTCACGGGTGAGCCGTCGGGCCGGTAGACCAGCCCCTCGCACTGGAAACCGGGCATGTTGGCGTCGAAGCCCAGGTCGATGAGCGCCTCCACGGTCCGGCCCGCCCAGGCCTTCGGAACCCTCCCCGACACGGTGAGCCAGCTCGTGCCCCAGGGGGCTCCCCAGGCGTCGCCGACGGCGACCGGGGTGCGGGGGGCGGCGAGGCCTTCGGCCACCGGAACCGGTTCGCCGGGGGCCGTCCAGATCCCGGCCTCCAAAGGCACGGACTCCGGGTGGATCGCGGGGCGGACGCGTTCGTCGAGGACCCGCTTGAGCCGGGCTTCGGTCAGACGGCGGTCGTCATGCATGGGGCGCTCCATCACGTGGCTGGCTGGCTGGCGGACGGGAAGGGAAGGGCGGACAGGGGCCGGACGGGCCTCGGGCGGGTCAGGACCGGTGCACGGCGTCGGGGGTCACCGTCTCGGTGATGCCCCGCGCCGTCAGATGCTCCCGGTCCCCGGCGCGGGACGCCAGGACGACGGCCGGCCGCGCGCCGTCGGCCGCCAGCCGCATGTACGCCCCGAAGAACGCGCCCTCCGGGCCGCACACCGCCCGCTCCGGCGCGTCCTCGGGCAGGTCGAGCACGAGCGCCGTGGTGCGCGGTGCCGGCGGCGTCCAGGCCTCCCGCACGTCGGCGGCGGCCCGGGCCAGTGCCCGGCCCGCGGGCTTCACCCGCCGGTCGGTGGTCAGCACCCCGAGGGTGTATTCCAGCTCGGGGAAGTCGGCCAGCGACCGGTCGACGTCGTGGGAGCACCACCAGGTGACCCCCCACAGGTCCGGGCAGTCCAGCGCGGCGGCGAGCGTCGTCCGGGTGAAGCCGGCGGCCCGGCCGGCGGCGATGTGCGGCGCGGGCGCCCCCACCTCCTGGAGCCAGACCGCGCGGTGCGGGTCCTCGGCCCACGCCTTGGACAGCTCGATCATGTACGCGGCGTGGTGACCGGTCGCGAAGGAGTCCGGGCCGTGGCGCTGGGCGGTCCCGTTGAAGACCCACGAGTGGACCGCCGTCGCCGCGCCCAGCCGGGCGGCGTGCGCCGGCGTGAAGGGGTGGCCGTCCAGGTACCAGGCGGCGTCGTACGCGGCGTGCAGGTGCGCGCGGCCCGGCGCGCCCTCCTCGCAGGCCGCCAGCATCCGGCGCAGCCAGCGCTCCGCCTGGCCGGGCGTGATCCGGTCCGGGTCGGGGTGCGGATCGCCGGAGAACTGGTTGATCTCGTTGCCGAGGGTCATGCCGAGGAACGCCGGGCGGTCGGCGAGGGCCGAGGCGAGCGTCCGCAGGTAGGCGGCCTGCCCGTCGAGGACGTCGGGGTCGGTGAACAGGTTCCGCCGGTGCCAGGTGACCGTCCACGACGGCAGGAAGTCGAAGCTCGACAGATGCCCCTGGAGGCCGTCGACGGCGACGTCGAGTCCCCGTTCGGCCGCCGCGTCGACCAGGCTCACCAGCTGCTCGACCGCCCGCGGCCGGATCAGGGCCCGGTTGGGCTGGAACACCGGCCAGAGCGGGAAGACCCGCACGTGGTCCAGGCCGAGGCCGGCGATCGAGTCCAGATCGGCCCGGACGGCGTCCAGGTCGAAGTCGAGCCAGTGGTGGAACCAGCCCCGGCTCGGCGTGTAGTTGACGCCGAAGCGCGGCGCCGGGCGTGCCGGCCCGGCCGGACGGTTCTCGCGGCCGGTCGAGGGGATCGGTCCTCCGTGGCCCGGTGAGGGGGATCCTCCGTGGGTGGTGTTCATCCTTTGACCGCTCCTTCCTCGACGCCCTTGAAGAAGAACCGCTGGAGCGCGGCGAAGACGGCGACGACCGGCAGGAAGGCGATCATCGTGCCGGCCGCGATGAGCCGTGGGTTCGCGGCGAACGTGCCGTCGAGGTACTGGAGGCCCACAGTGAGGGTGTAGCGCGCGGGGTCGTTCAGCACGATCAGCGGCCACAGGAAGTCGTCCCACGCGCCGATGAACGTGAAGATCACGACCACGCTCAGCATTCCCCGCACGTTGGGCAGTCCCACGTGGACCAGGCGCTGCCACACGTTGGCCCCGTCCACCAGGGCGGCGGCGTCGAGGTCGGGCGGGATCGCCCGGAACGCCGTGTACATCAGCAGGACGTTGAGCATGGCCAGGGCGCCGGGGAGGGCCACCCCGAGCAGGGTGTCGGTGAGACCGAGGCTGCGGATCGTCACGTACTGCGAGACGATCGTGACCTCGCCGGGCAGCACGAGCGTGGCGAGGAACAGGCCGAGCACCAGCCGGGCGCCCCGGAAGCGGAGCCGGGCCAGGGCGTAGCCGGCGAGGGTGGCGCCGACGACGTTGCCGGCGACCGCGATCCCCGCCACCACCAGCGAGTTGACGGCGTACGTCCACACCGGGACCGTCTCGGCGACCTGCCCGTAGTTGGCCGGCGTCGGGTCGGAGGGCAGGAAGTCGGGGGTGGGGGAGTACACGTCCTCGCCCGGCCCCTTCAGCGACGTCGACAGCTGCCACAGGAACGGGCCGACGGTCAGCAGGAGGACGAGGACGAGCAGGACGTAGCGCACGGCCTTCTCTCCGGCGGACGGGGTGGCGAAGCTCCGGGACACCTCAGGCCCCCTTCCGGTTGAGCCGGGCGAGCAGCAGCATCGGGCCGACGGTGAGGAGGAACAGCAGGATGCTCAGCGCGGAGGCGTAGCCGATGTGCCCGGTGAAGCCCCTGCTGTACATCTGGATGAGCATCACCACCGACATGGTCCGCCCGCCCGGTCCGCCGGTGCCGTCCGACAGGACGTACAGCTCGGAGAAGACGCGCAGCGCGGAGACCGCGATGAGCACGGAGACGAGCATCATCGCGGGGCGTACACCGGGAAGTGTGACGTGCCAGAAGCGGCGCGGGGCGGAGGCCCCGTCGACGGCGGCGGCCTCGTGGAGTTCGCGCGGCACGTTCCCGAGGGCGGACAGGTAGATGACCATGTAGTAGCCGAGGCCCTTCCACACCGTCAGCGCGATGGCGCTGAACAGCAGCAGCCAGCGGTCGGTGAGGAAGGGGACGGGCCGGTCCGCCACGCCGAGGGCGCCGAGGATCCCGTTGAGGAGGCCGCGGTCGTCGAGCACCCAGCCCCAGATCAGTCCGACCACGACGGCGGAGGCGACGACCGGGGTGTAGAAGGCGGTGCGGAAGAAGGTGATGCCCGGCAGCTTCTTCTCCACGAGGAGCGCGAGCAGCAGGGGCAGGAAGGTGAGCAGGGGCAGGCAGATCAGCAGGTAGATGACGCTGTTGAGCAGGGCGTCGGCCAACTGCTCGTCGTCGAGGGCGCGTTCGTAGTTGGCCAGGCCCGTGAAGCGGCCGCCGCCCAGCGGTTTGGCGTTGGTGAACGACAGGATCACCGTGTTGACGGCGGGCCACAGGTTGAACACGGCGAGCCAGACCACGGCGGGCGCGGCGAGCAGCCACGGGGTGAACCAGCGCCGGTGTGTCATGGGGTGCCTTCCTCGGGGGAGTACGGCGGTGCGGGGCCCGGGGCCTTCCGGGGCCGGTGGGGCCGGGGGAGAGGGCCACGGGCCGGACGGTGCGGACGGCGCGCCGTCCGCACGGGGCCGGACTCAGTCCTTCAGGAGCTCGTCGGCGCGGGCGACCGCCGTGTCCAGCGCTTCCCGGGAGGAGGCCTGGCCGCTGAGGGCGAGGGCGATCTGCTGGTTGACGACGGTCTTGACGGCGTCGTTGGCCTGGACCGGTTCCAGCATCCGGGCCCTGGCGAGCGAGGCGAAGGCGGTGACCTTCGCGTCGCCCGCGTTGGTGCCGTCGCTGCGGCTGAGGAAGGCGTCGCCGGCGGAGGCCTTCGTGGACGGGAAGATGCTGGTGAGGCGGGCGAACGCGGCCTGGTTCGGGGCGTTGGTGATCCAGCGGGCGAGCGCCAGTGCGGTGGCCCGGTTCCCGCTCGACCGCGCGACCGACAGCCCCTGGACGTACAGCGGCGGCGTCCCCATGGCGGGGGAGGAGACCACCTTGGGCGCGAGGGTCGGGTTGTCGACGGCGAGCGAGGTGATGTAGTTGCCGCCGGCGGTGGTCCAGGCGGCGGTGCCGGAGCTGAAGAGCGCGGTGTTCCCGGCATACGTCTCGGTCAACACGTCCTTGGGGAGCAGCCCCTCCCTGAACGCCTCCCGGTACCGGTCGAGGAGCGCCGCGGCCTCGGGGGTGTTGAACGTGAAGCGGGTGCCGTCCTCGGACATCAGCCGCACCCCGGCGTTGGCGAAGTCCATCAGGCCGGGCTTGCGGCTCATCAGATGGACCTTCCCGCCGGACCGCTGCTTGACCGTGCGGGCCGCCGCGATCAGCTGGTCCAGGTCGGCGGGCGGCTTCTTCGGATCCAGGCCGTAGCGCGTGAGCTGTTCGGCGTTCCAGTAGTTGACGTCGGTGTTGAGATACCAGGGATAGCCGTACGTGCCCCGGGTGCCGGGGAAGCGGTACGCGTCGACGCCGCCCTTCACGTAGTCGGCGGTCAGGGCCGGATCGGCCGCGCCCACGTCGAGCAGCATGTTCCGCCGCACCAGCGGCAGCGCGAAGTCGGGCGGCAGATTGACCACGTCGGGCAGGGTGCCGCCGGCGGCCTGGCTCAGGACCTTCTCGGAGTACCCCTCCCCGGGCTGGTCGAGCCACTGGACCTCCACGCCCGGGTGCTTCTTCTCGAAGGCGTCGATGAGGCCCTCCATGTACGCGGTGAACTTCGGCTTCAGGGCCCAGGTCTGGAGCGAGACCCGGCCCTTCACCTCACCCTTGGCATCGTTGTCATCGCTCGCGCCGCCCGGGTCGCCGAGCCCGCAGCCGGCGAGGGTCACCGCGACGAGCGCCGCGACGGCCGGTCGGATCCAGAGGCTTCTTCGCATCGAGGTCTCCCGGTCTGTGCTGTCCGACGGTGGATCAGTATGACTAAACCGGTCTAGCGAAGGGGGACTATGCTCCCGTTAGACTCCGCTGTCAAGGGAGAGCTCGAGGACGGAAGAGGGGCGCCCCGTGGCCAGACCCACCATCGCCGACATCGCCAGCCGCGCCGGAGTCTCCAAGGGCGCGGTCTCCTTCGCCCTGAACGGGCGCCCCGGGGTCAGCGCCGCGACCAGGGAGCGGATCCTGCGCGTCGCCGAGGAGATGAACTGGCGCCCGCACAGTGCCGCCCGCGCCCTCGGCGGCGCCCGGGCCGGCACCGTCGGGCTCGTCCTCGCCCGCCCGGCCCGCACCATCGGCCTCGAACCGTTCTTCGGTCAGCTGCTCAGCGGGCTGCAGGCGGCCCTGTCGACGCGCGGCACGGCCCTCCAGCTCCTCGTCGTGGAGGACACCGCCGCCGAGATCGAGGTCTACCGCCGCTGGGCCTCGGAACACCGCGTGGACGGTTTCGTGCTGGTCGACCTCCAGGTGCGCGACCCGCGCGTCCCCGTCCTGGAGGAGCTCGGCGTACCGGCGATGGTCATCGGCGGCCCCGGCCGCCACGGCCGCCTGCCGAGCGTCTGGGCCGACGACCGCGAGGCGATGCTCTCCCTCGTGGAGTACCTCGCCGCGCTGGGGCACCGCAGGATCGCCCACCTCGCCGGGCTCCCGGCCTTCCAGCACACCCGCCGCAGGATCCGGGCGGTACGGGACGGGGCGCGGCGGCTCGGTCTGGAGGCCGTCTCGCTGCCGACGGACTTCAGCGACGCGGAGGGCGCCGCCGCCACCCGGACCCTGCTCGCCCGGCCCCGGCGGCCCACCGCGCTCATCTACGACAGCGACGTCATGGCGGTGGCCGGACTCGGCGTCGCCGCCGAGATGGGCGTCGCCGTGCCCGGCGAGCTGTCCGTCGTCTCCTTCGAGGACTCCGCGCTCGCCCGGATCGTCCACCCCGCCCTCACCGCCCTCACGCGTGACACTTTCGCCCTCGGCGAGCAGGTCGCGCGGGCGCTGCTCGCCCTCCTGGACGACCCGGAAGAGGCGCGGGACATCAAGAACCCCACCCCGCGCCTGACGGTCCGCGAGAGCACGGCGCCCCCGGGGGACCGCACCGCCTGACGCCGGGGCCACAGCCGGCTGCGCCCCGACGCGCGGCCCGCACCCCGTCTCGCCGGGTGCCGCGCCCCACCTGGGCGCCGCCCGCACCTGGGGCGGCGCCCGGGTCCGCACCCCGCCTCACCGGTACCTCCCCGGCGTCCGACCGGTGCCCCGTCCGCGCCGCCGTTCCGTACCGGGGACGCCGGTCCCGCCCCGTACCGACCGCCGCCCCACCCACCCTTGACCGCCCTACTAAAGCCGTTTAGCCTCCCGGCGGACGGCCGCCTCCCGTGAGCCGTCGCTTCATCCGCACCACCTGTACCTCCAGCACGTCCAGGACCCCACCCTCCCGCTGGACCGGAGCTTCGGATGAGACAACGTTTTCCCGCCGCCCTCCTGGCGGCGCTGACCGCCGCCCTTCTCGGCCTCCTCCCCGCCGCGGGCGCCACGGCGGCCCCCGCGGACCCCGCACCCGTGGCGGCTCCCGTGCCGCGCCCCGCGGAGGAGCGGGGGGACCAGCCGTACGCCTCGTACTGGCACCCCACCACCCTCCTGAACTGGGACCCGGCCACCGACCCCGACGCGCGGTTCAACCGCTCGCGCGTCCCCCTCCGCCCGCGCGTCTCCGACCCCGCCCTCAAGGCCAACCCCCACGCCCGCCCCGGCGAGGGCAAGGTCGCCTCGCTGGTCTCCTTCGCCCCGACCTCGAACAACCCGTCCCAGGGCTCCGCGAACCCGCACTACTACGCCTTCGGCCACTGGCAGTACGTCGACACCCTCGTCTTCTGGGGCGGCTCGGCGAGCGAGGGCCTGATCCTCGCCCCCAACGCCACCGTCATCGACGCCGCCCACCGCAACGGGGTCAAGGTCTACGGCACCGTCTTCTTCCCGCCCACCGCCTACGGCGGCCAGATCCAGTGGGTGCGCGACTTCACGCAGAAGAACGGCAGCCGCTACCCGGTGGCCGACAAGCTCGTCCAGGTCGCCCAGCACTACGGCTTCGACGGCTGGTTCGTCAACCAGGAGACCGCCGGCGGCGACGCGGCCCTCGCCACCGCGCTGCGCGAGCAGATGCGCTACGCCCGTTCCCTCGGCCCGGTCGAGTTCATGTGGTACGACGCGATGACCGAGTCCGGGTCCGTGAGCTGGCAGGACGCCCTCACCTCCGCCAACGACTCCTTCCTCCAGGAGGGCGACCGGCGCACCTCGGACGCGATGTTCCTCGACTTCGGCTGGAGCGCCTCCGGTCTGGACTCCTCCCGCACCCTCGCGCGCGGGCTCGGCCGCGACGAACACGAGCTGTTCGCGGGCATCGACACGGAGGCCAACGGCTACCAGACGTCCGTCCCCTGGTCCGCCGTCTTCCCGGCCGGCCGGGAACACGTCACCTCGCTCGGCATCTACCGCCCGGAGTGGACCTACACCTCCTCCGTGAACCGCGCCGACGCCGAGGCCCGCGAGGCGCGCTTCTGGGACGGCGCCAACGGCGACCCGTCGAACACCACGACGAGCTCCGCGTGGAAGGGCCTGGCCCACTACATCCCGGAGTCGAGCCCCGTCACCGCCAAGCCGTTCGTCACCTCCTTCGGGGCGGGCCAGGGCGACTTCTACCACGCGCGCGGCGTCCGGGTCTCCTCGGCCGGCTGGAACAACCTCTCGCTCCAGGACGTGCCGCCCACCTACCGCTGGCTCGTCACCACCACGTCTCCCGGCGGCACGAAGCTGACCCCGTCGATCGACCACACCGACGCCTACGAGGGCGGGTCGTCGCTGCGCCTGACCGGGCGGCTCGACGGGGTGAACACCGTCCGCCTCTACCAGACCAGGCTGCCGGTCGCCGCCGACACCCGTCTCTCCGTCGTGCTGAAGACCCCGGCCGCCGGGCCGACCCGGCTCAAGGCCGCGCTCTCCTTCACCGACGCCCCCACCACCTTCACCACCCTGGACCTGGGCGCCACCACCTCCGCCGGCTGGGAGCGCAGGACGCTCGACCTGTCCGCGTACAGCGGCCGGACCATCGCCCAGATCGGACTGGAGGCCGCAGGCTCCGTGCCCGCGTACGACGTACGGATCGGTCAGCTCGCGGTCCACGACGGGGCCGTGGACACGGCCTCGGCGCCCACCGGTGTGACCGTCCTCGGCGCGGCCGACGTGAGCGCGGGCCGCAAGTCGCTGCGGCTGGCCTGGACGCCGTCGGCCACCGGTTCCGTCCGTCACTACGAGGTCTACCGCCGCGACGCGGACGGCGGGCGCACCTTCCTGGGCGCCACGCCCAACGACGCCTACTTCGTCTCCCGGCTCGACCGGGCGGGAACGGAGAGCACCACGACCCTGGAGGTGGAGGCGGTCTCGGCCGAGTACGGCCGCTCCCCGGCCGCGACGACCACCGTCACCTGGGCGGACACCACCGCGACCAACCTCGCCCTGAACCGTCCCGCCACCGCCTCCGGCCAGTGCAACGCGGCCGAGACGCCGGCCAAGGCGGTGAACGGCACGGTGACCGGCGGCACCACCGACAAGTGGTGCACGACCACGACGGCCAAGTGGCTGGAGGTGGACCTGGGATCCGCCCGCGCCCTGAACCGCTTCGTGGTCCGCCACGCGGCGGCCGGCGGGGAGGACGCGGCGTGGAACACCCGGGACTTCACCGTGAAGGTACGCGCCTCCACGGCCGACCCCTGGACCACCGCCGTCACCGTCACCGGCAACACGGCGGCCGTCACCACCCACCCGGTGTCCGCCACGGCCCGGTACGTCCGCCTGGAGATCACCCGGCCGGCCCAGACGTCGGACCCCGCGGCCCGGATCTACGAGTTCGAGGCCTGGGGGCCGTGACGGCGAGCGGCTGAGCCGCAGGGCACCGGCCCGAAGGACACCGCCCGGTGGCGAGGAAGCGGGGGACCGCCGCTTCCCCCCACCGGTTTCTCGTGCGCGGCGACGGGCCGCCCCCGCGAGGCGACGCGGATGCTTGCAGGCGACGGAACACTCCGCCCGAAGATGCCTGCGCTTGCATGTATGGCGCGTCTGCAAGTATTGTCGACGCACGTAAGACCTCCTCGCAATGACCTGGAAAGGCTCTCCTCATGCCTCTCGCGCTGCTGGCCCTGGCCATCGGGGCCTTCGGGATCGGAACCACGGAGTTCGTGATCATGGGCGTGCTGCCCCAGGTCGCGGGTGACTTCGGGGTCTCGATCCCCACCGCCGGCTGGCTGGTGACGGGCTACGCCCTCGGCGTCGTCCTCGGCGCGCCGCTGCTGACCGTGCTGGGCACCAAGGTGTCCCGCAAGAAGATGCTCATGTTCCTCATGGGTCTCTTCGTCGTCGGCAACACGCTCTCCGCCCTGGCGCCCGCGTTCGGCCTGATGCTGGCCGGCCGGGTCGTCGCCTCGCTGGCCCACGGCGCGTTCTTCGGCATCGGCTCCGTCGTCGCCGCCGACCTGGTGGCCCCCCACAAGAAGGCCTCCGCCATCTCGCTGATGTTCACCGGCCTCACCGTCGCCAACATCGTCGGTGTCCCGCTCGGCACGTACATCGGACAGGCCGCGGGCTGGCGCACCACCTTCGCCGTCGTCGCCGCCCTCGGCGTGATCGGCCTGCTCGGCGTCGCCCGGCTCGTCCCCGAACAGGGCCGCCCGCCGGCCCCGAGCGTGCGCGGCGAGTTCGCCGCCTTCCGCCGGGCCCAGGTGTGGCTCGCGATGGGCATGACCGTCCTCGGCTTCGGCGGGGTCTTCGCCGCCGTCACCTACATCACCCCGATGATGACCGAGGTCGCCGGCTACTCCGAGGGCGCCGTCACCTGGCTCCTCGTCCTGCTCGGCACCGGCATGTTCCTGGGCAACCTGCTGGGCGGCAGGTTCGCCGACCGCCACCTCATGCCCATGCTGTTCACCACCCTGGGCGGCCTGGCCCTGGCCCTGCTCGCCTTCACCTTCACCGCCCACGACAAGGTCCTCGCCGCGCTCACCCTCACCGTGATCGGCGCGCTCGGCTTCGCGACCGTACCCCCGCTGCAGAAGCGGGTCCTCGACCAGGCCTCGGCCGCACCCACCCTGGCCTCCGCCGCCAACATCGGCGCCTTCAACCTCGGCAACGCGCTCGCCGCCTGGCTGGGCGGCGCCGTGATCGCCGGCGGCCTCGGCTACACCGCCCCCAACTGGGTCGGCGCCCTCCTCGCCGGCACCGCGCTCCTGCTCGCCGTCCTCGCCGCCGGGCTCGACCGCCGCGAGCGGACCGCCGGCCGCGTCGTCGCGGGCTCCCCGCGCCCGGAGCGAGCCGCGCCCGCGGCGGACGCCGCACCGGCCCCCGCCGCCCTGCACCACTGACCGTCCCTCCCGTCACACCCATCCCGTACGGAAGAAGCACCATGAGCACCACCCCCGCCGTCCCCACCGTCACGCTCCACAACGGGGTCGAGATCCCCCAGCTCGGCTTCGGCGTCTTCCAGGTCCCCGACGACGAGACCGCCACCGCCGTCGGCCACGCCCTGGAAGCCGGCTACCGCTCCATCGACACCGCGGCGGTCTACGGCAACGAGGCCGGCGTCGGCAAGGCGCTCGCCGCCTCCGGCATCCCCCGCGAGGACCTCTTCGTGACCACCAAGCTGTGGAACGCCGACCAGGGGTACGACAGCACCCTGCGCGCCTTCGACGCGAGCCTGGCCGAGCTCGGCCTCGATCACGTCGACCTCTACCTGATCCACTGGCCCGCCCCCGCCCAGGACCGCTACCTCGACAGCTGGCGCGCCCTCCGGACCCTCGTGGCCGACGGCCGCGTCCGGGCCGCGGGCGTCTCCAACTTCCAGCCCGCGCACCTCGCCCGTCTCCTGGACGACGGCGGCCCGGTGCCCGTGGTCAACCAGATCGAGCTGCACCCGGGCCTCCAGCAGCGGGAGCTGCGCGCCCTGCACGCCGCCCACGGCATCGTCACCGAGGCGTGGAGCCCGCTGGCGCAGGGCGCGGTCCTCGGGGACCCGGTGATCCGGACGATCGCCGACCGCCACGGGAAGTCGCCCGCCCAGGTCGTCCTGCGCTGGCACCTCCAGCTCGGCAACGTCGTCATCCCCAAGTCGGTCACCCCGGCCCGGATCCGCGAGAACCTCGACGTCTTCGACTTCACGCTCACCGACGAGGAGACGGCCGCGATCGCCACCCTCGACGCCGGCCTGCGGACCGGCCCGCACCCCGACACCCTCGACTGAGCGAGGCGGCGCGTCCCGGCCCCGGGCCCGGTTCCACCGGCCCGGGGCCGGGCGTGTTCCGGGCCGGAGGGTTCCGCTCGCCCTCACCTGCCGCGTCCCGGGCCGTGGGTCCCGCACGCCCGAGGCCTGCCGCGTTCCGAACCGGTGGGTTCCGCCCCCTCAGGGCCGCAGGGCGGTCGCCAGCAGGCCGTCGATCTCCGCCCGGGCCACGCTCCCGCCGTGTACCAGACGGTCGAAGACGAGTCCGTCCACGCAGGTCAGGAGCGTGATCGTCCGGCCCTCCGGGTCGTCGACCCCCTGCCCGGCGAGGAAGTCGCGCACGATCCGCCGCCCCGCGTTCTCGCGCGGCGCGAGGATCTCGCGCAGTTCGGGGTGGTGGACGCTCTCGACGGCGCAGGCGTAGCGGGCCAGGGAGCGCCGGCGTCCGTCCCCGGTGAGCCGCCCCTCGGCGAAGGCGGCGAGCTCCGCCGCCAGTTCCTCCGCGTCGGCCGGGGGTGGGGCCGCCTCCCCCGCGGCCTCCAGCTCCGCTTGGTCGAGCGCGACCAGCCGCCGGACGAGAGCGGTGAGCAGGGCGTGCCGGGTGCGGAAATACGCGGAGGTGGTGCCCGGCGGCAGCCCGGCCGCCCGGTCCACCGCCCGGTGCGTCAGGCCGCGCATGCCCTGGTCGGCGAGCACGCGCACGGCCGCGTCGGCGAGGACGGTACGGCGGTCGGAAGGCACGGAGGACATGGACCTCTTTCTACACCCGTAGAGAGGAGGCGTACACTTCTTCTACATCTGTAGAAGACCCAGGGAGGGAACCGGCATGGACGGCGGCAGCGCGGTGGTGGTGGGCGGCGGCATCGGCGGACTCGCCGCGGCGATCGGACTGCGCCGGGTGGGCTGGGACGTCACGGTGGTCGAACGCGCCCCCGTGGCGGACGACGCCGGCGCCGGGATCTCGCTCCACGCCAACGGCATCCGCGCCCTGGACGCCCTCGGCGCCGGTGAACCGGTACGCGCCGCCGCGCGCCCCCAGTACACCGGGGGCACCCGGGTCCCCGGCGGAGGCTGGCTCTCGCCGATGGACGGCGCGGCCCTGGAACGCGAACTCGGCACCCCGATCGTCGGCATACCCCGCGCCACCCTCCACCGGCTGCTCCGCGCGGAACTGCCCGCCGGAAGCCTCCGCATCGGGACCGAGGTGACGGACGTCGAGGACACCGGACCGGGCCGCGTACGGGTGAGAGCCGGCGACGACGTCCTGGAAGCCGATCTCGTCGTGGCCGCCGACGGCGTACGCAGCCGACTGCGGAGCCGGGTGTTCCCCGATCACCCCGGCCCCGTCTACAGCGGCTCGACCGTGCTGCGCGCCATCACCGCGGAACCGGTCCCGCTCGCCACCGACTTCTCCCTGACGTGGGGGAGGGGCGCGGAGTTCGGGCACATCGCCTTCGCCGACGGCCGGGCCGAGTGGCACGCCGTCCTCAACGCCCCGCCCGGCATCCGCCACGCCGACGTCCTCGCCGTCCTGCGCCGCCGCTTCGGCACCTGGCACGACCCGATCCCCGCCCTCCTGGACGCGACCCGGCCGGAGGCCGTCCTGCACCACGACATCCACGAACTGGTGACGCCCCTGCCCGCGTACGCGTCCGGCCGCGTCGCGCTCCTCGGCGACGCCGCCCACGCCATGACCCCGCACCTCGGCCAGGGGGCCTGTCAGGCCCTGGAGGACGCGGTCACCCTCGCCGCCTGTGTGGCCGCCGGGCCCACCGTCGCCTCCGCGCTGGCCCGCTACGACGCCGAACGCCGCCCGCGCAGCCAGGCCGTCGCCCGCGCCGCCCGCCTGGCCGGGCGTACGGGCCAGGGCCTGAGCCATCCCGTGGCGGTGGCCCTGCGCAACACCGCCCTGCGTCTGGCGCCCTCCCGTGCGACGGTCCGCGCGATCCTCCGCCACGCCGACTGGGCGCCGCCGAGCCTGCGTACCGCACCCGGCGCCGCCTGAGCACCCGCACCGTCGCCGTACGGCGGAAGGGCCGGGAACACGCCCTCCCGGCCCTTCCGTCCTCTTCGCCCCCGAGCGGCCGGCCGGCCGCTCTCAGGAGCGCGTCGCGGTGCCGCACTCCTCGTCCCCGCCGGCGCCCATCCGCTCGTCCATCGAGGTGCTGCGGTCGTACGGATCGACCGCGGGCCCGCTCGCCGTACCGCTGCCGCCGCCCCCGAACGACGGGGTCAGACGGCCGGTGGCCGGCCCGCAGCCGGCGTTCGTCATGTCGGCCTTGTACGAGACCAGCGAGAAGGTCCCCGGCTCGGTGATCACCTTCGCGGGGTCGTCCCAGCTCATGACCACCTCGCGCCGCACGATGGTGCGGACGACCGCGTCGCCGCCGCCCGCCGGGGCGACCGGGTACACGAACGTGACGTCGGCGGTGACCCGTACGGCGCCCTTCTCGCCCTCCGCGAAGGTGAGGCGGCCCCGGGTCTTCACGACGTCCCCGACCAGGCGCGCCTGCGCGGGATCGAACCGGCTGAAGAGGAGCACCGGGTCGTTCGCCTCGCCCGGCGAGCGGAACGCCGCCGCGAGGTAGTCCTGGACGTCCCGCTGACGCGGGTTGATCAGGGCGATCGCCCCGGCCGGGCGCTCGCCGCGCAGTACGCCCGGCTCCAGGTTGGAGGCGACGAGGAAGTCGCGGCTCAGCCGGAGCGTGCGGGCGACCGCCGCGCGGTCCATCCATCCGGTCGCCCGGGCCTCGGGCACCGTGATCCCGGCCGGGCCGTCGGCCCACCGGGCCGCCGGCGAACCCTTGAACGGTTCGGCGAGCGTGGGCCGGGCCGCCTCCGGGCCGGCGTCCGGCGGAGCGGTCGGCGCCACCGATTCTGGGGCGAGCGGAGCGGCGTCCGCGCCCCGGGCGTCGTCACCGAACAGACCGGTGACCCCTCCCGGGGCGAACGCCACGGCCAGCAGGGCCACCGACGCCACGAACCCGGCCACGTACCAGCCCTTCCGTGACCGGCGCCGGGGCGGGGTGTACGCACGCCACGCGGTGTCCGCGGCCCGCTCGGGCGGCCGGCGCGCGGCGGCCGCCCGGTCCCGCGCCGACGGTTCCTCGGGCGCGTCCGGCACACCCTCCAGCGAGGCCCGCAGGAACCGCTCCCACTCCTCGTCGGAAACGGACGAACCGCCGTCGCCCCCACCCGCCTTCACACCCGGCTCCTCGTGTCCACCCGAACGTCCGCCCCTCCCCGGGGCCCCTGCAGGCATGATCGCACAGCGGTTCGGGAGGCGGCGGACGCGGGGCGCGGCGCCTACGCCTCAGGACGCACCCGCCGCGCCACCGCTCAGGCCCCGGAGCCGGGAGCCCCGCCCGCCTCCCGGGCGATGCGCTCGAACTGGGCGTCCATCGCCTCGGCGAGTGCCGTGGCGGCGGAGAGCGGACGGACCATGACGGTGAAGTCGTCGATCCTGCCGTCGTCGTCCACGTGCAGGAAGTCGCAGCCCTGGATCCGCCGGCCGCCGACGGTCGCCGTGAAGACGAGCGCGTGGTCCCGGCCGCCCGCGTCCTTGATCTCCCGGACGTAGGTGAAGTCCTCGAAGACCCGCATGGCCGCGCGCAGGACGGCGGCGGTGATCGCCTTGCCGGTGTACGGGGCGAAGGCGACCGGGCTGGTGAAGACGACCTCCTCGGCCAGCAGGGCCTCGATCGCGGCGGCGTCGCGGTTCTCGACCGCCGTGCGGAACGCGTGCATGGAGCCTCCCGGATACTCAACAAGTTGAATAGCTGGGAGGGTAGGGGCGGCCTCGGACCCCTGTCCATCCCCCGGCCCCGTGCCCGAGGCCCGGTGCTCACGGCCCGGTGAACGCCCAGGACTCCAGGTCGCGGTAGCGGATCGGCCCCGGGCCGCGCCCGAAGTCGCTCCCGACCAGGTGCAGACGGGCGGCGGGCCAGCCGCGCCCGGTGAACCCGGCCAGCCCGGCCGCCGCCGCGGCCACGGACTCCTGGTCGGCGCGCCGGGCCCGGGCCAGCGTCAGATGGGGCCGCAGGGGCCGGTCCTCGAAGGGGATCCCGCACTCCTTGACGACCGTTCGTACGTCGTCGGCCAGCAGGCGCAGCCCCGGCAGGTCCCCGGCGATCCCGCTCCACAGCACCCGCTCGTCGAAGTGCCCGGCCCCGCGGAGCGCCAGCTCGACGGGGCCTCGCGACGCGGCGAGGCCGGCGAGCGGGGAACGCAGTGGAGGGACGGCCGCGCGGGGGAGTTCACCCAGGAAGGCGAGGGTGATGTGCCAGTCCTCGATCCGGTTCCAGCGCATGAGCGGGTACGCCGCGTAGGCGGGGGCCAGGGCCCGCGCCAGCTCGTCCTTCGCCTCGTCGGGCGGGGCGAGGGCGATGAACACGCGCACGGTCGACGCCCGCCGGTGGTGCCCCTCCGGGCCCGCCGGGATCGCGTCTGCGGGCCCCTCCTCCGTGCCGTACCCCTGCGCCCGGGACCGCTCCGTCATCGTTCCTTCCCCGCTCGCCGTGGGTCCGCTCAGCGGTAGTCGTCCGGGTGGTCCTGCATCCAGGTGTTGATGCGGTGACGGGTGGAGAGCAGCGACTTCTGGTGCTTCTCCAGGTTCGCCGTCGACCGGTCGGTGCCGAGTTCCCGCTCCAGTTCGGCGATCAGGGCGATCGGCTCGGGGAAGTGACCCGGCCCCTTGGGGTCCGCCTTCATCGCCCGGTCCAGGCCCAGGAGTTCTTCGTGCACGCGGCCCAGGAAGTAGGCACAGCCGTCCGTGGCGCACGAGTTGTCCAGGGTCGCCTGCAGTCCGGCGAAGGCGTCCCGTACGCGCTCGGGCCCGGGTGTCGCGGGCGGCTCCGGGGTGCCGGTGTCCTGCGGGGCCTCCTCCGCCGGCGTCCGGTCCGCGGTCGTCGTCGCGGTGGCCGTCGCCGTCGCACCGCCGGACGGCGGCGCCGCCTTCTCCTCCGCGCCGCCGCACGAGACGGCGAAAGCCGCCAGGGCGGCGGCGGTCACGGCCGCCTTCCGCACCGAGAACCTGGTCATGCGATCCCCCCTGATGTTCGAATTCCCCGACCCTACCGGCCGGCCCCCGCCCGGGACGCGCGGGGGCGCCCGTGAGGAGCGGGGCTCCTCACGGGCGCCGTTCACCGCGTGCCGCACGACGGATCGAAGGCCGTGGACAGGTCCGGGGGACGGGCGGTGTCACATGCCGCGGCGGTCGTCGGGGTCCTCGGTCAGCGGGACGTCGTCCGACTCGACCTCGATGTGCTCCTTGCGCACCTGACCGGTCACGGTCTCCTCGTCGGTCACCTCGTCGGTGCGGAGGCTGACCCGCTCGACGGGGACGGTCCGGGTCTCGACGACGGGGCGTTCCTCGTGGAGGGTGACCTCGTGCTCGGCCTCGGTGATCTCCGGGCCGGACAGCGCCTGGTCACGGTTGGCGTCGGTGATCGGTTCGCGCTCCACGACCACTTCCTCGTGGCGGACCGGAACCGTCTGCTGGACGTTCTCGGTGACGACGTACTTGCGCAGCCGCACGTGGCCCGTCTCGACCCGCTCGGTGCCGACGTGCATCTCCTCCTCGGAGCGCGTCATCGCGTCGTCGCCACCGCGCATCGACGCCTCGCGGGTGTCCATGGCGTCGGTCCCGGCGGTGCCCGCCATGCCCGCGGTTCCGGCCGCCCCGGTCATGCCGGCCGTACCGGTGGTGTCCGCGGTGCCCGCCTGGCCGTGCGCCCAGCCGCCTTCGCCGGGCTGGTTGGCGCGGGCCCAGGCGTCGTCCCAGGCGATGCCGTAGTACTCGTACAGGCGCCGTTCCTCCCGGGCGTCGAGGTGGCCCCCGCCGTCGACGTCCACGTGCGGGGCGTCCTTCACCCGGTCCTTGGGGTAGGGCACCTCCAGGTGGTCCTCCACCATCGCGGCGTCCTTGATGGGGACGAAGGACTCGTGGCTGCCGAAGAGGCCGGTCTTGACGGTGACCCACGCGGGGCGGCCGGTGGCGTCGTCGACGAAGACGTGCTTCGCGTCGCCGATCTTCTTGCCCTCGGCGTCGTACACGGGATGGTCCAGAACAGCGGGAATCTGCTCATGGGCGATCATGATGACCCTCCTGTCTCTGTCGTGCCGACCCAGCGACTAACCCACCCTGAAGCGATGAAAACACCCGATTCCGCACCGATTTTGTTGATTGCTCAACACTTCGGGCGTACCGCCGTCGCGTCAGCCGCTCTCGCCCGGCGCCTGCCACGCGGAGGAGGAGAGCCACCGTCGGCTCCGCGACCACCGGGCCGGCCGCACCGGACACGCCTCGCCCAAATCCGTCGGCACGCCACATAACCGCTCCCGGGCGCGGCCCCTGAACGCCTCGACGTTGTACGACTCCGTACACACCGACTCCACGCCCCGGCGCCCGCGCTCCGGACCCGGGCCGTAGGAGCCTCCGGCACCGCCCCGGCTGGTGGGACGGCGCCGGACGACTCGAGCCGGCGGGCCCGGACGCCGCCGGCGAGAAATTCGCCAGGCTCCACGGGCCCACCTCGGAGCCGCCCCGTACGGGAGTGCGCCGGAGTCACCGAGCCGCTCCCCCAACTCCCGGGCGGCCGGGGCCTACCCGCGCGCGTCGGCGGACGAGGCGCCGTCCGCGCCGTGGCCTTGGCCGTGGAGGGCCACGGTCATCGGCGTACCTCTTCCTTGGTGAGGGCGCCGAAGTCGTCGAGGCGGACCACGGGAAGCGGATCGGAGTGGTCAGGGAGGGCGTCCGCGCCGGTCCGGCCGGCCGGGGCGGGTGCTGCGTACGGGGCCTCCCGCCGGCCGGAGGCGATCTCGGGTTCCGCCGGGGCCGTCACCTCCGCCCCGGGATCCGTCATCGCCTCCGCAGCGCGGCCCGGCGCGCCCGTCCGCGCCGACGCGGGCAGCAGCGGGATCAGCGCCAGCACGACCGCCATGAGCAGCGGCGCGAGCGCCCAGTAGCCGCTCCAGCCGTCCGCCGCCGGGGTGGAGTGCTGCGTACCACCGATCAGGGCGGCACCGAACAGGGCCCCGACGAGCCCGCCGCACGCGTCGCCCACACCCGACACGCCGTAGACGGTCGTGGCGTCGTCCGCGCCCTGCGCCCGGACGCGGTCGTCGATCCACAGGCTCACCGCGACCTCGCCCACGCTGAACGCACCGATCGCCAGGAGCCAGAGGGGCCACCACGAGGCCGGAGCGGACAGCAGCACGAACGCGGCGGCGAAGAGGGCGAAGCCCGCCACGAACACCGGCCGCACACCCCGCCCGGTCACCGCCCTCGTCACCGCCGACTGCGCCACGATCACCAGCGCCGCGTTGACCAGGAAGAGACCACCGGCCGGCCGGACCGAAGGCCCGCTCGTGACCAACAGCGGGAAGGCGCTTTCCAGTTGGACGACGGCGAGCCCGAGCAGCGTCGTGGCCGCCGTGATCAGCAGGACCGGCCGCCGGCCGGCCAGGGCGACCGCGCCGCGCCAGTACGCCGGGCCCGTCCCGGCGCCGCCCTTCGCCTCCGGCAGCCGCAGCCGCCACAGCAGCGGGATCAGCGCGGCGAAGGCCGCGGCGGCGAGCACGAACAGGACCACGGGCCCCCGCACGAACACCAGCATCCCGGCGAGCGGCCCCAGCGCCGCCCCCGCGTTGGCGCACATGTTGCGCACCCCGATGGCCTTGAGTTGGTGCTCCTCGGCCACCGCCCGCAGCAGCGCGGCCCGGGCGACCGGGAGGAACACCCCCGCGCCCGTGCCGATCAGCAGCACGGCGCAGGTCACCTGCGCGAGGGAGTCGCCCAGCAGCAGCGGATAGCCGGCGACCCGCAGCAGGCTGCCGAACACCATGACCCGGCGCATGCCCCACCGCTGCGTCAGCGCGCCCGCGGCGAGCCCCGACACCCGGGTGCTCCAGTAGCTCAGCCCGAGCAGCAGGCCGACGGCCGCCGAGGACAGCCCCGCGCCGTCGCGCAGATGGAGCGCGAGGTACGGGACGACCAGGAAGACGCCCACGCCGGACACGAACGCGGCGACCAGCAGGACCAGGACCGGCCCGTCGCACCAGGGCGGCAGCCCCCGCCGTCCCCGGCTCACGACGCACCGCCCGCCGGCCGTACGTGCCGGGCGGCCGCGTGGACCCGGCGAGGGCCCACCGCGCCGGGGACCCCGGTGAGACCCTCCGTACCCCCAGTGCCTCCCGGTCTCCCCGTGCCCGGTGCGTCCGTGTGCACGCGTACGCGTATCGGACGGGGCCGGGTGAGCGCGCCGGTGATGTGGTCGGACAAGAGGTTCCCCCGCTCTCGTGAAGTGGCACCTGCGACCCGGGTCAGAGGCGCCGAACCAGCCTCCCGTCACCGGAAGAAGCTAGGCAGCGGCATTTCGGCCCGCAAGAAAGGCCCCGGCGGAGAGTCAAGTCGCGGTGCGGGGGCGGTGACATACGCGCGACCCCGCCGGAGTGGCGACGGGGGCGTCCCCGCCGTTCGGGGGCGGCGGGGCGGCGGCCTCCAGGTCGTCGACGATGCCCGACATGATCCTGCGGAGCGGCCACGGCGCGAGGTCGAAGTGCTCGCGCCGGTGGGGGAGGCCGCTTCCCCGGACACCGGGCCGGCCCCGGCGTCCCGGCTCGGTGTCCCGGCCCGTCAGGAGAGCCGCTCCCACGTGAGGTCCGGGCCCAGCGCGCGCAGGAAGTCGGGGGCGTCGAACATCGCGCCCGCCGACGCCAGGCCCGTCACCCGCGTCCGGCCCGACAGGACCCGGGCCACGGCCTCCACGACCAGCGGCGCGGTCACCGCGTAGATGTCCCGCCCCCGGGCCACCGCGCGCCGCTCGGCGCCGTCCGCGCGGACCACCACGTCCACCAGGAACGTCTGCGCGGACCGCCCCTGCGCGTCCACGGCCCCGGGCGCCGGCGTGTCCGCCGCCACGACGTCCCGCGCCGCCTCGACCGTCATGGCGGTGCTCACCTCGGGGACGGACAGATGGCTCGGCAGCGTCACCACGTCGGCCATCGTGAACTCGCCGATCACCCGGCGCGACCCCCACGGCGCGGGGAAGGCCCACTCCCGCACCGGCGGGGCGTCGTCCCGGTACTCCAGCCGTCCCCGCGCGAAACGCACCCGGCGTCCGTCCCGCCGCTCCCGGGACACCGCCCCGGCCGCACGCGTGCCCGCCGTCGGATGCCAGCCGCTCAGCGCGTACCCGACCCGCACCTCCTCGGCCGCCGTCCCGCCGCCCAGCGCCGCCGTCGCCAGCAGATCACCGAGTCCCCCGAAGAACGCCATCGCCGGCACGACCACCACCCCCGCCTCACGCGCCCGGTCCGCGAACCGCGCGAAGGTGTCCGCGTTGGCCTCGATCTCGGCCGCCACGTCCAGATACGGCGCCCCGGCCCGGAGGGCCGCCTCGATCACGGGCGCCGCCGTCACCGCGAACGGCCCGGCGCAGTTGACCACGGCCGCGGCCCCGACCAGCGCGCGGTCGAGCGCGGCCGGATCGTCCACCGACGCGGTACGGGCCTCCAGGCCGGTCTCCCGCGCCATCGCCGCCAGCTTCCCCGCGTCCCGGCCGCAGAGCACCGGCGTGAACCCGCGCCGCCGCAGCTCGGCGACCACGAACCGCCCGGTGTGCCCGTACGCCCCGAACACCACCACCGGCAGCCCCTGCCCCGACTCCGCCGTCGTTCCCGTCACCGTTCCCATGGGTTCCCCCGCACTCGTCCGGTCCGGCGCGGTCGTCCACCGCGCTCCGTCCCCTTCATCCCACCAGGCGGGCCGCTCCCCGGCGACGGTCCGGAACGCCACGACCCATACACTTCCGGACATGACCACGGTCGCCCTGGCCCTCACCGAGGGCATGCTCCACTTCGAACTGGCCCTCGCCTGCGAGGTCTTCGGCTCCGGTCCGCCCGCCCCCGCCCGCTCCTGGTACGACCTGCGGATCTGCGGGCCCGGCGGCGCCGGGGCCGGCCGCTTCCGGCTGGAGCCCGACGACGGCCTCGACGGCCTCGTCACCGCCCACACCGTGATCGTCCCCGGCTGGGCCGACATCGACCGGGACCCGCCCGGAGCACTGGTCGACGCGGTCCGCGCGGCCCACGAGGCCGGAGCCCGCGTGGCCTCCCTCTGCACGGGCGCCTTCGTCCTCGCCGCCGCGGGCCTGCTCGACGGCAGACGCGCCACCACCCACTGGGCGCACACCCGGGAGCTGGCCGCCCGCCACCCCCGCGTGACCGTGGACCCCGACGTCCTCTACGTCGACGAGGGCGGCATCCTCACCTCCGCGGGCAAGGCCGCCGCCATGGACCTCTGTCTGCACCTGGTCCGCCGGGACCACGGCGCGGCCACCGCCAACGCGCTCGCCCGCCGCCTGGTCGTCCCCCCGCACCGGGACGGCGGCCAGGCCCAGTACGTCACCGCCCCTGTCCCCGCCCCCGGCGACCACCCGCTCGCCGGCGTCCTGTCGTGGGCGGTCGAGCACCTGGACCGGCCGCTCACCGTGGACGACCTGGCCCGCCGGGCGGGTCTGAGCAGCCGACACCTCACCCGCCACTTCCGCGCGGTCACCGGCACGACCCCCCTCCAGTGGCTCCTCACCCAGCGCATCCGTTACGCCCAGGAGCTCCTGGAGAGCACCGACGACACGGTCGACACCGTCGCCGCCACCACCGGCATGGGCACCGCGACGACCCTGCGGCGCCACTTCCAGCGCACCGTCGGCGTCCCCCCGGACACCTACCGCCGCACCTTCCGCACCCGGCCCGCGTCAGTGCCCGGCGCCCGCCAGGTCGAGCATGCGGTGCATGAGCGGCACCGGCAGTGACGGGTTTCCGGCGGCGGCCCGCGCCGTCTCCGGCGCGTCCAGCAGCTCGGCCAGCCGCCGCAGCGGCAGCCGCCCGTCGCCCGCGGCCCGACGCCGTACCAGTGCCTCCGGGTCGTACGAGAGCCGTTCCACCAGCTCCGGCCCGGCCTGCGGGTCGAACAGGGCGGCGTACCGCAGCCGGGGGTCCGCGTGGTCCGCGAACCGGGCGAGGCCGGGGCGCGCGAAATTGCGGCGGTGGACCAGGGAGCCCGAGCTCAGCCCGTCCCAGGAGACGAACATCTCCACCAGCAGGTCGTGCGGGGCGTGGTCGTTCTCGCACAGCATCAGCCGGACGAAGAAGTCGTCGTCGGCCGCCAGCCGCGTGACCACGTCCGGCGGAAGCCACGGGGCGCGGGTGACCGCCCGGCGCAGGACGACATGACCGGAGGCGGCCAGTTCCCGCATCGCCTCAGGGTCCCCGAAGCGCTCGGCCACCCAGGCCGGCACCGGCTGCCGTCCCGCCGGGACGGTGGGGGCGATCGCCGCCCGCTGCTGCTCGGTCAGATCCGCCCGCAGCGACACGGCGAGCCGCACGGCGGGATCCGCGTCCGACCCGAGGGCGAGGGCGAGCGCGGTCGGCACATGGGGATTGTGGGCGGCCGCGTGGCGGACCGCCCTGTCCTCGTGGCCCACGAGGAACGCGGCCAGGTCCGCGTCGACGGGCGCGGTGCGCGCCGCCTTTCCGCGGCGCTCCGGGTCGGACTCGGCGAGGAACTCCGCGACCGTCACCGGCAGCGGCGCCTCCACCCGGGTGGCCTCCGCGACCGCCTCCCGCACCAGCGGATCCTCGTCGGCCGCGGCCGCCGCCCGCACCCGGGGGCGCAGTCTCGGCCAGTTCCACGGGCCGATGGCGGCGGCCCGCACCCGTGGATCGGGATCCTCGGCCAGGGAGAGCAGCACCTCGTCGGGCAGACCGGTGAGCCCGGTCGCGCCGTACCGGAGCCGGGCGTCGTCCCCGGTGGCGAGCCGCACCACGAGCTCCACCGGCAGCTCGATCCCGTACTCGCACGCCGTCATGACGGCGATCCGCCGCACCCGCGCGTCGGTGTCCTGCGCGAGCACGGCGAACACGTCCACCGGCAGCCGCGGATTCTCGGCGAGAAACCGGCGCACCCGCGGATCGGGATGCCGCACGGACGCGCGTGCCGCCGCCGGAGGCAGCGGATGGTACGCGAGCCAGTACCGCGCGTCGGGAAACGGATCGACGGTGAACACCCGCCGCAACACCTCGTCGCCGGCCTTCTCGTTGAAGACCAGCCCCGTGACCCAGGCCTCGGGGATCTCGCCGTCGCCGCGCAGCGCCGCCACCGCTTCCGCGACCTCGCGTCCCGCGCCGGCCGGGCGGCCGCCGCCCCCGCCACCCTCGTGCCGGGCCGTCCCGGCCGCGTCCCGCGCGGGCCGCCCACTCGTCCGTGCCATCGAGCCTTCCCCACCTCGCACGCCCGCCGCCGCCCCGAACCGCGGCGCACCACGGCGCTGCCGAAACCCTAGCGGGGGAGCGGCGCGCCGACCGGCGGACAGCGGGGCGTGGCCGGGACCCGCCGGGTGCCGGTCCCATGGGACCCGTTGCCGGAGTGGCTGAAGTGACGCATCCGCACGCCTCCGTCGCCGGGCCCGTCGACGCGGAGAGGGAAAACGGGAGGTCCCCCGAAGGCCGGGCCTTCGGGGGACGTCCGCATCGTCGCCGGCCGTCTACCGTGCCGCGTAACCGAAGGCCACGCCGTTGGCCGGGAGGCCACCGGAGCCGGGCTTGTACGTGGTCGTGGGGGCGACCGTGCCGCCCTGCGTCACGTTGGACATCGGCAGCGCGTGGAGCGCGCCCGTGGCCAGGGGCCCGGAGGGCATGCCCACGTACAGCTTGGTCGCCGTGAAGTGGATGCTCCTGCCCAGGTACTGGTTGGCGCCGGGGGGTCCGGGGATCCCGTCGCCGTCGCCGGCCTCGATCCAGCGGTCGTTCGGACCGGCCGATCCGGCCAGCGAGAACGTGTGGACCGCGCCCGCGTTGGCGGCGGTGCCGAGGTCCTCTCCGGGCGCTCCCACGGCGAGCCGCATGGACGCCACCGTGCTCACCGAACCGGGGGCCGTGTTGACGGCGGTGAGGTACTCGCCCATGCGGTCACCGACCTCGGAGGTGCCCGACACGTCGTCCTCGGCCGTGCCCTGCATGAGCTCGCGCAGGTAGCTCCAGGTGCCGTCGGGCTTGATGCGGATCTGCACCACACGGCCCGCGTTGGCGCGGTCCTCGGTCCCGACCGTCACGCTCTCGCCGGGCGAACCGATCGCCAGGATCGACTCCGTGGCGGCCGGGGCGCCGCTGGCCCGGAAGGGGGCCATGGCCACCGCGTACCCGAACTGGTCGCCGGCCTCGGCGCCGCCGGAGATGGACGCGTGGTTCTGGTCGAGTCCGGCGAGCGGCAGGGGACGGCCGGTGGAGTCGAAGCGGTTGGCGTCGAGGATCACGACGCCGCCGGCCTTCGCCGTGGTGCCGATGGCCTCGTTGGGGGCGCCGACGGCGATGTAGTTCTGGTCGGCGGCCACCGACCAGCCGAAGAGGTCTCCCGACTCCGGGTCACCGGGAACACCGGCCGACGACTGGTTCACCGCCAGGCTGGTGGTGCCATGCACGTAGAAGAAGGCGCCCGCCTGAGTGGCCGTGCCGAGGGTTTCGCCGGGCAGGCTGATGATCAGGTAAGGCCGGCCGGCGTCGTTCACCGCGGCCGCGATCCGGTGGCCCATGCGGTCGCCCGCCTCGGACGCCGAGGCCGCGATCCCGCCGGTACCGGTGCCCTGTTCGAGGTGCGTGGCCTTCAGTGTGCCGGTGCCCAGGCCGCCGGCCGCGCCGTACAGGATGTCGACGAAGCCCGCGTCGGTGGCGGTGCCGACGGTCTCGCTCGGGGTGCCGGCGACCAGGTCGGTGAAGCCGTCCTTGTTCCAGTCGATGGTGGCCAGGGTCTCGCCGAAGTAGTCGTCCGCCTCGGAGCCGCCGGGCACCCAGTCCAGGTCCTGGCTGATCTCCGCGGTGCCCTTGCCGCCGCCGTACACGACGCGGATCAGACCGGCCTTGGCGTCCGTGCCGACGGTGGCCTGGGGGTCGGAGATCGCGATGTCCTCCGCGCCGTCACCGTTGAAGTCGGTCATCCCGGCCGGCTTCGGGGTGGTGCCCCCGCCGGTGACGGCGGCGCCGAGGTCGATCCGGGGGGTGGTGGCACCGGTGTAGACGATGCCCCGACCGCTGCTCTTCAGCAGGGCCGTCAGGTCGGCGACGCTCTTCGTGGGGAAGGCCTGCTTGAGCACCGCGTACGCGCCGGCCACATGGGGCGCGGCCATGGAGGTGCCGTTCTTGGAGGCATAGGCGCCGCCGGGTACGGAGGAGACGATTCCCGTGCCGGGGGCGAACAGGTCGAGCAGGGGGCCCCGGTTGGTGAAGGCGGACAGCTGGTCGTCGTCGGTGGTCGAGCCGACCGTGACGGCGGAGGAGATGCAGCCGGGCGTGCTCACCGCGTCGGTGTGCCCGTTGTTGCCGGCCGCGATGACGGTGGCCACGCCGGCGCTCAGCAGACTGTCCACGACCGGCTTGCGCAGGTCACTGTCGCAGGCGGTGGTGTAACGGCCGTTGCCGAGGCTGAGGTTGGCCGCGACGATCGGCGTACCGGCCTGCTTGAGCTTCAGCACGTGCTCGAGGCCCTTGAGCTGGGCGCTCTGGAAGCTGCCCACACAGGGGGCGACGCCACCGCAGAACTCCTCGGTGGTGAACTGGCTGAAGACCTGGACGGCGACGATGTTGGCGCCGGGCGCCACACCGTTCCTGGGAGCGCCCGCGAGACCGGTGCCGTTGCCCGCGGCGATGCCGGCCACGTGGGTGCCGTGGTCGCAGGCGGGCATGGTCGCGCAGGGGCCGGCCGCGGTGTCGGCGGCTCCGATGCCCTCCTGCGCGTCGGCGCCGTTCGGGCACAGGCTGGCGATGCCGCTCTCGGCGTCGCTCGGCGAGAAGCAGGCCTCGGCCACGACCCGGTTCTTCAGGAACGGGTGGCCGGCCTCGACGCCGGTGTCCAGGACGGCGATCGTCTGACCCGTACCGGTCTTGCCCGCGGCGAGGGCGTCGTCACCGCCGATGAGCGGGATGCTCTGGTCCAGGGTCGGCTGCTCCACCTTGTCCTCGGTGACGCTGACCACGCCCGGCTTCGCGGCGAGTCGGTCGAGCCCGGCCCGGTCCACCTTGAGGGTGACCACCGGCACGGTCTCGAATTCCTGCTTCTTCTCGCCCGCGGTCGCCGCGTCGGCGACGTCCGCGAGGGTCTCCGTGACGACGTTCACGCGGACCTTGCCGCCGCTCGCCGTCCGGTCGTAGAGCGGCGGGTCGACCGGGTCGGTCGCGGCCTCGGCCGCTGTCGTCGCGGTGCTCGACGGTGTGACGGCGTGGGCCGGTATCGCGGCGCCGAGGGTCACGGCCGTCATCGCGGTGACGACCGTCGCCCAGATCGTTCTCTTCATAGTGCCTCGGTGAGCAGGGGGCGCGTCGTGTCCCGGCATCCGGGGAAGCGGACACGGCACGGCCCGGGGAGATGGGGAGGAGCGATGGGGTGAAGGGTCCTGGCGGAACGGGCCGGGCGGCGAGAGATGTCCGCCACCCGGCCCGTTCACGCCCGGGGGCGTGGCTCCGTCAGGAGGTCGTGCCGCACACCGTCAGAGGGCGCGCGGACCCGTGATCAGGTCGCGTTGGCGCCGTTCTTCGGGTTGCCCTTCCAGGCCACGGCCTTGAGGTAGACGTACGCGTAGGAGTTGCAGCGCCAGCGCACGAGGATGTTGTACGCCTTGCAGCTGTGCGTCTTCATCGTGGTGTAGAAGGCGTTGTCGACGTTCGACTTCTTGCTGCGGTCCAGGTAGTACTTGTAACCCTTGTACGTGTTGCCGATCAGGCCGTAGCCGTAGTCGTGGGTGTCGCACGCGGCGCGGAAGTTGAAGCCGCCCGGGCGGCTGACGTTCGGGCCGGGGGTGCTGCAGCCGTCGTTGAGGATGCCCGCCACGCGGAACTTGGTCGGCGTGTACCGGAAGACCGGCCAGTGCCAGCCGTAGTGCGCGGCCCACGCGACGCAGCCGCGGTTGAGGTACCACATCCACTCGGTGGCGCGGTTGCAGTAGCGCGGGTAGGCCTGCGGGTCGTTGGTCTCACCCGTGGTGAAGTCCCCGGCCGGGGGCGCGGTCGCGGTTCCGTCGCCGGCCGGGCCCTGCAGGGGCTCGGTGGCGGACGGCAGGTCGGTGCCGACGGGAGCGGCGTTCGGGGCGGCCGACTCGGCCGGGAACGTCAGGTCCCACTCGCCGCTGGACGGCGAGGCGATGTCGGAGACGCGGCCCGCGGTGTCGTACGCGTACGACGCGACCGGGTCGGTGCCCTCGACCGGGTTGGTCACGCCGCGCAGCAGACCCGAGGCGTCGTAGGAGTACCGCGCCAGTGTCTGCGTGGTGGCACCCGA
The DNA here is from genome assembly GCF_040302405.1 of Streptomyces sp. NPDC126503. Taxonomy (NCBI): domain Bacteria; kingdom Bacillati; phylum Actinomycetota; class Actinomycetes; order Kitasatosporales; family Streptomycetaceae; genus Streptomyces; species Streptomyces sp. NPDC126503. The sequence continues at coordinate 185,063 of NZ_JBEORS010000012.1, forward strand.
GGTGAGGGTGATCTCCTTGGCGCGGCCCGTGTACTCACCGAGCGCCGTGCCGGTGGCCGTCGTGGCGGTCGAGTACTTGACCGCCACCGACTGCGCCGGAGCGTCGGCCGTGGCGGGCTCGCTGACCGTGGCGACACGGCCCTTGGTGTCGTAGGAGACCGTGGCGGTGGTGCCGTCCGCCAGGTTGCCCAGGCCGGTCACACGCCACTTGTCCGTGCCCGGAGCCACCTGCTTCCAGTTGTAGGTGGCCGTGAGGTTGGCGACCCCGACGGCAGCGCCGGCGTCCGCGTCACCGGTCACGTCGGTGTCCGGGGTGCCGGTGGCCGCGGCGAGGGTCTCGACCGCGGTGGTCACCAGCGTGCCGGTCGCCTCGTTGTACGTCGTCGTCTCGGTGAGCTTGTCGCCGGTGGCCGTCTCGTACTTCTTGACGCCGCCGCCGCTCGGGTAGTCGACGCTGCTCTTGAGCGCGTAGGTGACGGAGACCTTCGCGTCGAGATCGGTGACCACGACGGAGCCGGCCCGCTGCTCCAGCTTGCGGTTCAGCTGGCCTCCGAGGAACCCCGCCTCCCAGCCCGGACCGAAGACGCCCTGGTCGGGACGGGTCGCGGGCGCCGACTCCGGCCTGGCGACTCCGTCCGCGCCCTCGGTCACCGTGTGCGTACGGCCCATGAGGCCCTCGGCCACATCGGTCTCGTACAGCTCGAAGGACTTCTCCGCGGTGGAATACAGGCCGGGACCGACCTGCTGGATCTCCCCCTCGGCCAGCGGCGGATCGGCAGTGGCGGCCGCGGCCTGCGGCTGCTGAAGGACAACGGCTCCGGCGGTCGGCTGCGGCAGCATCAACGCCATGGAGAGCGCTGCAAGGACAGGCAGGGCTGTCTTGCGCACGAGTTCCCCCCTCGTGTCGTAGGTGTGTTGCTTGATCGCTGCGGACCGTAGACCGGCGCTGTTCTCGGCCACAAGTGGCCTGTATGTGGAGGTAGTTGATTCCGCTTCCTTGCAGCAGTGAAGATCTCCGGTCGCCGCCCGAGGTTGAGTACGCGTACTCATGTGGCGCGTGCTGCCCGCCCCAAGACTGGGTACATGATGCGAACCCGAGCCCGGATCATGGCAGTTGATCCCGTCGTGCGCCGCCGTCGGCGCACCCTGGCGGTGACGGCCCTCGCCGCTCTCGCCCTGGCCGCCTGCGGCTCCGAGCAGCCCGGTTCCCCCGGGGCTCCGACCGGGGCCGTCGACGCCGTCTCGGCAGGGAAGGACGCGGCCTTCGCGCGGATGCTGGACGAGGTGGCGCGGGAGTGCCCCGCGCCGGGCACGAAGAGGGAACCGCCGGCCCCCCCGAAGGGCGAGGCGCCGACCGCTCCGGTGGAGCCGCCGCCCGGCGCCACGGTGGAGCCGCCGCCGGGCGGAGCGGTCGAGCCCGTCGCCCCCACGGCCGGCCCGGAGGTGGAGCTGGACGCCCGTGACTGGTGCGCCGGCGTCCGGCACGAACAGCGCGTGGCCGAGGCGCTGCTGCGGCTCGAGCAGCCCGATCCCGCCCAGGTCAGGAAGGTGCTGAACGGCCTCGGCTACACCGACGAGCGCATCCACGGACTGAAGCGGTCCGGTGCGACCACGACGTTCGCCGTCGACCTCCGCGACAAGGGGGGACGTCTGTGCCTGGAGGGCACGGCCCACGGCGAGCTGACGGAGGTCGAGATGTGCGTCACGCCTGCGCAGGAAGCGTTCGATATTGCAAATATCCACCGCAGGTCGGGGTCGTGATGTGCTCCAGGTCACACCCACCGTCTCATTTCTGAGTGACAGGTCGGCGACGCCACGTTACCCATGAATGGGAGATAGTGTCCTAAATCGGCGCTGTAGCGTCGAGTTGGGGGACGCCGGGTCATTGGGGGCAGTTGGCCACGGGGCCTGCGGACAAGATTGCGTCAGCAATCGGTCATGTCCATGGATGACTGGATTTCGCACCCGCCGGCGTCGCCCCCGCATCGGCCCGGCCCGGGCCCGGGCGGGCGATGACGCGCTGGCCGAGGCCCGGCAAGATCCGGACACGGCCTAGTTGTATTGATCACGAGCGTTGTTAACGCCGACTGGTCTTGATCATGGCGAAGACCTCCGGTGTGGTGGAGGTGTCTAGGCTTCACCGCACACGGAG
>NZ_JBEORS010000013.1:0-181162 GCF_040302405.1 Streptomyces sp. NPDC126503
ACGCCCGGTTACATTCCGAACCCGGAAGCTAAGCCTTTCAGCGCCGATGGTACTGCAGGGGGGACCCTGTGGGAGAGTAGGACGCCGCCGAACAATTATTGTGGGGAAGCCCCGCACCTTCTGGTGCGGGGCTTTTCTGCGTTCGGATGCCTTTTTTCGAGGCATGTGAGGGGCCCCTACGGGCCCCTTTTTTGTTGCCGTTCAGGCCGGCGTGACCAGGTGGGTGTCGTAGGCGAGGATCACCGCCTGGACGCGGTCCCGGGCGCCCGTCTTGGCGAGGATGCGGCCCACGTGGGTCTTCACCGTCGACTCGGCCAGATGCAGCCGCTCGGCGATCTCCGTGTTCGTCCAGCCCTGGCCGACGACCGTGAGGATCTCGCGCTCCCGCTCCGTCAGCGGTGCGAGACGCGGGTCCTCCTCCGGCGCCGGGGGCGGGGAGCCCGACGGGAGATGATGCACGTACGCGTCCAGGAGGCGGCGGGTCAGACTCGGGGCCACCACCGCGTCGCCGCTCGCCACCGCCCGGATGCCGGCGAGGAGTTCCTCCGGCTGGGCGTCCTTCACCAGGAAGCCGCTCGCGCCCGCGCGCAGGCCGTCGTACGCGTACGCGTCCAGGTCGAAGGTGGTGACGATCAGGACGCGGGTGCGGGCACCGGCGGCGACGATGCGGCGGGTGGCCTCGATGCCGTCCAAACCCGGCATGCGGATGTCCATCAGGACCACGTCCGGGCGGTGCCGGTCGGTGAGGCGGACCGCCTCCGTACCGTTCGCGGCCTCGCCGACGACCGTCAGGTCGTCCTGGCTCTCCAGCAGCATGCGGAAGCCGAAGCGCTGCATCGGCTGGTCGTCCGCGATCAGAACGGTCGTCACGAGGGGGTGTCCTCCCGGGGGATACGGAGCAGAACCCGCCAGCCGCCGTCCGGCAGCGGGCCGCAGTCGAGTGTGCCGTGGTAGAGGGCCGCGCGCTCCCGCATTCCCGTCAGACCCTGGCCCGTGCCCGGAGCCTCCGCCCCGGGCCCGCGGCGGCCACCGGTGTCGGTGACCTCCACCCGTACCTCCCGCGTCGCGTACGTGAGGAGGACCGAGGCCCGGGCTCCGCGGCCCGCGTGCTTCAGGGTGTTCGTCAGGGCCTCCTGGACCACCCGGTAGAGGGTCAGCTGGACGCCCGGGGACAGTTCGGACGGCGCCGGCACGGTCGGCGGGGCCAGGTCGAGACGTACGGGCAGACCGGCCTCGCGGACCCCTGCCAGGAGACCGTCCAGGTCGGCCAGGGTCGGCTGCGGGTCGCGGGCCGCCGTCTCGTCGTCGGTCCTCAGGACCCCGAGAAGGCGGCGGAGTTCCGTCAGCGCCTGTCGGCTCGTCGAGCCGATCGCGTCCAGGGCCTCGGCGGCACGCTCCGGGCTCTTGGCCGCCGCGTACCGGCCGCCGTCCGCCAGACCCGTGATGACGGACAGGTTGTGGCCGATGATGTCGTGCATCTCGCGGGCGATCCGGGCCCGTTCGGCCGCCGCCGCCAGCCGGACCTCCTGGTCCCGCTCCACCTCCAGGCGGCGGGCGCGCTCCACCAGGGCCGCCGTGTGGTCACGGCGGGCACGGACCGCGATCCCGAGCAGGGCCACCAGGGCGTACGCCCACACCACCGGGACGACCCGCTGGTCCCACGCCCCCAGGGGGAACCGGACGGCACCGACCACCAGCGGCGGCAGGAACAGCGCCACCGACCACAGGAGCGCGCGCGGCGGGCGGGCGAGTGCCAGGTGGAACACCGGGATCAGCTGGAGGTAGCCGGCCTGGAGGAAGGCGCCCGAGCCGTCGCTGACCAGCGCCGCGCAGGCCATCACCGCCAGCACCGCCATCGGCCGGCGCCGCCGCCCGTACAGGGGCAGGGCGAGCGCGAGACTCGCCGTGACGACCAGCCAGACCGGGACCGACGGATCGCGGGCGATCGTCCGCCAGCCGCCGGCCGCGTCCACGAGTGCGGCGGCGGTCCAGAAGAGGGTCAGGGCGGCGTCCCACACCCAGGGCCGCCGGGCGTCGAACGCCCGCACCCGGGACAGCCCCCGCTGGACGTACCCGCTCAGGCCCGTGGCGTCGCTCGTCGTCTCCGGTGTCCGGGTGGTCATGCCGTCATCATCCTCACACGTCCCGGCGCGTGAGCAGGAAGGCCGGTACGGCCAGGGCCGCCGCCGCCCACAGCGTCAGCGCCAGCAGGGCGGCGCCCGGTGACGGGGCGTCCGGGAGCGGAGTCGCCGAGCCGAGGACACCGGCCGCCTGGGTCGGGAAGTACCGGAGTGCCGTCTCCACCGGCTCGTACGGAAGCATGCCGAGGACCTCCGGCAGGAGCAGCACCCCGCCGACGAACGCGCCGAGCGCGCCCGGGACCGAGCGGAGCGCCGCGCCGAGACCGAGGGCGATCACGCCGAGGAGGGTCACACCGGCCGCGTTGCCCGCGAGGGCGCGCAGGACGCCGTCGTCGGTGAGGGAGGCGGCCTGGTCGGTGTCGTGGAGGAAGACCTGCGCGGTGAGGAAGGTGACCACGGCGGTGACGAGGGAGAGGGTGAGGACCGTCGCCGTGTACACGGCCGCCTTCGCCCACAGGACGGGGAGGCGGCGCGGGACGGCGGTGAGCGAGGCCCTGATCAGGCCGTGGGCGTACTCGCCCGCCGTGACCAGGGTGCCGAGGACGGCGAGACAGACCGCGCCGAGCTGCGAGCCGTACAGGGTGAGGACGACGGTGTCGACGTCGGAGTCGCCGCCGCCCGAGGTGTAGGTGGCGCCCATGAGGACGCCGACGGCGAGGACGAGGGCGACGGCGGAGAGGACGGTGATCCAGGTGGAGCGGACCGTCCACAGCTTGTGCCACTCGGAACGGACGAGGCGGGCGGGGGTGATCACGCTGCTGCTCCCAGGTGTTCGGCTTGGTGTTCGACGGAGTCGCGGGTGAGGTCCATGAACGCCTGCTCCAGGGAGGGCGCGTGTGGGGTGAGTTCGTGGAGCGGGACGCCGTGCGCGGTGGCGGTGCGGCCGATCTCGGGGGCGCCGGGGCCGCTGACGAGGAGGGTGCCGGGCGTTTCCTCGGTGAACCGGGCCGAGGGGAGCAGGGAACGCAGTCGGCCGGGCTCGGGGGTGACGACCTTCACGGTGGCGCCGCCGGCCGACCGTACGAGCTCCTCGACCGTGGTGTCCGCGAGGAGCCGGCCCCGTCCGATGACGATCAGATGGTCGGCGGTGAGGGCCATCTCGCTCATCAGGTGGGAGGAGACGAGGACGGTACGGCCTTCGGCGGCCAGGGACCTGAGGAGCGTGCGGATCCAGAGGACGCCCTCCGGGTCCAGGCCGTTGACCGGCTCGTCGAGGATCACGGCCGCCGGGTCGCCGAGCAGGGCGGCGGCGATGCCGAGTCGCCGGCCCATGCCGAGGGAGAAGCCCTTGACGCGGCGGTCGGCGGCTTCGGTGAGGCCGGCGAGGGCGAGGACCCGGTCGACTCGGGAGCGGGGGATGCCGTGCGTGTGGGCGAGGGAGGTCAGATGGTGGCGGGCGGTGCGGCCCGGGTGCACGGAGCGGGCTTCGAGGAGGGCGCCGACCTGCGTGAGCGGGGCCGGGTGGGCGGCGTAGGGGCGGCCGGCGACGGTGGCGCGGCCACGGGTGGGGGCGTCGAGCCCGAGGATCATGCGGAGGGTGGTGGACTTGCCGGCGCCGTTGGGGCCGAGGAAGCCGGTCACGGCCCCGGGCCGGACGGTGAAGCCGAGGTCCTGGACGACGGTCCTGTCGCCGTACCGCTTGGTGAGGTTCTCTGCGCGGATCATGTCTCCGACGCTAGGGAGCGGGCGGGCGCCGGACGTCCTCCCGAGGACGGGAGCCGGGCGGTGGGCGTCGTACCCGGGTACGACAATGCGTTTGTGCGAGGGAGTGCGGGACCGCAAAGATCAGGCCATGGATTATGTGATGCGAGTCGTCCGCGCCGACGAGTGGGAGAAGGTGCGGGAGCTGCGGCTGGCCGCCCTGCGCGACCCCCTGGCGCACCTGGCCTTCCTGGAGACGTACGAGGAGGGCCTGGCGCGCCCCGACAGTTTCTGGAAGGAGCGGACGGCGAACGCGGCCGAGGACGGGCCTGGCGCGGTGCGCCAGTTCGTGGCCGAGGCGGCGGACGGCCGGTGGGTCGGCACGGCGACGGTGCTGCTGGAGCGGGCCGGTACGGAGACCTATTTCGGGGACGTGCCGAAGACCGACCAGACGCATGTCGTGGGCGTGTACGTACGGGACGAGGCGCGCGGCTCCGGTGTGATCGACGCGCTGTTCGCGACGGCGGCGGAGTGGTCGTGGTCCCTGACGGACCCGCGGATCGAGCGCGTACGGCTCTACGCGCACGTGGACAACGCGCGGGCCCGGGCGGTCTACCGGCGGATCGGCTTCGAGACGGACGGTGTCCCGGTCGCGCTGCCGGGCGCCACGGACGCCCACGAGCTGGAGTACGAGCTGCCGCGGCCGGGGGCCTAGGAGGGGGCCGGAGCCGGGCCCGGATTCGGATCCGGGTCAGGCTGTTCGTCCGGCGGGCTGTCCGCGCCCCAGTTCCAGAGGGCCTGGAGGACGGGGCCGAGACGGTGGCCGCGGGGGGTGAGGGCGTAGCGCACGGTCGGGGGCCAGCCGGGGTGGCGGTCGCGGGTGAGGACGCCCGCCGCGGCGAGCTGGGCGAGGCGCTCGGACAGGACCTTGTCGGAGAGCGTCGGGAGCGCCCGGCGGAGTTCGGTGTACGAGCGGTCGCCGCGCAGCAGTTCCCGGACGACCAGGGTGGTCCACCGGCCGCGCAGGGCGGCGAGCGCGATCTCGACCGGGCAGTCCGGCGAGGGCGCGGTGACCCGGGCGTGGGCGTCGTCGGGAAGGCCGGGCGGGTGGCCAACCGTTCGGTGAGTCACGGAAGCGTCTCCTAGCGTGTCGGGTGTCCGATTGTCCCGGCACGGAAGGACGGCTGTCGATCATGTCTGTGTGGCTGCGTGAGCTGGCGACCCGCCCCGAGGACGTGCCCGCGGTGTTCGCGGAGCGGTTCAACAGCGGCGACGCGGCGCTGCTCGCCGAGGTCTACGAGGAGTCGGCGGTGCTGGCCGTCCGCCCCGGGGAGGCGGTGTCCGGGGCCGCGCTGCACGCGGCCAACGGACGGCTGCGGGAGCTGGGCGTACCGATCGTGGTGCGGCCCCGGCAGACGTACCGCAACGGGGATCTGGCGTTGCTCGTCGTGGACTGGGCCGTCGAGGGTCCGGGCCGCGACGGCGCGGCCGTGCGCTTCGGGGGGACCGCCACGGATGTGGTGCGGCGGGGGGCGGACGGGCGGTGGCGGTACGTCATCGACAACCCCTTCGGGCCGCGGCCGGGCGCCCTCCCGGACGCGTCGCCGGACGCCCTGCCGGGCGCGGGCGGGCTCAGGGGGTGAGGGCGTCCTCCGGCCAGCGCGCACGGGCCTGTTCGGGGGAACGGAGGAGCGCGAGGGTGGGGAGGCCGTGGGTGTGGCCGGTGGCCAGGAGGTCCGGGAGGCGGGGGATCGGTGCCACGGCCGCCACGTCCTCGAGGACGAGGGTGAGTGGTGGGTCGAGCCGACCGTCGGATGACCGTGCGGCCATGCGGCGGCCGTGCTCGACCACGCTTGCGGCGAGGGCCGTGAGGACCGGCATCGCGCCGGGGTGGGTGCGGGGGTCCTCGCGCGGTTCACCCACCACATAGAGGGTGCCCCCTTCGGCGAGGAAAGATGCCAGGGCCAGCGAATCCGTTCGGTTCGGGGTGCAGGCCTCGCGGATGTGGACGGAGGACAGCGCGCCGAGCGCACGGGCCGTCAGTTCCTGGGCGAGGCGGCGGCTTTCGGGGTGGGCGGTGAGGGCCGCTTCGAGCAGGCCCGCGTGGCCGGAGGCGGCCTTGGGGTGGCTGCGGAGGATCCGTACGGGTTCGTGGGCGCCGGTCCCCTGGGCCCAGCGGTGGACCTGCCGGAAGGGGCGGCCGTCGACGGCCGCGGCGTGCAGCCAGCAGCGCAGGAGGGTTTCGGCGGTGTCGGCGGTGGCCGCGTCCAGGCGGGAGTGGGGGCGGACGGGGGCGAGCAGCGCGACGGCCCGCGCCTGCGCCGTGTCCGGGTCCTCGCAGCCCTCGCAGGGGGACCAGTGGAGGCGGCCGGGGGTGTCGCAGAGGTGGCCGGTGTCGTGGACGAGGACGGGGCCGAGCTTGCCGCGGGCGTCCTTGGTGTCGGCCCACACGGTGGGGTCCGAGGTGACGACGAGGACCGGGCCGTCGGCGTCCCGGATCGCCTGGACGGCGAGCGGGCGGCGGGCCTCGGGCGGGCCGTAGACCAGGCGCCGGGGGGCGGGGGAGGGGGCCGGGGCGGGTGCCGCGGGAACCGGGGGGATCGCGGGGGTTCCGGAGGGGGCCGGTTCCGCGGCGGTCCCGTACGGGGCCGGTTCCGCGCGGGGGGCGGTGCCCGCCAGGGGGGCGGCGGGAGGCGGCGCCGGGGTCGGCTCGGGGGCCGGTGCCGCCTCCGCCGGGCGCCGGGGTGCCGGGGGCGCGGGCCCCCGTGCCGGGGCGGGCGCCGGGGCCGTCTCCCGTACGGCCGGCCCGGCCGCCGGAGCCGTACCGGAGTCGTACCGGCCCTGCTTCCGGTGGGCGCGGACCGCGCGCCAGCGGGCGAGCGTGCCCAGGACGAAGACCGCCAGGACGGCCAGGATCATCGCCTCGCCGATCACCAGGCCCCAGAACAGCCCGTACCCCGACAGCTCGCCCGGCGGGGTGCCGGGCCAGGCCGCCGCGAGGTCCGTCGGGGCGGTGGCGAGGGAACGCAGGGCCGACGGGGTGCGGGTGAAGACGACCCCGTCCGGCCAGCCGCCGTGCGCGAGGAGGCCCGACAGGCCGGTCGCCGACCAGACCAGGACCGTGAGGCCGAGGAGCAGGGCGAACAGGCTCAGCAGCAGCCCGTCGGAGACGCCCCCCTCCTTCCGTACCCGCTCCATCTAGGCCACCGTCGACTGGGACGAGCCGTTCATCTGCTGCTCGATGAGGATCGCCCGCTGCTCCGTCTCCCATTCCAGCTCGGGGTCGGTGGGGGGGCCGGACGACTCGGTCATGGCGCGGTCGGTGTAGACGAGGGGCCGTTCCTTCTCGGTGATGAGGTGTTTGACCACCTGCACGTTGCCGTTGACGTCCCAGACGGCGATGCCGGGGGTGAGGGTCGGGATGATCTCGACGGCCCACCGGGGCAGACCGAGGACCCGCCCGGTGTTGCGGGCCTCGTCCGCCTTCTGGGCGTAGATCGTGCGGGTGGACGCCATCTTGAGGATCGCCGCGGCCTCCTTGGCGGCCGCCCCGTCCACGACGTCGGAGAGGTGGTGGACGACGGCGACGAAGCTGAGGCCGAGCCGGCGGCCGAACTTGAGCAGCCGCTGGAACAGCTGCGCCACGAACGGGCTGTTGATGATGTGCCAGGCCTCCTCGACCAGGAAGATGCGCTTCTTCCGGTCGGGGCGGATCCAGGTGTGTTCCAGCCAGACGCCGACGATCGCCATGAGGATGGGCATGGCGATGGAGTTGCGGTCGATGTGGGAGAGGTCGAAGACGATCAGGGGCGCGTCGAGGTCGATGCCGACGGTCGTCGGGCCGTCGAACATGCCGCGCAGGTCGCCGTCGACGAGCCGGTCGAGGACGAGCGCGACGTCCAGGCCCCAGGCCCGTACGTCGTCCCTGTCGACGTTCATCGCCTCCGCCGACTCCGGCTCCGGGTGGCGCAGCCGCTCCACGATGTCGGTGAGGATCGGCTGGCGGTCGGTGATGTGCTCGTTGACGTGGGCGTGGGCGACCTTGAGCGCGAAACCGGAGCGCTCGTCGAGGCCGTGGCCCATCGCCACCTCGATGATCGTACGGAGCAGGGCGAGCTGCCCCGTCGTGGTGATCGAGGGGTCGAGCGGGTTGAGGCGGATACCGGCGTCGTTGGCGACCATCGGGTCCAGGCGGATGGGGGTTATCCCCAGCTCCTGGGCGATGAGGTTCCACTCGCCGACGCCGTCCTCGCCCTGGGCGTCGAGTACGACGACCTGCCGGTCGCGGAAGCGCAACTGGCGGAGCACGTACGTCTTCTCGAGGGCCGACTTGCCGTTGCCGGACTCGCCGAGGACCAGCCAGTGCGGGGCGGGGAGCTGCTGGCCGTACAGCTGGAAGGGGTCGTAGATGTACCCCTTGCCGCTGTAGACCTCGCGGCCGATGATCACGCCGGAGTCACCGAGGCCGGGCGCGGCGGTCGGCAGGTAGACGGCCTGGGCCTGCCCGGTGGAGGTGCGGACGGGCAGGCGGGTCGTCTCCACCTTCCCGAAGAGGAAGGAGGTGAAGGCTTCGGTGAGGACGGACAGCGGATCTCGCATCGGTCTGTGCCCCTTCGGCCCTAGCGGCGGATGCCGGTCGCGAACGGCAGAGTGTTCACAAAGGCCCGGTGGTGCTCGCGGTCGCACCACTCCAGTTTCAGGTACGACTTGCCGGCGGAGGCCCTGATCGTGCGCTTGTCCCGGGCGAGGGCCTCGGGCGAACGCGACGACACGGTGATGTACCCGACGAGGTTCACCCCGGCCGCGCCGCTGGCGAGGTCCTCACCCCGCTGGTCGAGCCGGCCGTGGGCGGCGATGTCGCGCGGGTCGACGGTGCGGTTCATCTTCGCGGCGCGGCTGGCGTCGGCCTCGTCGTTGGTCTTCTCGGTGAGCATGCGCTCGATGGCGACCTCCGTGGGCTCCAGGTCCATGGTGACGGCGACCGTGCGGATGACGTCGGGGGTGTGGACGAGGAGCGGGGCGAGGAAGTTCACGCCGACCGGGGTCATCGGCCACTCCTTGATCCAGGCGGTGGCGTGGCACCAGGGGGCGCGGGTGGAGGACTCGCGGGTCTTCGCCTGGAGGTACGTCGGTTCCATCGCGTCCAGTTCGGCGGGCCAGGCGTTGCGCTTGGTCATGGCCTGGATGTGGTCGATGGGGTGGTCCGGGTCGTACATGGAGTGGACGAGGGAGGCCAGGCGGGACTGGCCGAGGGGCTGGCGCACGCGGATGTCGGCCTCGGCGAGGCGGGCGCAGATGTCGGTGAGTTCGCGGGCCATGACGACGGCGAGGCCGGCGTCGCGGTCGAGGCGGCGGGCGCCGGAGGCGTGGCGGGCGGCGCGGGCCATGGCGTTGGCCTCGGCGGCCAGTTCGCGCGTGTAGTGCATGCAGGCCACGAGGTAGGCGCGGTGCTGCTCGCTGGAGGTGGAGACCATCGACTGGAGCTGCTCGTAGGACTCGCGGAGCCAGGCGGGCGCGTGCGGGTCACCGCGCTGGCCGACGTCCTTGGCGTGGGCGTCGGGGTCGGCGGGGAGGGTGCGGGCCAGCATCTGGAGGCGGGTGACGAAGCCGTCGCCGTTGGCCACGTGCTTGAGGAGGGTGCCGAACCGGTCGACCAGGGCCTCCTGGTCCTCGCTGTCGCGCAGGCCGACGCCGGGGCCCTCGATCTCGATGGCGGCGGTGACGGTGCGGCGGTCGGCGTGGAGGAGGACGGCGATCTCGTCGGGGCCGAAGGGGGCGGAGAGCCAGCCGACGCGGCCGATGCCGGGCGGCGGGCCGACCTCGACCTCGCGGCCGTCGAGGCGGGTGCCGGCCTCGGCGACGCCGGAACGGTAGGCGGTGCCGCGCTTGAGCATCCGCTTGTAGCTGCGGTTGATCTCGAACCACTTGTAGAAGGTGCGGTGCTTGTACGGCACGTACACGGCGGCGAGCGCGAGCATGGGGAGGCCGGCGAGGAGCGCGATGCGGAGCGGGAGGAGGGGGACGAGGAGGCCGCTAATCATGCCGAGGAAGGCGCCGGCGATGATCAGGGCGATCTCACCGGTCTCCCGGTTCTTGCCGACGATCGCGTTCGGCCGGGCACGGCCGATGAGATACGTGCGGCGGGGCGCGACCGGCTGGGACTGGGTCGTCAACGCCCTCCACCTCCAGAGTGCTTGCGGTTGCTGTGCGGGGTTCCTGCGGTGGGGCTGCTGCTACGGGGCGGGGGCGTGGCGCCGGCCGCGCCCCCGCCGCCGGCGCCCCGGGCCTCGCCGCCGCGGCTGCTGTGGGCGGCGACGCCGCCGGCGAGCGGGTTGGCGGCGCGGGCGGCGGTGGCCTGGGCGGGCGCGCCGCCGCCGCTGTCGCGGGTGCTGTGGGTCTTGATGCCCTGGGAGACGAGGGAGGCGGGGGAGGAGATGACGGCGGCGGCGGCGTTCTCGCCGGCGCGGTGCAGGCGGTTGTTGCGGGAGGCGACGATCTCGTCGCCGAAGCCGGGCACGAAGCGGTAGATCATCGCGGAGGCGAAGATGGCCAGGAGGATGATCGCGAGGCCGGAGACGACGGCGGAGAAGGCGTTCGGGCCGGTGTCGGAGGAGAGCGCGCCGGCCAGGCCCAGGACGATCACGATGACCGGTTTGACCAGGATCACCGCGATCATGATGCCGGCCCAGCGGCGGACGTGGCCCCACATGTTCTTGTCCACGAGCCCCGCGTAGACGACGACACCGAGGAGCGCGCCGACGTAGAGCAGGACGGCGCGGAGGAACAGCTCCAGGTAGAGCACGCCGGCGGCGAGGACGGTCACCAGCGAGACGATGATCAGCATGATGGGGCCGCCCCCGATGCTGTCGCCCTTCTGCAGGGCCTCCTTGAAGCTGCCGAAGAAGACGTCGGTCTGCCGGCCGGTGCCGGAGGCGATGACCTCGGTGACGGCGTCGGTGGCGTTGACGACCGTGTAGAGGATCAGCGGGGTGAAGGCGGAGGCGAGGACGGTCAGCCAGAGGAAGCCGATGGCCTCGGAGATCGCGGTGGTGAGGGGGACGCCGCGGATGGCGCGCTTGGCGACGGCGAGGAGCCAGAGGAGGAGGGTGAGGAAGGTGGCGGCGGCGAAGACGATGGCGTAGCGGCCGAGGAACTCCATGTTGGTGAAGTCGACGTCGGCGGTCTCCTTCACGGCGGAGGACAGCTCGTCGATGATCTTCACGGCGGCGTCGGCGCAGCCGCGCGCGAGCGACGACAGCGGGTCGAGCGTGGCGGCGGGGTCGGCGACGGGGGCGCGGGTGCCGCTGGGCTGGCCGGTTTCGCAGTAGTCGCGGGCGGGTCCGACGATGAGGTCGCAGTCCCCGGCACCGGACGGGCTCGGCGACGGCGTCGCCGACGGGCTGGCGGGAGGTGTGGGGTCGGCGTAGGCGCGCGTCGCGAACAGTACGGCCGCAGCCTGCAGGCCGGCGAGGGCGCCGGCGATCCGCAGGGATGGGCGAAGGCTAGCGGGCATAGGTGAAGCCCCCGAACTCCTGGACGGCCTTGGTGATGGCTTCGGCATCGGAGGCGGTGCGGTCGGTGTGCACGGGCGCCGGGCCTTCCTTCTGGGAGAAGCTCTCGACCTTCCAGTCACCACCGACCCAGCGCAGGGCGAGCGTCATGGTGAACCAGTCGTTCGTCACCGGGTTCGTGGAGCTCACGCCCGCGGTGCCGAACACCCCGGTGCACCAGACCTCGACGGTGGCCGTGTCGGTGGAGAAGGCGGTGACCTTGGTGCCGACCGGAGCGGTACGGGACACGTAGGTCATGCCGGGTGCGGCATTGCCCTGAGCGTCGAGGCCGAGCTTCTCGAGGAACTCGCCGCTGTAGGCCTTGTCGAGGCTCGCCGCGAGAGCATCCGCCTTGTCGGGGGCGAAGACCTGCCGGACGATCTCCCGGCGGTGATCCGGCTTCAGGATGTCCGCCGAGACGAGCGCCACCGCGTAATTCGCCGCCGCGCTCTGCGCCCCCTGCTCGTCGTGCGCGAAGCCCGTCGGGATCGTGCCGTTCTTGGCGGTGACCGGGCGGACGCCCGTCGCGGCCGTGGGGGCGCCGGCGTCGCCGCGGGGGGCGGCGGTGCCGGCGGTGGGGGCCGTGTCCGCGTGGTCGCCGTCGCCGCGGTTGGCGAAGGCGATGGCGGCGATGAGCAGGACCACCACGCCCACGACCGTGACGAGGGAGCGGGAGCTCCGTACGGGGCGGCGGGCGCCGCCGTAGACGTCACCGCTGTTGCCCTCGGGCAGGCGGGTACGGGTCTGGCCCGAGCCGCCCACGCCGCCGAAGCCGTCGTGCTCGTCGCCGAGGCTCATGCCGGGTACGCCCCCTCACTCGTTCGCGGGTACGACAGTGCTGCAACATGACTGGGCATCAGGGAACGCATTTCAGCAGGCCTCGGAGGACGGGTGCGGGGTCCGACGGTCGGTCAGACGGCCATCCCGTACACGATGGTGAACAGCGTTCCCAGTGACCCGATGATGAAGACGCCGGTGAGGCCGGCCACGATCAGGCCCTTGCCCTGTTCCGCGCTGAACGTGTCGCGGAGCGCGGTCGCGCCGATGCGCTGCTTGGCCGCTCCCCAGATGGCGATGCCGAGGCAGAGCAGGATGGCCACGGCCATCACGACCTCGATCATCACTTTGGCTTCGTTGCCGAGGCTCCCGAAGGGTCCCCAGTTGGGGGCGATTCCACCGATGATGGTGGTGATGTCGCCCTTTTCAGCCGCCAGGTACATGTAACTCACCGCCCCTGTATGGGTAGTTAGCTGCTGCCCCTGCCGGACGGCATGGGTCATCGCCCTATCTTCGCCGATGAAACCGCCTGCGTGTGACGGCTTGGCGGCTCTCTTTACCCGATCCCCGCACATCTGACCGATCTGACCGTCTTGACCTGCGGCTGTGCGGTCGGGCTCACGCGAAGAAGCGTACGGTCACTCTGTGTATCACGGGGGGTGACTCCGGGCAATGATTGTCGTTGTTGCACTCTTGGGGCGGCGTCAGGCGTACGAGGCGATCAGGCGCGCGAGGTGACGTCCCGCCAGGAGGAGGGGGGCCGCGGTGCGGGTGACCTGGGCGGTCACCTCGGCGCCTTCGAGGGTGCTGATGACGGTGACGGACAGGTCGCGCGCCTCGGGGGCGGGGAGGCCGCAGTCGAGGAGCTTCTCGGCGACGAGGTTCTGCCAGGAGCGGTAGGCGGTGGCGCAGGCCTGCTGGATGGGGTTCTCCTCGCCGAGGGTCTCCAGCGCGGCGGCGGTGACGGGGCAGCCCTCGGTCCAGTCGGAGGCGCGGAGCGCGTCGGCCAGGGCGCGGGCGCAGGCGTCCACGGCGGCGGCGGGGTCGCGCTCGGCGTCGAGGGCGGAGCGCAGGAGGTCGGTGAACTCCTCGCGGCCGTGCTCCATGGCGGCGACGGCGACCGCCTCCTTGCCGCCCGGGAAGAAGTGGTAGACGGAGCCGAGGGTGGCGTCCGCCTCCTGGGCGATCTGTTTGATGCCGGTGCCGACGTAGCCCTGACGCTGGATGAGGCGTGAGGCGGCGACGACGATCCGGTCGCGCGTGCTGCTGCTGGTCCGCGTCTGCATGGGGAGAGTCTACCGATCGATTGAGTAGAGCGCTCGTTTTAGAACGTGCTACGGTCGGTGCGAGCACTGAGTAGAGCGTTCGTTTTAGTCCGCCTCACTCACGGGCCGGGCTCCGTCCGGCTCCGTGTGTCCGTCCGCGTGGGCCTTCGCGCCCACGCCCACCGATGGGGGTACCCCGTGCAGACGAGCCCGCAGAACAGCCACTCCGTCACCGTCATCGGCCTCGGCCCCATGGGCCGCGCCATGGCCGCCGCCTACCTCGACCGGGGGTATGCGGTGACCGTCTGGAACCGCACCGCGAGCCGCGCCGAGGAGCTGGTGAACAGGGGCGCCGTCCTCGCGGCCGGCCCGGAGGAGGCCATCGCCGCCAATGAGGTCGTCGTCCTCAGCCTCACCGACTACGACGCCGTCCACGGCATCCTCGGCACCGTCGACCCCGCCGCGTTCAAGGGCCGGGTGATCGTCAACCTCAGCTCCGACACCCCGGAGCGCGCCCGCGAGGGAGCCGCCTGGCTGGCCGAGCGCGGTGCCGTCCAGCTCACCGGCGGCGTGCTCGTGCCGCCGTCCGGCGTCGGCGACCCGGAGTCCGCCACCTTCTACAGCGGCCCCCTGGACACCTTCGAGGCCCACCGGGAGACCCTTTCGGTCATCACCGGCAAGACCGACCACCGGGGCGAGGACCCGGGCCTCGCCGCGCTGTACTACCAGCTCAACATGGTCATGTTCTGGACCGCGCTCTCCGGTTACTGGCAGGCGCTCGCCGTCGCCGGCGCCCACGGCATCAGCGCCGCCGAGCTCCTGCCCTACGCCCACGGCGCCCTCGACCTCGGCCGGTTCCTCGACTTCTACGCGCCCCGGGTGGACGCGGGCAACCACGCCGGGGACGTGGACCGGCTCACCATGGGCCTGGCCAGCACCGAGCACGTCCTGCACACCGTCACCGACGCGGGCGTGGACGGCACCCTGCCGGCCGCCGTCGTCGAACTGTTCCGGCGCGGGGTCGAGGCGGGCCGGGGCGGCGACAGCAGCTCCAGCCTGGTGGAGGTCCTCAGGAAGCAGTGACAGGAGCGGGCCGGGGTGCGGCCCCGGCACGTGCCCCGGCCACGTGCCGCGTGCCCCCGCCCGAGCGCCCGGTGCGCCCCCGCCGCCCCGTCTCCCGCCGCGACCGCGTGTCGCGCACCGTCCCGCGAAGTCCCCTCCCGCCCTAGACTGGCGCCCCGGAACGTACTGCCGGGAGCCGAGGGGTGGTTGACGGTGCGTAAGGCGGGCAGGGCGGGCGGGGCGGGCCGGGCGTGGCTGATGGCCGGCGGGGTCTTCGGCCTGTGCCTCGGCTTCCTCCTGCTGCTCGTCGTCGGCACGTACTCCGCCGCCGCCGGACTCCTCGGCGGCGCCGGCAGCGGCAAGAACGGCACCGTGTCCCTGGCCAAGGGCGCCGTCCCCGCCCTCTACCAGGGACTCGTGCAGCGCTGGGGCAACCTCTGTCCCGCCATCAACCCGGCCCTGCTCGCCGCCCAGCTCTACCAGGAGAGCGGCTGGAACCCCCGGGCCGTCTCCCCCGCCAACGCCCGCGGCATCGCCCAGTTCATCCCCGGCACCTGGGCGAGCCACGGCATCGACGGCGACGGTGACGGCGACCGCGACATCTGGGACCCGCAGGACGCCATTCCCTCGGCCGCCTCGTACGACTGCGCGCTCGCCGGCTACGTGAAGAAGGTCCCCGGCGACCCGGCGAACAACATGCTGGCCGCGTACAACGCGGGCGCCTACCGGGTCATCCAGTACCGCGGAGTGCCGCCGTACAGGGAAACCCAGAACTATGTCCGGATCATCCGCTCGCTGGAGAAGAGCTTCGCCCGCCCCACCGGCCGCGTCTCCCCCTCCAAGCAGGCCGCCGGAGCCATCTACTACGCCCAGCAGAAGCTCGGCACCCCCTATCTGTGGGGCGGTACGGGCACGGCCGAACAGGGCGGCCGGTTCGACTGCTCGGGTCTCTCCCAGGCCGCGTACGCGAGCGTCGGCATCCATTTGCCGCGCGTCGCCAACGACCAGTACAACGCCGGCCCGCATCCCGGCCGCGACGAACTGCTCCCCGGCGACCTGGTGTTCTTCTCCGACGACCTGACCAATTCGCGGGCCATCCGGCACGTCGGCATCTACGTCGGCGGCGGCTACATGATCAACGCCCCGCGCACCGGCGCGGTGATCCGCTTCGACAGGATCGACACCCCGGACTACTTCGGCGCCACCCGTGTCACCGCGGACGGCGCCGCCGCGCTGCCCACCCGTCCCGCGCAGCCGTGAGCGGAACGGACGGAGCGTCGGACACCGCCCGGGGCGTACCGGACATGGCTGGAACTCTCCGTCGGACGGGGCCCCTGAGCTGCGGCGGACCGTCACTCTTCGATAACGTCGGCATGATCCACCGGAGACAGCGGAACGTGAGCCTCAGGCGGTTCGTTCCCTGATCCGACCGCTCTGACCACGGGGGTTGGAAACCAGACACGAGAGCAAGGGGCCGCAGCAATGGCTGGACTCGCATCGGACGCTTCGAACCCCGATGTCAGCCTGCTCCACGACATCAACGGGCTGGCGAAGACCGCCCCGCCGTGGTTCGACCGGGTCATGGGCTTCGTCGGCGAGTACGGCCTCCTGCTCGGCACGGTCCTCGTCGTGCTCTGGTGCTGGTGGAGCGCCCGCCGGCGCGGCACCCCCGCCGACTCCGTCACGGCCGTGGCCGGCATCGTCTGGGCCCCCCTCGCCGCCGGCATCGCGCTCCTCGTCAACATCCCCATCCGCGACTTCGTCGAACGCCCCCGGCCCTTCAAGGACCACAAGAACCTCGAAGTCCTCGTCGACGGCAAGACCGACTTCTCCTTCGTCAGCGACCACGCCACCCTCGCCATGGCGCTCGGCGTCGCCCTCTTCGTCGCCGACCGCCGCTTCGGCCTCGCCGCCATCGGGCTGGCCCTCGCCGAGGGCTTCGCCCGCGTCTACATGGGCGTCCACTACCCGACCGACGTCATCGGCGGCTTCGCCCTCGGCACGGCCGTGGCGCTGCTCCTCGCCCCGGTCGCCCTCGCGCTCCTGACGCCCGTCGTCTCCGCCGTGGCCCGCTCCGGCCGGTGCTCCCGCCTCGTCCGCTCCCGGCGTGCGGTGAACCCGCACCGGGCGGAGACGGTCGGCATCCCGGAACCCCGGATCGGCGGCCCGGCCACCGGTCACAGCGACCTGGCCGCCTGAACGCCCTCCCGGCACGCGGGAACTAGCCGAGGGACTCCGCCGGGCCCGCAGGGGCCGGGCACGGGGCGCCGGACGCCGTACGGAGGTGGTCGGCGGCGTCCGTACGGGCGCGGTCCCGGGATCTGCGCGCCGGACCCGTCCAGCCGCAGGCGCAGCGCGCCAGCGCGAACGCGCCGCGCTCCGTCGTGGTCGTCTCATGCGGGGACTGCTCGTGCACCCCACCACCGTACTGCGCGTGACGGGTCGCCGGTGCCGTCGTTATGCGGATCGGGAATCCCCGGATCCACAGGCCCCGGGGAAGCGCGGGGCCCGGGCAAACAGCGGTGAGGCGTTGGGGGTTGACAGGCGATGGTGGAGCAGCGGTACGGGCGCCCGCGCGGGCACGGGAGCGGGAGCCTCGCCGCCACCGCGGCCCTGGTCGGCTCCCTCGGCGCCACGGCGCTCGCCGGGTGCGCCGCCTCCGTCGACCCGAAGCCGGTGCCCGACCCGGCCCGGACGGTACGGAACGCCGCCGACGTCCTGACGAAGGCCGGCAGTGCCAAGGCCACCACCTCCATGGAAATGGCCACCGGCGGGACCCGGGTCACCATCCGCGGCGAGGGCGGCTACGACTTCCGGCGCCGCACAGGCCGGCTCCAGGTGGTGCTCCCGCACGCCGCGGCCGGGGCGAGCGAGCACCGGCCGATCACCGAACTCCTCACCCCCGGCGCGCTCTACATGAAGAACCGGGGGGCGGGCGTCCCCGCCGACAAGTGGGTCCGCGTGGACACGACCACCCTGGAGGACGGCAACCTCGTCACGGGCGGCGCCACCGACCCCGGCGCGGCGGCCGAGCTGCTGCGGGGCGCCCGGGACGTCACGTACCTCGGCGAGACCGACCTCGCGGGGGTGAAAGTCGGCCACTACCGAGGTGTCGCCGACCTCGCGCAGGCCGCCCGCGCGGCCTCGCCGCACCTGCGCGGGGCCCTGGCCGCGGCGGCGCGGGGGTTCGCCACGGACACGGTTCCGTTCGACGCGTACCTGGACGCGGAAGGGCGGCTGCGGAAGGTCCGCCACCAGTTCAGCTTCAGCAACCAGGGCCGTACGGTCGCGGTCGCGTCGACCACCCTTCTGTACGGATTCGGCACCGCCGTCGAGGTCACGCTGCCCGACCGCGAGGACATCTACGCCGGGAAGATCAAGGCCTGAACCGACCGCCGGGGCCCGGTCACCGGGCCATGGTGCGGACCATCGGCAAATGGTCCGGACGTGTCATGCGCGCTGTGTGGCGCGCTCCCTACGCTGGGATACCGACTCCGGCAGGAAGAGGTGATGGCGCGTGGCCCCGCCCGGTACAGCGACAGCGAACGCGACCGCATCCCCGGACCCGGAGTGCGTGGCCCTCGCCGAGATAGAACTCTGCGGTGAGCTGATGATCGCCGCAGCCACCGCCGACGGGGAGCGGCTCAGCCCCGACCGCATCGACGAGGTGCTGCGGGTCGGGGCCGAACGCGGTCCGCGCGGCCGCTGACCCGCAGCCCACGGAGCGGGCGCCGGGACCCGTCTCAGGTCCGCAGCATCCGGGCGATCGCCTTCGTCGCCTCCTCGACCTTCTCGTCGACGCCCTCGCCGGTCGCCGCCGCGTCCGCGACGCAGTGCCGCAGGTGCTCCTCCAGGAGCTGCAGGGCGAAGGACTGGAGCGCCTTCGTGGACGCGCTGACCTGCGTGAGTATGTCGATGCAGTAGACGTCCTCGTCCACCATCCGCTGCAGGCCGCGGATCTGCCCCTCGATGCGGCGCAGCCGCTTCAGGTGCTCGTCCTTCTGCTTGTGGTAGCCGTGGACCCCGTGCGCGTGGTCGGTCTGGGCGTGGCCGGCCGCCTCGACGGCCTGGACGGCCTCGACGGTCTCGGGGGTGACCTGGTCCGTCTCGGTGGTCGTCATCGCGTCCTCCCGCTGTCCGTTAAGGGGGCGTATACCCCTCGTGGGTATATGGTACCGATCCCCGCCGATCCGGGCGGGGGCACGTGCAGATCACTGTGCCTGATGGGCGACACTGAGAGACGCCGGTTAGCCGTGGCCGGATGATGCGCCTAGCATCAGCCTGACCGAAACCCAGCACCCCGAGGACCCCACGTGCGCTTTCGTCTGACCCCCAGGGAGACGAGCTTCTACGACATGTTCGCCGCGTCCGCGGACAACATCGTCACGGGCTCGAAGCTCCTGATGGAACTGCTCGGGGCGGAGCCTTCCGCCCGGGGCGAGATCGCGGAGCGGATGCGGGCAGCGGAGCACGCCGGTGACGACGCCACCCACGCGATCTTCCACCAGCTGAACTCCTCGTTCATCACGCCCTTCGACCGCGAGGACATCTACTCGCTGGCCTCCTGCCTCGACGACATCATGGACTTCATGGAGGAGGCCGTCGACCTGGTCGTCCTCTACAACGTCGAGGAACTCCCCAAGGGCGTCGAGCAGCAGATCGAGGTCCTGGCCCGGGCGGCGGAGCTGACCGCCGAGGCCATGCCCAACCTGCGGACGATGTCCCACCTCACCGAGTACTGGATCGAGGTCAACCGGCTGGAGAACCAGGCGGACCAGATCCACCGCAAGCTGCTCGCCCACCTCTTCAACGGCAAGTACGACGCCATCGAGGTGCTCAAGCTGAAGCAGATCGTGGATGTGCTGGAGGAGGCGGCCGACGCCTTCGAGCACGTGGCGAACACGGTGGAGACCATCGCGGTCAAGGAGTCCTGAGCTTCGTGGACACCTTCGCTCTGATCGTGACCATCGGTGTCGCGCTCGGCTTCACGTATACGAACGGCTTCCACGACTCCGCCAACGCCATCGCGACCTCGGTGTCGACCCGGGCCCTGACGCCCCGGGCGGCGCTCGCGATGGCGGCGGTGATGAACCTCGTCGGCGCCTTCCTCGGGCAGGGCGTCGCCAAGACCGTCAGCGAGGGGCTGATCGCCACCCCCGTCGGCGACAAGGGGATGGGCATCCTCTTCGCCGCGCTCGTCGGCGCGATCATCTGGAACCTCGTCACCTGGTACTTCGGACTGCCGTCCTCCTCCTCCCACGCCCTGTTCGGCGGCATGGTGGGCGCGGCGCTGGCCGGCGGGACCGAGGTCATCTGGTCCGGGGTGCTCGAGAAGGTCGTCATCCCGATGTTCATCTCGCCGGTCGTCGGCCTCGTGGCCGGCTACCTGGTGATGTGCGCCATCATGTGGATCTTCCGCCGGGTCAACCCGCACAAGGCCAAGCGCGGCTTCCGCATCGCCCAGACCGTCTCGGCGGCCGGCATGGCCCTCGGTCACGGTCTCCAGGACGCGCAGAAGACGATGGGCATCGTGGTGATGGCCCTGGTCATCGCCGACGTCCAGCAGTCCGGTGACGAGATCCCGGTGTGGGTCAAGATCGCCTGTGCGGTGATGCTGTCGCTCGGTACGTACGCGGGCGGCTGGCGCATCATGCGGACGCTCGGCCGCAAGATCATCGAGCTGGACCCGCCGCAGGGCTTCGCGGCGGAGACCACCGGCGCGTCGATCATGTTCGGCTCGGCGTTCCTCTTCCACGCGCCGATCTCGACCACGCACGTCATCACCTCCGCGATCATGGGCGTGGGCGCGACGAAGCGGGTCAACGCGGTGCGGTGGGGTGTCGCCAAGAACATCATCCTCGGCTGGTTCATCACCATGCCGGCGGCGGCGGCGGTCGCCGCGGTGAGCTACTTCGTGGTCAAACTGGTCTTCGGCTGACGGCCACGGCGGGCCGGAACATGGTCGGGCCCGGCTCCCCTGGGGGAGCCGGGCCCTTCGTCGTACGGTGGCACCGCCATGCAGCACCGCAGACGAACTTGCCCCGCACGTGGTGGCCCGGGGCCGGGGGCGTTGTGGTGGCTCCCGGGGGTGGGTTCACTCGTGGGGAAGGGGTTGCCCCGCACGTGGTGACCCCGGGCCGGGGGCGTTGTGGTTGCTCCCGGGGGTGGGTTCACTCGTGGGGAAGGGGTTGCCCCGCACGTGGTGGCCCCGGGCCGGGGGCGTTGTGGTTGCTTCCGGCCCAGGGTGGTCACCTCGTACGGAGGTCGGTCTAACCGAAGCGGCCCGAGATGTAGTCCTCGGTCGCCTGGACGCTCGGGTTGGAGAAGATGCGCTCCGTGTCGTCCAGCTCGATCAGCTTGCCGGGCTGGCCGACGGCCGCCAGGTTGAAGAAGGCCGTCCGGTCCGAGACGCGCGCCGCCTGCTGCATGTTGTGCGTCACGATGACGATCGTGAAGCGCTCCTTCAGCTCGCCGATGAGGTCCTCGATGGCGAGCGTCGAGATCGGGTCCAGGGCCGAGCACGGCTCGTCCATGAGCAGGACCTCCGGCTCGACCGCGATCGCCCGCGCGATGCACAGACGCTGCTGCTGGCCGCCGGAGAGGCCGGAGCCCGGCTTGTTCAGGCGGTCCTTGACCTCGTTCCAGAGGTTCGCGCCCTTGAGGGAGCGCTCCACGATGTCGTTGAGCTCGGACTTCTTGTACGAGCCGTTCAGCCGCAGGCCCGCCGCCACGTTGTCGAAGATCGACATGGTGGGGAAGGGGTTCGGGCGCTGGAACACCATGCCCACCGTGCGGCGGACGGCCACCGGGTCGACGTGGGAGCCGTACAGGTTCTCGTCGTCCAGCATCACCTTGCCCTCGACGCGGCCGCCCGGGGTGACCTCGTGCATGCGGTTCAGGGTGCGCAGGAAGGTGGACTTGCCGCAGCCGGAGGGGCCGATGAAGGCCGTCACCGAGCGGGGCTCGACGGTCATGGAGATGTCGTCGATCGCCTTGTGGGTGCCGTAGTAGGCGGAGAGGCCGCTGACGTCGATCCGCTTGGCCATGTGAATCACTTCCAATCGACCGCGGTCAGCGGCCGGTCTTCGGGGCCTTCCAGCGGGCGATGCCGCGGGCCACCAGGTTGAGGATCATGACGAAGGCGATCAGGACGAGCGCGGCGGCCCAGGCGCGGGCCACGGCGGCGTCGGTGCCGACCGCGTACTGCTCGTACACGTAGAGCGGCAGGGAGGACTGGGCGCCTTCGAAGGGGTTCGGGTTGATGAGCTTCGTACCGAACACGAGGAGCAGGACCGGGGCCGTCTCACCGGTGATGCGGGCGACCGCGAGCATGACGCCCGTGGTGATGCCGCCGATCGCGGTGGGCAGGACCACCTTCAGGATGGTGCGCCACTTCGGGATGCCGAGGGCGAGGGAGGCCTCGCGGAGCTCGTTCGGGACGAGCTTGAGCATCTCCTCGGTGGAGCGGACGACGACCGGCATCATCAGGATCGCGAGGGCCATCGCGCCGGCGAACCCGGAGGGGCCGAAGCCCAGCATCAGGTTCCAGGTGGCGAGGATGAAGAGGCCCGCGACGATCGACGGGATGCCCGTCATGACGTCGACGAAGAAGGTGACGGCCTGGGCCAGCTTTCCGCCGCCGTACTCGACGAGGTAGACGGCGGTGAGGAGGCCGATCGGCGCGGCGATCAGGGTCGCGATGCCGACCTGCTCGACGGTGCCGAGGAGGGCGTGGTAGACGCCGCCGCCGGCCTCGGCGTCGAGGACGCCGTTCATCGAGTGGGTGAGGAAGTAGCCGTCGAGGACGGTGATGCCCTTGCTGACCGTGACCCAGGCGAGGGAGAGCAGCGGGACGACGGCGAGGACGAAGCAGACCCAGACGAGGCTGGTGGCGACGCGGTCCTTGGCCTGCCGGGAGCCCTCCACCTTGGAGGTGATCGCGTAGGTGGCGGCGACGAAGACCAGCGCCGCGATCAGACCCCACTGGATCTTGCTGTGCCAGCCGGCGCCCGCGCCGATGCCGATGCTGGCGGCGATGGAGCCGGCCGCGACGGCGGCGGGCGTCCAGCGCGGGAGGCGGGCGTGGGCGAGGGTTCCGCGGCGCGGGGTCACGGCGACCGGACGTTCCTGAATGGCGTGGCTCATGCCGCTGCCCCCGAGTACTCCTTGCGGCGGCCGATGATCCACCGGGCCGCGCCGTTGACCAGCAGGGTGATGGCGAAGAGGACGAGACCGGAGGCGATCAGGGCGTCCCGGCCGAATTCGTCGGCCTCGTTGAACTTCGCGGCGATGTTCTGGGCGAAAGTGCCGCCGCCCGGGTCGAGCAGGTGGCCCGAGATGAGGAAGCTGGGGGAGAGGACGACGGCGACGGCCATGGTCTCTCCGAGCGCGCGGCCGAGGCCGAGCATGGAGGCGGAGATGATGCCGGAGCGGCCGAAGGGCAGCACCGACATGCGGATGACCTCCCAGCGCGTGGCGCCGAGGGCGAGGGCGGCCTCCTCGTGCATCTTCGGGACCTGGAGGAAGACCTCGCGGGTCACGTTGGTGATGATCGGGAGGATCATGATCGCCAGCAGGATGCCCACGGTGAAGAGGTTGCGGGCGACGCCGTCGCTGGACTTGTCGAAGATGTACGTCCAGCCCAGGTACGTGTCGAGCCACTGGTTGAGGCCGTCGAGGTACGGGACGAGGAAGATCGCGCCCCAGAGGCCGTAGATGATGCTGGGCACGGCGGCGAGCAGGTCCACCACGTACGCGAGCGGCTTGGCCAGCTTGCGCGGCGCGTAGTGCGAGATGAACAGCGCGATGCCGATGGCGATCGGTACGGCGATGACCATCGCGACGATCGAGGAGACGACCGTGCCGAAGGCGAGGACGGCGATGCCGAAGACCGGCGGGTTCCCGGCCGGGTTCCACTCGAAGGTGGTGAAGAAGTTGGTGCTGTCCTGGGATATCGCGAGGACGGCGCGGTAGGTGAGGAAGACCGCGATCGCGGCCATGATCACGAGGAGCGTGATGCCGGAGCCCCGGGAGAGGCCGCTGAAGATGCGGTCTCCGGGGCGGGCCGCGCCCTTGGGGCGCCGGCTCCTGGGGATGTCGGGTGTGGTGGTAGCCATCGGCTTCTCCGGTCTGCGGGGCCGGTACGGGTGTACGGCTCCTGGCGGCGGTGCACCGGATGCCGGGGGCGGCCCCTCCACGGGAGGTGAGGGGCCGCCCCCGGCCGGGGATCAGGACAGGGTCGGGACGATCGCGCGGACCTTGGCCGCGATCTCGACCGGCATGGGGGCGTAGTCGGCCTCGGCGAGGACCTTCTGGCCCTCCTCGCTGATCGCGTAGTTCAGGAAGGCCTTCAGGGTCGGCAGGGTCTCCGCCTTGTTGCCCTTGTCGCAGGCGATCTCGTAGGTGACGAGGACCAGCGGGTAGGCGCCCTCGGCCTTGGTGGCGTAGTCGAGGGAGAGCGCCACGTCGTTGCCGGTGCCCTTGACCTTGGCGGCGGCGATGGCCTTGGAGGCGTTCTCCGTGGTGGCGGCGACCGGGGCGGAGGCACCGGTGTTGATGCTGACCGTGGAGATCTTGTTGGAGGTGGCGTACGAGAGCTCGAAGTAGCCGATGGAGCCCTCGGCGTCCTTGACGGCGGTGGCGACGCCGGAGGAACCGTTGGCGGCCTGACCACCCGGGGCGGGCCACGACTTGGACTTCGGGTCGTACTTCCAGTCTGCGGCAGCCGCGGTCGAAAGGTACTTGCCCAGGTTCTGGGTGGTGCCCGACTCGTCCGAGCGGTGGAAGGCCTGGATGGTGGTGTCGGGGAGCTTGGCGCCCGGGTTGAGCTTGGCGATCGCCGGGTCGTTCCACTTGGTGATCTTCGTGTCGAAGATCTTGGCGAGGGTGGAGGCGTCCAGGACGAGGTTGTCCACGCCCTCCAGCTTGTAGCCGATGGCGATGGGGCCGCCGACCATGGGGAGGTTGACGCCCTTGCCGCCCTTGCAGATCTTCTGCGACTCGGCGACCTCCTCCTCCTTCAGCGCGGAGTCGGAGCCGGCGAAGGCCACCTGGCCCTGGTTGAACTTGGTGATGCCACCACCGGAGCCGATGCCCTGGTAGTTGACCTCGACGCCCTCGCACGCGGCCTGGAAGTTCTTGACCCACAGGTCCATCGCGTTCTTCTGGGCGCTGGAGCCGGCGGCGAGCAGCTGGCCCTTGGCGCCGTCGCACTTGATGCTGGAGGAGGCGGCGTTGCTGCTCTGGCCGCCGCCCTTGGTGGGCTCCGTGTTGTTGTCCGAACCACATGCCGAGAGGACGAGCGCACCGGAGACGACGAGGGCACCGATCGCGGAGGCGCGAAGCCCGTTCTTGCGCGAAAGCTTCACTTTCGGGTGTTCCTTCCAGAAGCCGCCATGCCGTGGACCTGGTGTCCGGACGTTCGAGGGCGGCGCGTATCGGGGTTGTGGGTGCATCGTCGTGCTCCGAGCACCTCGTAAGGCCGAAATTAGGCAGAACAGGTGAAGCGGTCGGCGGAGGAGGGTGAACGGGAAGTGAACCGTGCCGTAAGCCCGGGTGCGGTCGAGGTCACCGGTGCGCCGGCGGCACCGGCAGGGCGTCCAGGAGCGCCCGGTCCTCGGGCCGGGTGAGGCGGGCGCGGGCCTCGGCCGGCGGCAGCCAGAGCAGGGCGTCGACCTCCCGGGTGGGCACGAAGGTGCCGCTCAGGGCGCGGCCGGCCCAGTAGTCGACCACCTTGGGGCGGCCGGACACCGTGTAGCGGACGGTGGGGAGCCGGGCGCCCAGCGCGCAGTCCTGGCCGGTCTCCTCCAGGACCTCGCGCAGGGCGCACTCCTCGGCGGTCTCGCCCTTCTTCCGCTTCCCCTTGGGGTGGGACCAGTCGTCCCACTTGGGCCGGTGGATCACGGCCACCTCGATCCCGGTGGGGTCGCCGGGGTGGCCGGAAATCGCCGGGCGCCACAGGACGCATCCGGCCGCGAGGACCGGGGTGACGGCCCCGGCCCCGGTCCCGTCACCGGGCCCGGGGCCCCGCCGGGCCGGGAAGGCGTTCACGGGACCGGGGCCGTCGCGTTCCGCCAGGCCCGCTGGAAGGCGAAGCGGGCCGCCTCCACCTCGTGGCGCTGGTCGGCGTGGAGGACCCCGAGGGCGTACGCGGTCGCCGGGGCGATCCGCGGGGTGCGGGCGGCCGTGGCGGCGGCGGTGGCGGCCTCCGCGGCGTCCCGGTGCCGGTCGAGCGCCCGGGCCGCCTCGTACAGCACCGTGTCGGGTTCGCCGCCGGTGTGCAGGACCTCGGAGGCGTACCGGTGGAGCCGCAGCAGGAGCCGTGTGTGGTGCCAGGGCGCGTCCTGCGTCTCCCCGGCGGACAGGGCGAGCGCCTCGGCGTTGTACGGGTGGGCGGCCCGGGTCAGCGGGAGCGCGGCGACCGCTTCCCGCAGGCGGCGCTCGGCGACGGCGGCCGGGCCGTCCAGGACCTCGGTGGCCGGGGCGGTCCCGGCCGGGCCGAGCGGCACCTCGGAGGCGAGGAGCGCCACCGCGTCGGCGACGGCGTGGAAGCGGGAGGAGCCGAGCGCCTGCAGGGCCGCCGAGTGGGCCCGGGTGCGGGCCAGGGTGAGCTGGCGCTCCAGGAGCGCGCCGGCCCGGGCGGCGCCGACGGTGAGGCCGGCGCTCCGCTCGCCGCGGGCGGCCGGGACGGGCCCGCTGCCGCTCGACAGCCGGGACAGGGCGTCCACCAGGCGGACGAGCCGCGAGGTGCAGGCCTGCTCCAGGGCGAGGGTCCCGGAGAGCCAGGCCAGCTCGGCGCGGAGCTGGTCGGCCCAGACCGGGTCGAGCAGCGGCCGGAAGGTGTGCAGGGTGCCGCTGATCCGGCGCGCGGCGGCCCGCAGCGTACGGGCGGCCTCCTCCGCCCCGGCCGTGTCGGCGCCGCTCTCGCGGTGCAGCCGCAGGCCGCGCAGGAAGTCCGCGGCCCGGGCGTGCAGGTACGGGGCCAGGACCTCGCCCGCCATGACGTCCTGGGAGTAGTGGTCAGGGTTGGACACGCCGGCGCCTCCGGGCGTCGATGAGCATCTCCTGGACGTGCCGCAGCGGCTTGCCCTCGGCGTCGGTCGCGTGGCGCGTCCAGTTGCCGTCGGGGCCGAGGTGCCAGGAGGAGGTGGTGTCGGACATCCCGGTCTCCAGGAGCCGGGTGAGGGCCGCCCGGTGGGCGGGGTCGGAGACCCGGACGAGGGCCTCTATCCGGCGGTCGAGGTTCCGGTGCATCATGTCGGCGCTGCCGAACCAGACCTCCGGCTCGCCGCCGTTGCCGAAGGCGAAGATCCGGGAGTGCTCCAGGAAGCGGCCGAGGACCGACCGGACCCGGATGTTCTCCGAGAGGCCGGGGACGCCGGGCCGTACGGCACAGATGCCGCGGACCCAGATGTCGACCGGCACCCCGGCCTGCGAAGCCCGGTAGCAGGCGTCGATGACGGCCTCGTCGACCATCGAGTTGACCTTGATCCGGACGTAGGCGGGGCGCCCGGCCCGGTGGTGGACGATCTCCTTGGTGATCCGGGAGACCAGCCCGTCGCGCAGCGACTTGGGGGCGACGAGGAGACGCCGGTAGGTCTCGCGGCGGGAGTAGCCGGAGAGCCGGTTGAACAGGTCGGACAGGTCGGCGCCCACCTGCGGGTCGGCGGTGAGCAGGCCGAGGTCCTCGTAGAGCCGGGCCGTCTTCGGGTGGTAGTTGCCGGTGCCGACGTGCGAGTAGCGGCGCAGCAGTTCGCCCTCCTGCCGTACCACCAGGGACAGCTTGCAGTGCGTCTTGAGGCCGACGAGGCCGTAGACGACGTGGCAGCCGGCCTCCTCCAGCTTCCGCGCCCACTTGATGTTGGCCTGTTCGTCGAAGCGGGCCTTGATCTCGACCAGGACGAGCACCTGCTTGCCCGACTCGGCCGCGTCGATGAGCGCGTCCACGATCGGGGAGTCGCCCGAGGTGCGGTACAGCGTCTGCTTGATCGCGAGGACGTCCGGGTCGGCCGCCGCCTGCTCCAGGAAGGCCTGCACGGACGTCGAGAAGGAGTCGTACGGGTGGTGCAGCAGCACGTCCCGCTCGCGCAGCGCGGCGAAGACGTCCGGCGCGGACGCCGACTCCACCTCGGAGAGGTCCCGGTGGGTGCCGGCGACGAACGTCGGGTACTTCAGCTCGGGCCGGTCCTGCCCGGCGATGCCGAAGAGGCCGGTGAGGTCGAGCGGGCCGGGCAGCGGGTACACCTCGGCGTCGGAGACCTTCAGCTCGCGGACCAGCAGGTCGAGCACGTACGGGTCGATCGACTCCTCGACCTCCAGGCGCACCGGCGGGCCGAAGCGGCGCCGCATGAGCTCCTTCTCCAGCGCCTGGAGCAGGTTCTCGGCGTCGTCCTCCTCGACCTCCAGGTCCTCGTTCCTGGTCACCCGGAACATGTGGTGCGCGAGCACCTCCATGCCGGGGAACAGCTCCTCCAGGTGCGCCGCGATGACGTCCTCCAGCGGGACGTACCGCTGCGGCGAGGCCTCCAGGAAGCGGGAGAGCAGCGGCGGCACCTTCACGCGCGCGAAGTGGCGGTGGCCGCTGACCGGGTTGCGGACGACCACGGCGAGGTTGAGCGAGAGGCCGGAGATGTACGGGAAGGGGTGGGCCGGGTCGACGGCGAGCGGGGTGAGGACGGGGAAGATCTGCTGCCGGAAGAGGGTGAAGAGGCGGGCCTGCTCCTTCTCCGTCAGCTCGGGCCAGCGGATCAGGTGGATGCCCTCGTCGGCCAGGGCGGGCGCGACGTCCTGCTGGAAGCAGGCGGCGTGCCGGGCCATGAGCTCGCGCGAGCGGGTCCAGATGAGGTCGAGGACCTCGCGGGGCTGGAGGCCGGAGGCGGAGCGGGTGGCCACGCCGGTGGCGATGCGGCGCTTGAGGCCGGCCACGCGGACCATGAAGAACTCGTCGAGGTTCGAGGCGAAGATCGCGAGGAAGTTGGCCCGCTCCAGGAGGGGAGTGGTCGGGTCCTCGGCGAGTTCGAGGACGCGCTCGTTGAAGGCGAGCCAGCTGCGTTCGCGGTCGAGGAAGCGCCCCGGGGGCAGCTCGCCGTGACCGTCGCCGCCGTCCTCGTACGCGTCGGGATCGGAGTCCAGACCGGAATCGATGCCCCCTACGCCGTTCGGGTGAACGACCTGGGGACGGTGCGCGGCTATGGAGCCGACGGACGGCTGCGCGGACGGGGCGGCGGAGGGCTGGACCGGGACCTCGGCGGGCTGCTGGCTCATGGCCCCATTCTTCCGCGCGAACGGGTGGTCGGGCGCGTCGGAGCGGGCCGTGGTGGAGGGAAGTCTCCCTTTGGGGAGGGCCCTGAAGGGCGCGGGCACGGAGCGCTTCATTGCGTGAGCGTCGCAAGCGCGTCTGAATGGTCGGTAACGGGGACGTGACGTGACGGAATCGGGGGAGGGGCCGGGCGAGTGCCCGGCCCCTCCCCCGGGGAGCCCCCGTGAGGGTCCCGGGACCCCTTACGGGTGCCGGGCGCGCAGCACCCGGAAGGCGGCGAAGAGGGCGAGGGCGGCGAGCGCGAGGAGGATGCCGGTCTCGATGAACTGGGTGGGCCAGAAGTGGGACTGGGGGTGGTAGTCGACGTACTGCCCGGTGACGTCGTGGCGGGCCAGGCACCGCTCGTGCGCCGTGGTCCACAGATCGTGGTCCGCGTCCACGCCCGGCGTCGTGTTGGCTTCCTGCCAGCAGATCGCCCGGTCGAAGCGGGCGCCGGTGGAGGTGAGCAGCCCGGTATCCACGAGCAGTCCGTTGTCCCGGGGCATCAGCACGTCCCCGTTCGGACCGGTGATCGTCCGCACCGGTACGAGCGACCAGCGCAGCGCGCCGATCACGAGCAGAACCAGGCCCAGGACCGCGCCCGTGGCCGCCATGGCCAGGAGGGTGCGGCGGACGAGCTGGCCCAGGAGGGCCCCGACGGCGACGGCGGCGAGGAGCTGGGCGAAGAGGACCGGGCCGGTCACCTCGTACGGGCCGAGATCGAAGTCCCGCAGCCGGGTGTCGGTGAGGTGGCCCGACGACAGCCGGTACAGGACGGTCAGGGCGAGGGCCGCGACGAGGGCCGCGACGGTCACGGTGAGGAGCTTGGCGCGGAGCCAGGCGGCGGGCCCGACCGACTGCGTGAGCGCGAGCCTGTACGTGCCCGACTCGTACTCGCGGGCGATCAGCGGGCCCGCGACGAAGGCGCCGAGGAGGACCGGCAGGAGGAGCATGCCGTTGGCCACCTCGCCCACGGCGAGGTCGAGCAGGTGCCGGCCGGTGTCGGTCTGCGCGGGCAGGGTCCGGCCGCCCTGGGTGTACGTGTCGGGCACCCGGGCGTCCCAGATCCACAGCGCTCCCAGCACCGCGCCCACCAGCGCCACCACCGCTCCCGCCAGCCACAGCGTCCGCCGGTACTGCCGGACCGTGACCCAGGTCGTGCCCTTCAGGGCGAGGCCGCTCATGCACGGGCTCCTTCGGTGGTGCGGAGGTGGGCGAGGAGGAGGTCCTCCAGGGACGGGGCGGTGGTCTCCCAGGGGCCCTCGACCGGGCCCTCGCGGCGGACGAGCGCGGTGAGCTGACGGCCCGTCGTGCGGGACTCGACCACCGTGTGCGGGGCGAGGTCGGCGACCGGGCCGGTGAGGAGGGTGTGGGCGGCGAGGAGGTCGTCGACGGGCCCGTCGAGGCGGACGCGCCCGCCGGCGAGGAGCAGGAGGTGGTCACAGGCGCCCTCCAGCTCGGTGAGGATGTGCGAGGACATGACGACGGTGGTGCCGTGGTCGGCGGCGTCGGCCATGAGCAGGCCCATCAGCTGGTGGCGGGCGAGCGGGTCGAGGTCGGCCATCGGCTCGTCCAGGAGCAGCAGTTCGGGTCGCTTGCCGAGGGCGAGCGCGAGGGCGACGCGGGTGCGCTGACCGCTGGAGAGGTCCCGTACGAGGGAGCGCGGGTCGAGCGTGTCGGCCAGGACGCGGCGGGCGGCGGACTCGTCCCAGCGGCGGGGGTTGAGTTCGCGGCCCATGCGCAGGGTGTCGGCGACGCTGAGCCGGGGGTGGAGCGGCTTGTCCTGGGCGACGTACGCGATCCGCTCCCGGTCCGGGGCCGTGATCCGGCCCTCGGTGGGGCGCAGGAGGCCGGCGGCGAGGGCGAGGAGGGTGGACTTTCCGGCGCCGTTGGGGCCCACGAGGGCGCAGACGCGGCCGGCGGGGAGGGTGAAGTCGCACCCCCGCAGGGCCCAGCCGCCCCGTCGTCCCCCGTACCGCAGGCCCAGGAGCCCGGCCGCCAGAGCGGCGTCTCGTGTCATCGGTCGTCGTCCCCCTCGAAGTGTTCCTTCAGTACGGCGGTGAAGAGCGCGGCCACGTCCTCGCGGTCCAGTCCGGCGGCGCGGGCCCGGCGCGCCCAGTCGGCGAGCTCGCCGCGCAGGGCCGTGTCGGCGGTGGCAGCGGTGCCGAGCGTGGCGCGGACGAAGGTGCCGAGGCCGCGGCGGGCCTCGACGAGGCCTTCGCGTTCGAGCTCCCGGTAGGCCTTGAGGACCGTGTTGGGGTTGATCGCCGTGGCTTCGACGACCTCGCGCGCGGTGGGCAGTTGGTCGCCGGGCTCCAGGAGGCCCATGCGGAGGGCCTGTTTCGTCTGCTGGACGATCTGGAGGTAGGTGGCGACGCCACTGCGCCGGTCGATGCGGTACTCGACCACGTTCGTTCCACCACCCTTTCACTAATCAAGTAGTGAAAGGGTGGTGGAAAGAAGGGGGCGGTGTCAACCGCCCCCTGTCTCCCGGGAGTCCGGCCGCGCTCCTACGACTCCGCGCGGTACATCAGGTCCACCTCGTGCGTGGTGAAGCCCATCCCCTCGTAGACCCGTACCGCCGCCGTGTTGTCGGCGTCCACGTACAGCATCGCCGTCGGCAGCGTCTGCGCCGCCAGGTGGCGCAGGCCGATCGCGGTCAGCGCCTTGCCGAGGCCGCCGCCCTGGGCCTCGGGCAGGATGCCGACCACGTACACCTCGCCGAGCTGCTCCTCGGCGTGGGTCTTCGTCCAGTGGAAGCCGATGATCCGGCCGTCGCGCTCGGCGAGGAAGAAGCCCTTCGGGTCGAACCAGGGCTCGGCCATGCGGTCGTCCAGGTCCCGCTGGGTGAGCGAGCCCTGCTCCGGGTGGTGCGCGAAGGCCGCCGCGTTGACCGCGAGCCAGGCGGCGTCGTCCTGGCCGGGGACGAAGGTGCGGACGGTGACGCCCTCGGGCAGCACCGGCTCCGGAATGTCCAGCGGGCTCAGCGGGCGGCGCAGCTGCCGCAGCTCGCGGAAGAGGGTCAGGCCGAGGACCTGGGCGAGGTGGCGGGCCGCCGACCGGCCGCCGTGCGCCCAGACGCGCAGCCGCTTGCCGGAGGCGGCGAGCAGGGCGGAGCCGAGGGCCCGGCCGTGGCCGCGCCCGCGGTGGGCCGGGTGGACGACCAGCTCGGCGGCCGGGGCCTCGACCGGGTCGGTCTCCTCCAGCTGGGCGTAGCCGTACAGGGCGGGGCCCACCGTCAGGAGGAAGTGGCGGACGCCCTCGCGCCGGCCGTTGCGCAGGTAGAGCCGCCCCTGCTCGGAGACGGCGTGCACGCCGTCGGCGCGGTCCGCGGCCTCGAGCAGGTCCAGTACGTCCTGGACCTGCTCGGGCGAGAGCTCGTCATACGTGTGGATCTGCCGTCCCGGTTCGAGGGCCGGCGCCGCGTCGGAAGTCATGGGACGAGCCTACGGCGACACTTCGTCAGCCAAGGGCAACTGTCTTGTAACCGGCCGACCCCTGTTGCGCTACGCGCGTTGACCTTAGGCTGCGTGCGCAGACGGGGGATGATCGAGGCCGCGTGCCGGGGCAGAGGGACCAGGGAGAGATGGGAACGACACCGAGGAAGAACAAGGCGGGGCGGCGCATTCTCGCCGTCGGCGCGGGGCTCGCGACCGCCGGGGCGCTCGTCGCCGCGCTGCCCGCCGGGGCGTCGCAGGACGTCGCGGACACCGCGGCGTCCGGCACCAACGGCAAGGGCTGGGGGCGGATGGTCGACGTCCAGCTCCTCTCCTTCAACGACCTCCACGGCAACCTGGAGCCGCCGGCCGGTTCCTCCGGCCAGGTCAGTCACACCCACCCGGACGGCCGCGTCGAGAAGATCGACGCCGGCGGCGTCGAGTACCTGGCGACGCACCTGCGCCAGGCCCGCCAGGGGAATCGTTACTCCATAACGGCGGCCGCCGGCGACCTCATCGGCGGCTCCCCGCTGCTGTCCGGCCTCTTCCACGACGAGCCGACGATCCACGCCCTGAACGGCCTGGACCTGGACGTCACCTCGGTCGGCAACCACGAGTTCGACGAGGGCGCGCGCGAGCTGGCCCGCATGCAGAACGGCGGCTGCCACCCGACGGCCGGCTGTTTCGTGAAGGGCGAGAAGTTCGAGGGCGCCGACTTCCCGTACCTCGCGGCCAACGTGACGGACGAGAAGACCGGCCGGCCGATCCTGGACCCGACCTTCGTCTGGGAGAAGGACGGCGTCCGCATCGGCTTCATCGGCGTGACCCTGGAGGGCACCCCGAACATCGTCACCGCCGAGGGCGTCAAGGGCCTGAAGTTCGGTGACGAGGTCGAGACGATCAACAAGTACGCCAAGATCCTGGAGCGCAAGGGCGTCAAGTCCATCGTCGCCCTGGTCCACGAGGGCGGCGCGCCGGCCTCGGAGTCGTACAACTACGACTGCGACAGCCCCGGCCCGGGCGACGGCATCTCCGGTCCGATCACCGAGATCGCCAAGAACGTCTCGCCGCAGGTCGACGCGCTGGTCACCGGCCACACGCACCAGGCGTACGTGTGCACCGTGCCCGACCCGGCCGGCAAGCCGCGCCTGGTCACCTCGGCGTCCTCGATCGGCAAGCTGTACACCGACACGACGCTGACCTACGACCGCCGCACCAAGGACATCGTCCGCACCGCGGTCGACTCGGCCAACCGCGTCGTCACCCGTGACGTGCCGAAGGCCGCGGACATGACCAGGCTGATCGACGACTGGAACGTGCTGGCCGCCCCGATCGCCAACCGCCCGCAGGGCTGGATCGCCGCCGACATCAACGGCCGCGGCTCCACGGCGTACGAGAAGCCGCTCGGCGACGTGATCGCGGACGCGCAGCTGGAGGGCCTGGCCCCGGCGGACAAGGGCGGCGCGCAGCTGGCCCTGATGAACCCGGGTGGCATCCGCTCCGACCTCGTGCACAAGGCCTCCGGCTCCGAGGGCGACGGTGTGGTGACCTACCGCGAGTCCTTCACCGTGCAGCCCTTCACCAACATGATGAACGTGGTCGACCTCTCCGGCGCGAACCTCATCCAGGCGCTGAAGCAGCAGGTCAGCGGCTCGAACCTGAAATCGGTGAAGATCCTCCAGGTCTCGAAGGGCCTCACCTACACGCTGGATATGACGAAGACGGGCGCGGACCGCGTCGTCGACGGCACGATCAAGCTGAACGGAGAGCCGATCGACCCGGCGAAGACCTACCGGGTCGCGATGAACGAGTTCCTGGCGGGCGGCGGCGACGGCTTCCCGGCGCTGGCGACCGGCACGAACAAGCTGGTCGGCGCCTCGGACCTGGACGTGTTCAACGCCTACCTGGCGGCGCACTCCTCGGCCGCGAACCCGCTGCCGGTGCCGGCGGCGGACCGCATCACGGTGATCAAGTAGGACCCCGGGCGGCTTCCCCCGCGCTCTCCGGCGTGAGGGGAAGCCGCCCTTCCCCTGGTGCGCTTGTCGTGCACCTGCCATAGTGCCGCCCATGGAGCGACGACGCTTTCTCGTGGGAGCGCTGGGCGCAGGGGCCGCGCTGCTCGTCGGGGCACCCGCCGCCTCGGCCGTGGACGTACGGGCGTGGATGGCCGCACACGCGGACGGGACGCCGCTCCAGCGGCTCACCATCCCCGGCACGCACGACTCCGGGGCCCGCTTCGGCGGCCCGTGGAGCGAGTGCCAGAACACCACCATCGCCCAGCAGCTGGACAGCGGTATCCGGTTCCTGGACATCAGGTGCCGGGTGACCGGCGGGTCCTTCGCCATCCACCACGGCGCCTCGTACCAGAACATGATGTTCGGCGACGTGCTGACCGCCTGCCGGGACTTCCTCGCCGCGCACCCCACCGAGACCGTCCTCATGCGGGTCAAGCAGGAGTACTCCGAGGAGTCCGACGCGGCCTTCCGCGCCGTCTTCGACGACTACCTCGACCGGCGCGGCTGGCGGCCCCTCTTCCGGATCGCCGACCGGCTGCCGCTGCTCGGCGAGGCACGCGGGCGTGTCGTCCTCCTCGCCGACAACGCCGGCCTGCCGGGTCCGCGCTGGGCCGACCCCGCCGTCTTCGCGGTCCAGGACGACTGGAACGCCCTCCCCGACGCCAAGTACCCGAAGATCGAGACCCACTTCCGCGCCGCCTACCAGCAGCCGGGGAAGCTGTACGTCAACTTCGTCAGCACCGCCGCCTACCTGCCGCCCCGCTGGAACGCCGACCGGCTCAACCCCCGCGTCCACTCCTGGCTCGACGGCACGGAGGCGGCCGGCAGGACCGGGCTCGGCATCGTCCCGATGGACTACCCGAACACCCGCTCAGGCCTCGTCGACGCGCTCCTCCGCCACAACTGACACCGGCGCCTGGACGGGCGCGCCCGCCCCGCCGCGCGGTGCCTTCCGGCCGTGCACCGCCTCGTACTCCGCCGCCAGCCACGGCGCCAGGTCCCCGATCAGCTCCTCCAGGGCCCTCCGGCCCGTCTCCGCCGACCTCCCGGCCGCGACCGCCCGGCGCATCTGCCAGGCCCGCCCCGGGTAGTGGGCGCCGAAGACCTCCGCCGACCGGTCCAGGTCGCTGGTCCAGCCGCCCCACCGGGGCATGACCAGGGTGAAACCGGTCCGCACGAGCCGGCGGCCCACGTGCCGGGCGAGGAGCCGCCGGTCCGCGCCCGAGGCGAGCCGGGCCCGCCAGCCGGGGATCAGCGGCCCGAGGTCGCCGTTGAGCTCACGGGCCAGCAGGGAGGTGGGGCGGTAGCGGGGCAGCCGCTCGCCGAGGTCCGGGCCGAGGAGCGGGGTGCAGAGACAGGCGACGAAGAAGCCCATGTCGTGGCGCTCCCGCTCGCTCAGCAGCTCGCGACCGCTGTACAGCAGCACACCCGCGCCGTCGATCAGCGGGAACCGCGCGTCGAGCTCTGCCTCGATCCGCCGGGCGGCCTCCCGGTCCGCCTCCTCCGGCTCGTGGCGGAGGGCGAGCAGCAGATCGAGGTCGGAGACGCCGGCGACGGCGGTGCCGCGCGGCAGACTGCCGTACAGATACGCGCTGTGCAGCCGGTCGGGGCCGAACGCGCCCGTGATCAGCGCCCGTGCCGCCTCCACCACGGGGAGGAAGGGGGACGGCACGCGGTCGAGGGAGCCCTCGCGCGCGATCGTCCCGTCGGGCGCGAGTCCGGTGGGCACGGGAGAGTCCATACGTCCACCCTGGCCCGCCGCGCCCGCCCCGGGCGACCGGTTTTCCGCCCGGCGCGCGGGGACCACGGGCGCCCCACGGCTTCGGCCCCCCGGTTCCGGGCTTCCGCCCCTACGGCGTCGGGCCCCCGGCCCGTCAGAGCGCCGTCTCCGGCGGCGGGGTCGGGGCGCCCGGGAGGCGCAGGGTGACGCGGGTGCCGCCGCCCTCCGCCGGGGCGAGCGCGACCGTGCCGCCCGCCTGCTGGACCGTGCGGGCCACGATCGACAGGCCCAGGCCCGAGCCCGGCAGGCTGCGGGCCGACGGCGAGCGCCAGAAACGGTCGAAGACGTGCGGCAGCTCGTCGGGCGCGATGCCCGGACCGTGGTCCCGTACCGTCAGCTCGCCCCGCATCAAGGTCACCTCGACCGTGCCGCGCGGCGGCGAGAACTTCACCGCGTTGTCCAGCACGTTGACCAGGGCCCGTTCGAGAGCGGCCGGTTCCGCCCGTACGTACCAGGGCGCCAGGTCCGTCGTGAAGGTGAGCTCCGGGCCGCGCAGCCGGGCCCGGTCCAGGGCCGAGCGGAGGATCGTGTGGAACGGCACCACCTCCAGCGGCCCCGGCCGCGCCGTGTCCGGGCGGGCCAGCTCCTGGAGGTCGCCGATCAGCGACGCCAGCTCCGTCATCTGCGCCTTCACCGAGGCCATCAGGGCCCGCCGGTCCTCCGCCGGGATCGCCCGCCCGGTCTCCTCGCTGCGCGCCAGCAGCTCCACGTTCGTCCGCAGCGAGGTCAGCGGCGTCCGCAGCTCGTGCCCCGCGTCCGCGATCAGCCGCGCCTGCCGGTCCCGGGAGGTCGCGAGCGCCGCCGTCATCGCGTTGAACGACCGCGACAGCCGGGCGATCTCGTCCTCGCCCTCCACCGGGATCCGCACCGTCAGGTCCTCGGTCGCCGCCACGTGCTCCACCGCCCCGGTCAGCCGGTCCACCGGCTCCAGGCCCGTGCGCGCCACCCACAACCCGGCCGCCCCCGCGCCGACGACGCCGATCCCCGAGACCAGCAGCAGCACCCAGCGCAGGGTGGACATCGAGTTGTCGATCTCGGAGAGCGAGCGGGCGAGCGAGACCGCCATCCCCGGCGGACCGTCCTGCGGATAGGTCGAGACCCGCATCTCGCGGCCGTCCGCGTCCGTCACCGTGTGGAGCACGTAGGCCAGTTCACCCCGCGCGACCTGGAGGTCCTCGCTCCCGACCGGCAGCGGCGCCTGCCCCGAGGTGCACACGGCACCGTTCGCGAGGATCACCTGCACGGTGTACGGCTCCACGGTGGCCGCCGGTCTCCGGCCCTGCCGGCAGTCCGAGAGGAGCTCCGTCATCGCCTCGGTGTCCAGCCGTGCGTTGCGCAGCGAGGCGTCCAGCTCCGCCTCCAGCTGGGCCCGCGTCACGAACCAGCAGGCCGCCGAGACCGCCGCCACCGCCACCGCCACCGCGAACGCCGTGAGCAGCGCGAGCCGCGAGCGCAGCGGCCGCGACCGGAACCAGGCGAGGGGACCGCGCGCGTCCCGTCCCTTCACTCCGCGCCCCCTCCGCGCAGCACGTACCCGACGCCCCGCACCGTGTGGACCAGGCGCGGCTCGCCGCCCGCCTCCGTCTTGCGCCGCAGGTACATCACGTACACGTCGAGCGAGTTCGAGCTCGGTTCGAAGTCGAAGCCCCACACCGCCTTCAGGATCTGCTCGCGGGTCAGCACCTGGCGCGGGTGGGTCAGGAACATCTCCAGGAGGGTGAACTCGGTGCGGGTCAGCTCCACCGGCCGCCCGCCCCGGGTGACCTCCCGCGTCACCGGGTCCATCCGCAGGTCCTCGAAGGCGAGGACGCCGTCCCCGGCCGGGGCGGCGGCGGGCGCGGCGTACGCGCTGCGCCGCAGCAGCGCCCGGATCCGGGCGAACAGCTCGTCCAGTTCGAACGGTTTCACCAGGTAGTCGTCGGCGCCCGCGTCGAGCCCGGTGACCCGGTCGCCGACCGTGTCCCGGGCCGTCAGCATCAGGATCGGCACGGTCGAGCCGGAGGCCCGGATCCGCCGGGCCGCGGTGAGCCCGTCCATGCGGGGCATCTGCACGTCCAGGACGACGAGATCGGGGCCGTACGACTCCATGGCGGCGAGCGCGTCGAGCCCGTCGGCGGCCTCCCGCGTCGCGTACCCCTCAAAGGCGAGGCTGCGGCGCAGGGCCTCCCGTACGGCCGGCTCGTCGTCGACGACGAGGATGCGCTCGGCTTCGTTCTGCTGTCCCGTCTGTGCCGTCATGGCCCAAGACTCGCACGCGTCCGGTGCGCCGTTCAGCTGTCGCCGCCCGCGCGCAGACTCGGCAGGTCGGCCTTGACGGTGTCGACGGGGATGGCGAATCCGAGGCCCACGCTTCCGGCCGATGAACCGCTCGCGGAACTCGGCGCGTACATGGCCGAATTGATTCCGATGATCTCACCGTTCATATTGATCAGCGCGCCGCCGGAATTTCCCGGATTCAGGGAGGCGTCGGTCTGAATCGCCTTGTACGTGGTCTTCGAGGAGCCGGTGTCCCCGTTGAACCGCTGCCCGCCGAATTCGAACGGCCAGCCCTGGCGCGGATCCCACTGCTGCCCCCGGCCCTGTCCCTGGTCCTGGTCCTTGGCGACGGTGACGTCCCGGTCGAGCGCCGAGACGATACCGCTGGTGACGGTGCCGGTCAGGCCCTCGGGGGAGCCGATCGCCACGACCTCCTCACCGACCCGCACCTTCGAGGAGTCGCCGAGGACGGCGGCCTTCAGCTTCCCGGGAGCGCCCTTGAGCTTGATCAGGGCGAGGTCCTTGTCGGGGTCCGTGCCGACCACCTCCGCCGGGAACGTACGACCGTCCCCGAGCCGTACGGTCACCGAGGAGGCCCCGGAGATCACGTGGTTGTTGGTGACGATCTCGCCGTCCGGGGTGATGATCACACCCGAGCCCGTGGAGCCGCCGGCGGCCGAGTCCGCGGAGATCTCGACGATGGAGGGCGAGACGGCCGCGGCCACCCCGGCGACCGTGCCCCGGCCACCCGTCGAGACGTTGGTGCCGGCCACCGCCGGCGCCGCCGAGACGGCCGCCGGCTCCGCGGCGAACCGCTGCACCAGGGTCGCGGTGCCGCCGCCGACCGCCGCGGCGGCGATCGCCACGGCCACGACGAGTCCGGTCCCGCGCCGGGCCCGCCGCCGCGGAACGGGCGCGCCGCCCGTCGCCCCTTCCGCCACCGGCCCGGCCGGCGGCGGAAGGTGCCCACCGGAACCGGCGGGCCACACGGTGGTACCCGGCCCGGCGGCGAACGGCGCGGCCGGCTCGTACGGCGGCCTCGGAGGGTGGGGCGGCTGCGGGGGCTGCTGCTGGTGCGCGAAGTCCGTCATGGGAACGACTCTCGGAGCCGTCCATGAGAACCGTCTGAGGAAGGGCTGAGAAGCCCGACAGAACCCTGTATGCCCGATATAAAACTCCGGGTGGGCGCCCCGGGGTCTCCCCGGCGGGAGACCCTTCCCGGCCCGGGTCTACCGTGCACCCAGCCTCGACAACAACCGGCGGGCCGACCTGCTCTCGCGCGACCTGGCCGGCCGCCTCTGGTTCCTCCCGGGCGACGGCACGGGCCGCTACCTCGGCTCCGGCTGGAACGGCATGACGGCCCTGACCCGGCACGGCGACTTCACCGGCGACGGCCGTGAGGACCTCGTGGCCCGGGACGGGGCAGGGCGGTTGTGGCTCTACCCGGGTCGGGGCAACGGCACCTTCGCCGCCCGGAAGTCGGTCGGCACCGGCTGGCACGTCATGGAGAACCTGATCGCCGTCGGCTCGTACGACGGAGACGGGCTCAACGACCTCCTGGCCTCGACGAACGAGCTGTACCAGGGCGGATTCCCGGGCCGTCTCCTCGGCTACCGGGGTTCCGGCACGGCTCCGGCCGTCCTCCGCCCGGTCCAGGAGCTCAACGGCGGGCAGTGGTGGAAGCAGAACGGCGTCTTCTGAGCCCGGCAGGGCCCTGAGCCGGGCCCGAGCTGAGCCCGTGCCGCGCCGCGTACGGGCTCAGCCGCCGTGGCAGCCGCAGGAGCGGCGGACGACGAGGGCGGAGGGGAAGAGCTTCACCCGTTCCCGGCGGGAGCCCGCGACCCGCAGGGAGTCGTCCAGGACCAGGTCCACGGCCGCGCGGGCCATCGCCGGGCGGTCCGAGTGGACGGTGGTCAGCGGCGGGTCGGTGAGCGCCGCCTCCTTCACGTCGTCGAAGCCCGCCACGGCCAGCTCGGTCGGCACGTCGATGCGCAGTTCGCGCGCCGCCCGCAGCACGCCGAAGGCCTGGTCGTCGGTGGAGCAGAAGATGGCCGGCGGCCGGTCGGGCCCGGCCAGCAGCTCCAGCGCGATCCGGTAGGCGTCGTAGCGGTTGTACGGCGCCTCGAAGAGGCGGCCCTCGACCGAGCGGCCGGACTCCAGCATGGCGCGCCGCCAGCCCTCCACGTGGTCGGCGA
The DNA here is from genome assembly GCF_040302405.1 of Streptomyces sp. NPDC126503. NCBI lineage: Bacteria > Bacillati > Actinomycetota > Actinomycetes > Kitasatosporales > Streptomycetaceae > Streptomyces > Streptomyces sp. NPDC126503. The sequence continues at coordinate 40,416 of NZ_JBEORS010000013.1, forward strand.
CGGGGTCGCCGACCGCCGGGGTGTTGGGGACGCCGCCGAGACAGGCCACGTACGGGTGGCCGTGCTCCAGGAGGTGACGGGTGGCGAGCTGGGCGCCGCCGATGTCGTCGGTGACGACGGCGACGTCGTCGATGGCCTCGGGGCGCTCGTGGAGCAGCACCACGCGCGCGTCCCAGGCCTCGATCTCGCTCGCGGCCTGCTCGCTCATGCCCTGGCTGACCAGGATGAGTCCGGAGACCCGCATGCCGAGGAAGGCGCGCAGATAGTGGATCTCGCGCTCGGTGCGGTAGTCGGAGTTGCCGACGAGGACCATCTTTCCGCGCTCGGCGGCGGCCTGCTCGACCGCGTGCGCCATCTCCGCGAAGAACGGCTGGCGCGCGTCGGGGACGACCATGCCTATGAGGTCCGTGCGGCGGGACGCCATGGCCTGGGCGACCCGGTCGGGCCGGTACCCCAGCTCCTTGATGGCGGCGAGGACACGCTCGCGCGTGGCCGGGGCGACCGGCCGGGGTCCGTTGTTGATGACGTAACTCACGACCGCGGTCGAAGTACCCGCCAGTCGCGCTACGTCATCCCGCGTCACCTTGGCCACGCGCGGCAGTCTACGCGGGGTGACCTACCTCCCGGCGGGCCGTACTGTGGCGTCCGCCACATCCGGGTCGCCCGACGGGGTGAGGGTACGCGTGGCGGCCTTGACGCCGGAAGCCCCGCGGCCTCCGTCTTCGCCCGCCTTCCGGGTCCGCGCCTCCTCCTTCGCGCGGGCCTCCTCGGCGGCCCGCTCCACCTTCTCCGGGGCGACGAACCGGTACCCGACGTTACGGACGGTGCCGATGAGGGACTCGTGCTCGGGCCCCAGCTTCGCCCGCAGCCGCCGCACGTGGACGTCGACCGTCCGGGTGCCGCCGAAGTAGTCGTAGCCCCACACCTCCTGGAGGAGCTGCGCGCGCGTGAAGACCCGGCCCGGGTGCTGGGCCAGGTACTTCAGCAGCTCGAACTCCTTGAAGGTGAGGTCGAGGACCCGGCCCTTGAGCTTGGCGCTGTACGTGGCCTCGTCCACCGACAGGTCACCGTTGCGGATCTCCATGGGGGAGTCGTCGGCGACGATCTGCTGGCGGCCGGTCGCCAGCCGCAGCCGCGCCTCGACCTCGGCGGGGCCCGCCGTGTCCAGGAGGACGTCGTCGATGCCCCAGTCGGCGGTGACGGCGGCGAGACCGCCCTCGGTGACGACCAGGATCAGCGGGCAGCCCGGTCCGGTGGAGCGGAGCAGCTGGCACAGCGAGCGGACCTGCGGGAGGTCGCGGCGGCCGTCGACCAGGATCACGTCGGCGCCGGGGGTGTCCACGAGGGCCGGACCCTCGGCGGGGGCCACCCGGACGTTGTGCAGCAGCAGGCCGAGTGCGGGAAGCACCTCGGTCGACGGCTGGAGGGCATTGGTCAGGAGCAGCAGTGAACTCATCGCGCGCCACCTGCCCGGGTCGTCGCTGGGTCGTGCTTCGTGCACTCGCTCATCACGTCGGTTCCTCCTCGGTCCCTGCGAGGACGTGGCACTGCTTCGTACGGATCACTGCCGGCTCTCGCGCCCTGAGAGCTTTTGTTCACCCGGTCGTAACAACGGCCGGAAAACGCAAAAGGACCCGGGGGCTGCTTCGCCCGGATCCTCTGCCAGCAGAATAGCCCACATGACTTCCGCGGCAGAGGGCCGATTTCACATGGTGGATGTTTTCTCGCTCACTTCCGTCCATCACCGCGTGCCGCGCCGGGCGATGCTCCGCACGGAGGACGGCGTCCCGATCGAGGCGGTCTACGAACCCGCCACGGCCAGTGTCACCGACACGGGAGTGACGGGCACGGCGGTGCGGGACCCGGCGGCGACCGACACCGCCGTGGTCCTGGCGCACGGCTTCACCGGTTCCGCCGGCCGGCCCTCCGTCCGCCGCGCCGCCCGGATCCTCGCCGGGCACGGGGCCGCCGCCGTCGTCACCTTCTCGTTCCGCGGCCACGGCGGTTCCGGGGGCCGTTCCACCGTCGGTGACCGCGAGGTCCTCGACCTGTCGGCGGCCGTCCGCTGGGCCCGCGAGCAGGGCCACGCGCGCGTGGCGACCGTCGGCTTCTCCATGGGCGGCTCGGTGGTGCTGCGGCAGGCCGCGCTGGACCGGGGGACGCCGGGCAGCCCGGACGCCGTGGCCGCCGTCTCCGCCCCCGCGCGCTGGTTCTACCGGGGGACCCCGGCCATGCGCCGGGTGCACTGGGTCATCACCCGTCCGGAGGGCCGGCTCGTGGGCCGTCTGGGGCTCGGCACCCGGATCGACCACCGCGCCTGGGACCCCGTCCCGCTCCCGCCGGTGGAAGCCGTGCGGCTGATCGCCCCGACCCCGCTCCTGATCGTGCACGGCGACCGGGACCCGTACTTCCCGCTCGACCACCCCCGGGCGCTGGCCGCGGCGGCCGGGGAGGGCGCGGCGGAGCTGTGGCTGGAGCCGGGCATGGGGCACGCGGAGAACGCGGCGGGCCCGGAGCTGCTGGCCCGCCTCGGAAACTGGCTCACGCGCCGATAGCCCATCATGGGGGGCGGCGCGCACACGAACGAAGGGAGCGCCGCTATGGCAGCGGGAACCATCCGCTACTGGGCCGCGGCCAAGGCCGCCGCCGGTGTCGCCGAGGAGCCGTACACCGCCGAGAACCTGGCGGAGGCGCTGGACGCGGCCCGCGCGAAGCACCCGGGCGAGCTCGTCCGGGTCCTCCAGCGCTGCTCGTTCCTGGTCGACGGCGACCCCGTCGGGACCCGGAGCCATGAGACGGTACGGCTTGCCGAGGGCGGCACGGTCGAGGTGCTCCCCCCGTTCGCAGGAGGGTGAACCCCAGAGCATGAGCAACGAGCAGCAGTACGACCCGTACGGGCGGGGTCAGGGGTACGGGGCGGAGAACCCCGCCGAGGTCACCCAGACCTGGGAGGGCCAGACCTGGGACACCCAGTACCAGCCGGCGGTCCGCCCGCAGCAGCCCGCCCCGGCGCCGCCGGAGACCTCCGCCGCGTACGGGGAGCCCGCCCCGGCCCCGTACGGGACGACGCACACCCCGGCCCCGGCTTCGTACGACACGGCGGCTCTGCCGCCGCAGCAGTACGGGCATCCGCAGCCCCGGCAGGGGTACGCGCCGCAGACGTACGGGCAGCAGTACGAGCCGTACGCGGAGCGGTACGCCGAGCCGTACCAGCAGGCGCAGGGGTACCCGCAGGCGCCGGGCCACGCCCAGCCGCAGCCGCAGACCCCCGCCCCCGCGCAGCCGCAGCCGCAGACCCCCGCCCAGCCCTACGCGGAGGCCCCCGCGCCGGTTCCGGCGCCCGGGGCCGGCCCGGCGTACTCGGCGCCCACCACCTCCGGGAACCTGCGGGTCACCGACGCCCAGCGGGCCCGGGCCGAGGGCCGCTCGCCCGTGATCGAGCCGGGCATGCAGCCCGCCGCGCTCACCGCCGTGCTCTCCCTGCTCCTGGCCGGCGGCGCCACCCTCGGCACGTACGGGCCGCTCGTGCCGCTCGTCCTGCTGCAGGGCCTCACCGCCGCCGGCTGGTTCCGGCTCAACGGCATGTGGCCGGCCCGGCAGGGCATCGCCCTCGCCTTCCTCGGCGGGCTCGTCTCCGACGCGGTGCTGCTCGCCGCCGGACGGGAGCACGCGGGCGCCGCGATCCTGGGCACCCTCGGCGTGTGGGTCCTGCTCTGCCTGGTCCTCCAGCTGCGCAGCCACGCCGACCCGGACGAGCGCGTGTACGGCCTGATGGCCACCGTCGCCTCGGCGGCCCTGACGATCGTCGCCACCGGGCACCTCGGCTCCGAGGCGGACGCGGTGACCGTCGGCGGGGTCGCGGTCGCCGCCGCCGTCCTCGCCCGGGCGCTGCCGCTGCCCGGCCCGGTCTCCCTGGTCGTCGCGCTGCTCGCCGCCGCGGGCGGCGGCGTCGCGGCCGGCGAGCTGACCGGGCTCGGCGCCTCCGGGGCGCTCCTGGGCCTGGCGGCCGGAGTCTGCGCGCTAATCGGCCTGCGGGTGGCCAGCTACGACTACCCGTCGCGGTTCGTGCACATGACGGCCGGGATCGCGCTGCCGCTCACGGCCGCGGCGCCCGCCGTGTACCTGCTCGGGCGCGCCCTGGTCTGACCGGCGCGGACACCGGGTCCGGCCCGCCCCGGGAACCATTCGGCCCTCCGACACGTCGATCTTCGTGTCGGAGGGCCGTTTCGTTCACCTGTTCCACGCGCCCGCACTCATCGGCCCGCTCTCGTCGGCCTGACCCCAGGGGGACGCACAGCCCATGCGCGCACTGCGGATTCTGTTGATCGTGGCCGTCGTGCTGGGCGGAGCTCTCGTCGGGATCGACCGGCTCGCGGTGGCGTACGCCGAGTCGGAGGCGGCGAGCCGGGTCAAGCTCTCGGGCGCGGGGAGCGAGTCCCTGGAGATCGACATCAAGGGCTTCCCCTTCCTCACCCAGGTCGCGGACAAGCGGTTCGAGGAGGTCGAGGTGGTGGCGACCGGTGTGAAGGCGACGGCCGGCAGCCGCCAGATCCGGATAGGCGAGCTCACCGCCGATCTGCGGGACGTCACCGTGACCGGGGACTGGGCGGGGGCCAGGGCGGCCTCCGCGTCCGGCACGGCCCTGATCTCGTACGCCGATCTCTCGGCCGCCTCCGACCGCGAGGCGACCGTGGCCTACGGCGGCCCGGGCAAGGTGAAGGTCACGGGCGGCGTCAGCTTCATGGGCCGCACCCTCACCCGTACGGTCCTGTCCACCGTGACCGTCGTCAACGGCGGCACCATCCGCGTCCACGCCGACGAGGTGCCCGGCGAGGGCATCCCGGGCCTGGAGGAACTGGTGCGCACCCGCACCGACTTCGAGCGTCCGATCGGTCTCGTCGCCGGCATGAAGGTGGAGAAGGTCGAGCCCCGCCCGGAGGGCCTGGCCGTCCTCGTCTCGGGCAAGGACATCGTCCTCGGAGGCTGATTCCGGCCCCCCGGATCACATGCTGAGACGCTGAGGTCCGCTCCGCAGAAGCGCACGGAAAACACCCGGTACGGGAGCGCCCGAAGCCCTGGTCAGCGGCTTGCGCGTCCCGCATGGTGGACGATCGCGTCTCGAAATATGACACGCCGGTGACACGGTCGCGTCTGCGTCCCTACGATCGTCGGCATGAAGCGACAGGCGGACCTCACGAAGCGGCGGGCAGTCGACCTGTGCCGCGTCGCCGCCATGCTCTGTCGCTCCGTCTGAGCGGGGCGCCGGGCCCTCACCGGCTCCCGTATTCCTCAGGCCCTTCGACTCGAGTGTCGGGGCCACCCCCTGTGTAGCCGTACGCCGTCGTACGCACCCCACGACGCGTATCCGCACCACCCCCGCACGACACCGCCGCACACTGCCCCGGAGGAGAAACAGCATGGCTCGCAGCGACGTCCTGGTCGACGCAGACTGGGTCGAGGCCAACCTCGACAACCCGAAGGTCGCCATCGTCGAGGTCGACGAGGACACCTCGGCCTACGAGAAGAACCACATCCGCAACGCCATCCGGATCGACTGGACGAAGGACCTGCAGGACCCGGTCCGCCGTGACTTCATCGACCAGGAGGGCTTCGAGAAGCTCCTCTCGGCCAAGGGCATCGCCAACGACACCACGGTCGTCCTCTACGGCGGCAACAACAACTGGTTCGCCTCCTACGCCTACTGGTACTTCAAGCTCTACGGCCACCAGGACGTGAAGCTCCTCGACGGCGGCCGCAAGAAGTGGGAGCTCGACTCCCGCGACCTGGTCGACGGCTCCGAGGTCCCGTCCCGCCCGGCGACCGAGTACAAGGCCAAGCCGCAGGACACCTCGATCCGCGCCTTCCGCGACGACGTCGTGGCCGCCATCAACGCCCAGAACCTGGTCGACGTGCGGTCGCCCGACGAGTTCTCCGGCAAGCTGCTCGCCCCGGCCCACCTCCCGCAGGAGCAGTCGCAGCGCCCCGGCCACGTGCCGAGCGCCCGCAACATCCCGTGGTCGAAGAACGCCAACGACGACGGCACCTTCAAGTCGGACGAGGAGCTCAAGGCCCTCTACGAGGAGGAGCAGGTCGATCTGGCGAAGGACACCATCGCCTACTGCCGCATCGGTGAGCGTTCCGCGCTGACCTGGTTCGTGCTGCACGAGCTCCTCGGTGTCGAGAACGTCAAGAACTACGACGGCTCGTGGACCGAGTACGGCTCCCTCGTCGGCGTGCCGATCGAGCTCGGCGCCAACAAGTAATCCGGTCGCGCGACCGACACCCCTCCCCAGGACAGGACAGAGAACATGTGTGGAGCTCAGATCGGCGGCCCCGACGTCAGCACGCTCAAGCCGGGTGAGACGGCCATCCAGGGCCAGGTGACCAAGGACGGCGAGCCCGTCACCGGTTACGTGCGCCTGCTCGACGGCTCGGGCGAGTTCACCGCCGAGGTCCCGACCTCGGCGACCGGACAGTTCCGCTTCTACGCGGCGGCCGGCGAGTGGACCCTGCGGGCCCTCGTCCCGGGCGCCCAGGCGGACCGCAAGGTCGTCGTCACCGAGGCGGGCAGCCTCACGGACGTGGCCATCGCGGTCTGACCCGGGACACCGAACGGCCGGAGGGCCGTGCCTCCTGGGGGGTTGGACGCCATCACCAGGACTGAGAGGCACGGCCCTCCGGTCTGCCCGCGTACATCCGCCCGGGGCCGGCCGGACGTACGCTGAAGGTGTGTACGCCCGGCGCCGACGCGCCTACTTCTGGCTGATGGGTGCCTGCCTGCTGCTGTTCGTGGGCGCCTGGGCCGTCGTACGCCTCTTCTCGACCCCCGCCGCCGTCGCCATGTGCGTCGTCGCCATGGTCATCCCCCCGGTCGCCGCGGTGATCGCCAACCGCCGGGGCCCCGACGACCGCTGGTGGGACGACCCCTCCGGCGATCCACGGTCGGACGAATGGTGGGACGAGCTCGACGGCCGCGGACGCCGCGAGGACCGGTGAGACGGGACCGGGGCCTCAGTAGACGAGCGCCTGCGTCCCGTCCGCCATGGCCTCCTGCACGAACACCTGCGCCCCCGCGATCCGCACGCCCTCCAGGACGTCCTTCTCCGTGATCTCCCGGCGCGCCGCGCACTGCGTGCAGAGCGTGATCCGCCCGGCCGCCAGGATCGAGTCGATCAGATCCGGCAGCGGCGCCGCGTGCGGCAGCTCGAACTCCGCCGCCCGCCCCGGCAGCGCGAACCACGACGACTCGCCGGTCAGCCAGAGCGACACCTCCACCCCGCTCGCCACGGCGACGGCGGCCACCGTGAAGGCCTGCGAGCAGCGTTCGGGGGCGTCGGCCCCGGCGGTCACCTTGATCACGAGCTTCTTCGCCATAGGCCGAACTGTAATGCGAGGCGGTGCAACCTCGGACGGCACTCGCAAGTCAGTTGGGTGCGCGGATGAACGGAATCCGCCCTTCAGGTCTCGTGGGGGGACTCGTGCACACAGAAGAAAGCGTCCGGACCGAGGACACGGCATCACCGCCCGTGCCGGACGCCGTTCCACGGGCCGTGGCGGACGCGGCGGCTCCGGCCGGGCGTCCGCGCCGGGCGGTCCGGCGCGGCGCCGGGCTGATCGCCGTCGCCGCCGTCCTCGGCCTCGTCGGCGGCACCGCCGTCGGCTACGGCGTCCAGGTCCGGCGTGAACCGGCCCCGCTGCCTCCGCTGAACCAGCTGGACCTCGCCCACCCGGCTCCCCTCCCGAAGGGGCAGGAGCCGGAGCCGCTCACGGCTGCGGAGGACCGCATGCTCAGGACGCAGGGGGACCTGCGGAAGCTGCTGCTGCCGAGGCCGGCGGGGGCGCAGGCCTGGGGCGAGGACGGATGGGTGCCCCTGGCCGAGTACCTCTCCTCGTACCAGTCGCCCGCCCGGATGATGGCGTTGCAGCTCGAGATGGGCATCCGGCGCGTGGCGAGCCGGTCGTGGCGCTCGGGCGGGCACCGGAGCGTCACGGTCAATCTCGTCCAGTACCGGCCCGGCTCCGCGAACTCCGCTGCTGAGCACGTGGAGAACCAGCAGGCCTTCACGGTCGGCGCGACGCCGGCCGCCTCCCCGGGCGAAGGGGTGAAGGGTTCGGGCAACGGCCGGGCCTACCTCCTCCCGCTGCAACGTGAGGCGGGGTACCAGGACTGGTACGAGGCCAGGGCGTACGTCCAGCGCGGGGACATCGCGATCGAGATCCTCATCTCGGACACGCAGAAGATCGCCGGGAGCGACATCCGCTCCCTGGCCGAGCGGCAGCTGGAGCGCCTGTGAGCGGGACGAGTACGGCGACAGAAACGAGCGGGAAGCCCGCCGGGAGGCGCCGGGCCGCGCTGACCGCGGCCCTCGTGCTCACGGCCGTCGGCGGCGGCATCACCTTCACGGCCGTCACCGCCGCGGGCGCGGACCGGACGGCACCCACCGTGGCGTGGGCGGACCCGACCGCCACCGCGCACCCCGAGGGCCCGGCCGCCGCCCTGGCCGAGGGCCGTGCCTCCACACCGCTGAGCAGACTCCTCCTACCGGTCCCGGACGGCTACAAGCTCGGCGCGGACATCGAGGGGTACGGAAACGACGGCGAGCTGGGAGCCGAACAGGCCGCGGCCTTCTTCAAGCAGAGGGACGAGGACCTCTACGGCAAGAAGCGCCGGGAGTACGAGAAGCGGGTCGACCAGCTCGGCATCCAGGGCATGGCGGCGCGTTCGTACGCGACCGCGGGCAACGACCTCCACATCGAGGTCTTCGTCCTGCGCATGAAGGACAGGAAAGCGGTCCGTGCCTTCTCCGGATTCCGCACGAGCCTCCTCGAAGCCGAGGAGCTCACCGAGGGGCCCGAGGTCGAGGGTCACGGCGAGAACGCGGCCTGCTACCTGGCCACGGACTCCGACGGGTCCGGTGCGTCCGCGGAGTCCGGGGACAACCCGGGCTCCCCGCTCCAGGGCATGCTCTGCTCGGCCTACGACGGCGAGGTGATGGTCACCGTCGCGGCGTTCGGCGCCGACCCCTTCGACTCGAAGGGCGTGGCGGAGCTGGTGAAGAAGCAGCTCGACCACATCCAGTCCCCGGGAGAATACGTATGACCGAGCAGACGACCGCGCGAGCCGCCGAAGCGGAGGCACCCGCCCCGGTGACGCCCGGGCCCACCGGACCCGCCCCCGCGGCCTCCCGCCGGCCCCGGCGCGCCCGGTGGGCCGTGGCCCGCTGGACAGCCGCCGTCGTCGTGTGCGGCGGGGTCGGCACCGGGACCGCCCTGGGGATCACCGCGCTCGACCGGGCCGACGTCCCCGGACTCGAGACCCGGAGCGACGGCCGGTGGTCCTACCCACCGCTCCGGCTCCCGGCACTCCCGGCGGACCGGCCGCGCCCCTTCACCGCCGGCGGCAACGACGGCGAGATCCACCACGCCGACGTGCGGCAGCTGCTCCTCCCCGCACCGGCGGGCGCCACCCCGGACGCGGAGCTGAACGGTGGCTGGGTGTCCGACGACGCCTACCTCGCGACCTACGGGAAGGAGTGGCGTGCGCCCCTGAAGCAGGCCCTGCGCGACTCGGCCCTGCGCCACATCACGGCCCGCGGGTGGACGACACCGGACGGCACCACGACCCGTATACATCTGCTGAGGTTCACCTCCGTCGCCTTCGCCGAGGAGTTCAGGATCGAGTCCGTGCGGTCGGGCGACCCGGAAGAGGCGCTGCCCGAGGGGGTGACCGAGGGGGAGATCCAGGAGAGCGCGGCCGGCGACGTGCAGGTGCCCGGCGTGGCCGCGTACGTGTACCAGGAGAAGAAGCCGTACGGCCCGGAGCGGACCCGCTGGGCCTACGTCCAGGCCGGCGACACGCTCGCGCTGGTCACCCAGTCCCGCGCCGGCGAGGCGCTCACCGTCCCGTTCCAGCAGACCGTGGCCCTCCAGGCGCAGCTGCTCGGCTGATCGTCGCGAGACCCACCTCACGGAGTGCGCCGGGCCCCCGCCCACTAAGCTGGGGTCCGGCCCGTTCCGCCTTCACCGCTCAGCCGAGGAGCACCCCGTGATCATTTTCTTCGAAGCTCTGCTCGTCCTGGTCTGCGTCGGCGTGCTCGCCTTCGCCGGGCTGACCGTGAAGAAGCTGTACCAGGGCCAGCGGTAATCCCACCGAGAGAACCTCAGAGCTGCTCATGATCGAGATCCCGTCCGACCTCAACCCCGGCCTCGTGCCCCTCGCCTTCCTGCTCGGGACGTGGGAGGGCGCGGGTGTCTCCGACTTCCCCGGCGCCGAGAAGTGCAACTTCGGCCAGTCCGTGACCTTCAGCCACGACGGCCGGGACTTCATCGAGTACCGCTCGCACTCCTGGGTCCTGGACAACGAGGGCAACAAGGTCCGCCCGCTGGAGAGCGAGAGCGGCTACTGGCGGATCGACAAGGACCGCAAGGTCGAGGTCGTCATGGTCCGTGACCAGGGCGTCGTCGAGATCTGGTACGGCGAGCTCGCCGACCAGAAGCCGCAGATCGACCTGGCGACGGACGCCGTGGCCCGCACCGCGGCCTCCGGCCCGTACAGCGGTGGCAAGCGGCTGTACGGCTACGTCAAGAGCGACCTCATGTGGGTCGGCGAGAAGGCGACCCCCGAGGTCCCGCTGCGCCCCTACATGTCGGCACACCTCAAGAAGGTCGTCACCCCGGAAGAGGTCGCCGAGATGGCGCGCAACCTCCCCGACATGCCCGACGACGGCATCGCCTTCTTCCGCTAGGCGGTTCCTCCGGACCGGCCGGAGCCATCGAGGTCGCCACCGCGCCCTCCTACACTGGGGGGCGTGGTGAGCACCGACTGGAAAAGCGACCTGCGGCAGCGCGGCTACCGGCTGACGCCGCAGCGCCAGCTCGTCCTGGAGGCCGTGGACGCGCTGGAGCACGCGACGCCCGACGACATCCTCGGTGAGGTGCGCAAGACCGCCTCCGGGGTGAACATCTCCACCGTCTACCGGACCCTGGAGCTCCTGGAGGAGCTGGGGCTGGTCAGCCACGCCCACCTGGGCCACGGCGCGCCCACCTACCACCTCGCCGACCGGCACCATCACCTGCACCTGGTCTGCCGGGACTGCTCCGAGGTCGTCGAGGCGGACGTGGAGGTGGCGGCCGAGTTCACCGGCAAGCTCCGCGAGACCTTCGGCTTCGAGACCGACATGAAGCACTTCGCGATCTTCGGGCGCTGCCGGGACTGCGCGGCGAAGGCGGACGGCAACGGGGACAACGGGAGCGACGCGAGCAAGGGGAGCGGTACGGCGGAGGACGCCGCGCCCGAGTCGTAGGCTCTCCTGTATGAAGAGTCCTCTGCTGTCCCTGCCCGGCGCCGTCCCCGCCGAAGGCCGTGACGAAGGCGTCGCCGCCCACTACGGCGACCTGTTCCGCGAGCAGCGTGCCCTCGCCGACGGCACCGGATTCGTCGACCTCTCCCACCGGGGCGTCGTCACCGTCTCCGGCGACGACCGGCTGAGTTGGCTGCACCTGCTGCTCACCCAGCACGTGAGCGACCTGCCGCCGGGCCGGGCCACCGAGGCGCTGATCCTCTCCGCGAACGGGCACATCGAGCACGCCCTGTACCTCGTCGACGACGGCGAGACGGTGTGGGCGCACGTGGAGCCCGGCACCCAGGGCGAGCTGATCGCCTACCTGGAGTCCATGAAGTTCTTCTACCGGGTCGAGGTCGCCGACCGGACGGACGAGACCGCCGTCGTCCACCTGCCGGCGGGTTCGGTCACCGAGGTGCCCGGGGGCGTGGCCGTACGGGAGACCGCGTACGGCAGGGACGTGTTCCTGCCCCGCGCCGGTCTGGAGGCCTTCGCGGCCGAGCACGGCCCGGCCGCCGGCATCCTCGCGTACGAGGCGCTGCGCGTGGAGGGGCACCGGCCGCGGCTCGGCTTCGAGACCGACCACCGCACCATCCCGCACGAGATCGGCCTCATCGGCAGCGCCGTGCACCTCCAGAAGGGCTGCTACCGGGGGCAGGAGACGGTCGCCCGGGTGCAGAACCTCGGGAAGCCGCCGCGCCGCCTGGTCTTCCTGCACCTGGACGGCAGCGAGGTGCTGCTGCCGGCGCCCGGCACGCCCGTACGGCTGGCCGCCGACGGCCCCGAGGGGCGGCAGCTCGGTTTCGTGACGAGCGCCGTCCGCCACCACGAGCTGGGCCCCATCGCCCTGGCCCTGGTCAAGCGGAACGTACCGGTCGACGCGCCGCTGGTCGCCGGGAACACGGCGGCGGCGCAGGAGACCGTCGTCGAGCCCTGAGCCGCCTGATTCCCCGGGGATCGAAGCCCTGAGCCGCCCGATCCCCCGGAGAACGAAGCCCTGAGTCCCGGTCCCCGGGGCTCAGACCTCCAGAAGCACCGTGAACGGGCCGTGGTTCGTGAGCGAGACGCGCATGTCCGCTCCGAAGCGGCCCGTCTCCACGTGCGCGCCCAGGTCGCGCAGCCGGGCCACCACCTCGTCCACGAGCGGCTCGGCGACGGGGCCGGGGGCGGCGGCGTTCCAGGTGGGCCTGCGGCCCTTGCGGGCGTCTCCGTAGAGGGTGAACTGGGAGATCACGAGCAGCGGGGCGTTCACGTCGGAGCAGGACTTCTCGCCCTCCAATACCCGGACGGACCAGAGTTTTCTGGCCAATTGGGCGGCCTTTTCCGGAGTGTCGTCATGGGTCACCCCGACCAGGACGCACAGCCCCTCACCGGTGATCTCACCCACCGTCTCCCCTGCGACGACGACGCTCGCGCCGTCCACCCTCTGCACCACCGCTCTCATGCGCACCAACCTACCGACTGACTTGGGGAGGGCCGAACGGGTGCAGAGCGACTGCACCGCCCCGGGTGCGGGTGGCACCATGCGTGTCAGGCGGTGCGCCCCCGCACCGGTCGAGGGGACGATTCTCATGAGTGCACCTGGCAGCGGGCCGATGTCGTCCGGTCCCGTACCGCTCACCCGCGTCGGCGGTTCCTCCGTCGTACGGCCGCCCGCGCAGCGCAGCGCCGAGCCGGCACCGCCGGACGGGGCGGCGCGGCCGGACCTCGGCACGCTCCGGCTGCCGGAGCTGCGGGCGCTGCGCCGGGAGGCGCAGGGCGACGAGGCCGATCTCAGCTATGTGCGGAGGATGCTCCAGGGCCGGATCGACATCCTGCGGGCGGAGCTGGCGCGGCGCGCCGATCCGGAGGCGCCGGGCCGGCGCGCGGACCCCGAGGCCCCGGTGCTCGACCGGCTCTCCGAGATCCTGGCCGACGTGCCGTCCCGGCACCGCAGTTCCGCCCGGCACGTCACGCTGTCGACGCCCCGGGGCGAGGAGTACCGGCGGCTCGCGACCGAGATGCTGTCGGAGGTCGAGCTGTCGGACCTGTCGGCGCGGACGGACGAGGAACTGCACGCGGCGATGGGCCGGCTCGCCGGGTACGAGCAGCAGATCTCCCGCCGCCGGCAGTCCCTCCAGCGGACCGCCGACGACTGCGGGGCGGAGATCGCCCGCCGCTACCGGGAGGGCGAGGCCCAGGTCGACGACCTGCTGGCGTGAGGCCGGCGGGGCGCGTGAGGTCGGTGGCTCGGGCGGCTTCCGTCCGGGGCCTCGGGTCCGTCCGTACGGCTCCCCTCCCGGCGTCCGACGCCGCCTCAGGTCCCGGCGCGCGCCCCGCCCTCGGGCGGGCGGAAACTCGGGTGCGGGGCCGTGGGGGCGTTCCGTAGGGTCAGAGGATGACTGTCGACGTGCGCGCCGTGACGGAGTCCGAGTATCCCGACTGGCTGCGGGCTCTGCACACCGGTTTCCTGCGGCCGCCCGTGGTGTCCGACGCGCTGGTCGCGGACCGGCTGCCGCACGTCGACCTCGACCGGACGCTGGCGGCCTTCGACCGGGGCCGTGCCGTCGCCACCTTCCGCTCCTTCCGGCAGGAGGTCAGCACGGTCGGCGGCGGCTCCCTCACCGCCGACGCGATCACCCAGGTCACCGTCTCCCCGACGCACCGGCGCCAGGGCCTGCTGAGCCGGATGATGAGCGCCGACCTGGCGGCGGCGAGGGAGCGGGGCGACGCGATCGCCACCCTGATCGCCGCCGAGTACCCGATCTACGGGCGGTACGGCTTCGGCCCGGCGAGCTGGACCACCGAGTGGAGCGTGGAGGTGGCCCGGGCCGGTCTCGACCCGCGCCGCACCGGCCGCCCGGAGGACGGGGGCCGGATCGAGCTCTCCGACGGCGCGGAGATCCGGAAGACCGGCCCCGAGGTGCACCGCCGGCTCGCCGCCGTACGGGCCGGGGTCACCGACCGCACACCGCGCGGCTGGGACGTGGGCACCGGTCTCGGCCACCACCTGGATCCGTGGACGGAGCCGTTCTACGCGGTGTACCGGTCGGAGTCCGGCGAGGTCGAGGGCTATGCCGCCTACACCGCCGACGACAAGTGGGGCGACGCCAAGCAGCCGGACAACACCGCGTCCGTACAGGACCTGATCGCGGTGACACCGGCCGCCGAGCGCGCCCTGTGGCGGTACCTCTGCTCCCTCGACTGGGTGGCGACCGTCCGCACCGGCCACCGGGCGCCCGACGACCCGCTGCCCCTGCTGCTGCCCAACCCCCGGGCCGCGCGGATCGTGACACACGCGGACATGCTGTGGGTGCGGGTCCTGGACGCCGTCCGGGTCCTGGAGGGGCGGACGTACCCGGTGGCGGAGAGCCTGGTGCTCGAGGTGCGGGACGGGGACGGGTTCACGGGCGGCCGCTACCGGCTCGACGCCTCGCCCGACGGCGCCGAGTGCGTCCGTACGAACACCGAACCCGCCGATCTCGAGCTCGACGTGGCGGAGTTGGGGCCGCTGGCCTGGGGTGACGCGTCGGCCGTCCGGCTCGCCCGGCTCGGGCGGATCGAGGAGCTGACGCCGGGCGCGGCCGGACGCGCCGAGCTGCTGTTCCGCACCCCGCTGCGGCCGTTCTCGCCCGACATCTTCTGAGGGCCAGGCCCCGGGGGCGGGGCCGGTCAGCGGGTCCTGAGGCGGAAGAGGAAGCCGGAGGAGGCGAGCGCCAGGGCCAGCAGTCCGGCGCACCAGGCCAGCGCGATCCAGGGGTCGGCGCCCACCGGCCGGTCGAGCAGCAGGCCCCGCATCGACTCGATCAGCGGGGTCACCGGCTGGTGTGCGGCGAAGCCGTGCAGCCAGTCGGGCATCGTGTCGATCGGTACGAACGCGCTGCTCGGATACGGCAGGAACATCATCACGAAGGTGACCGCGCCGGCCGCCTCCGGTGTCCTGGTGAGCAGGCCCGCCGTCGCCGACAGCCAGGAGACCGCGGTGATGAAGGCGAGCAGCAGTCCGATCGCGGCGAGCCAGCCGGCCGGGGTGGCCCCGGGCCGGAAGCCGATGAGGAAGGCGACGCCGAACACCAGGGCGGTGGCGAGGACGTTGCGGGCGACGGCGGCCACGACGTGCCCGGCGAGGATCGGGACGCCACCGACGTCGAGGGTACGGAAGCGGTCGACGATGCCGCGTTTCATGTCCTCGCTGACGGAGACGGCGGTGCCGGCCGCGCCGAAGCCGGCGCAGAGGACGAGGACGCCGGGGACGACGTAGGTGACGTACCGGGTGCCGGTGTCGATGGCTCCGCCGAAGAGGTAGACGAAGACCAGCATCAGCATGACCGGCAGCATCATCGAGGTGAGGACGGCGTCGACGGCGCGGCGGCTGAGGCGGATGCCGCGCCCCGCGAGGGTGGCGGTGGCGGTCAGCGGCCTCGTGCCGAGGGTGTCAGGCAGGGACATGGCCGGTCTCCTGGTCGGGGGTGTGGGCGGCCGGGGCGGGGCGGGTCGGGTCCGCCGGGGCGGGGTCGGTCGAGGTGAGGTGGAGGAAGACGTCGTCGAGCGTGGCGGCGTGCACGCCGAAGCGTTCGACGTCCCGTCGCCCGGGGTCGAGTTCGTCGAGCAGGGCGCGGACGTGCGCGGCGCTGCCGTCGGTGGGAACGCCGAGGGTGAGCGTCGCCGGGTCGTGGGTGACGGCCCGGCCGCTCAGGCGCAGATAGGCGGCCCGGTCGCGCAGGACGAGGTCGAGGCGGTGGGCGCCCCAGCGGGACTTGAGCGCGGCGGGGGTGCCTTCGGCGAGGACGCGGCCCCGGCCGAGGACGGCGACGCGGCCGGCGAGCCGGTCGGCCTCCTCCAGGTACTGGGTGGTGAGGAAGACGGTGGCGCCGTGGCGGGAGAGTTCGCGGACGGCGTCCCAGAGCTCCTGGCGGCTGCGCGGGTCGAGCCCGGTGGTCGGCTCGTCCAGGAAGACGACGCGGAGCGCGGCGGGGTCGCGGACCAGGCCGGTGGCGAGGTCGAGGCGGCGGCGCATCCCTCCGGAGTACGTACGGGCGAGGCGGTCGCCGGCCCCGGTGAGGCCGAAGCGTTCGAGGAGTTCGCCGGCCCGGCGGTGGGCGGCGCGGCGGGAGAGGCCGGAGAGCCGGGCCGCCATGCGCAGGTTCTCGGTGCCGGTCTGGTTCTCGTCCACGGCGGCGTACTGGCCGGTGAGGCTGATGGCGGCGCGGACGCGGGAGCGCGCGGTGACGACATCGTGGCCGGCGACGCGGGCGTGCCCGGCGTCGGGCGGGGTGAGGGTGGTGAGGACGCGGACGGTGGTGGTCTTCCCGGCGCCGTTGGGGCCGAGGAGGGCGAAGACGGTGCCGGACTCGACGCGGAGGTCGAGGCCGTCGAGGACGCGGACGTTCCCGTAGGACTTGGACAGGCCGGTGGTTTCGATGGCCGGAGGCATGGGTGACTCCCTGGGCGTGGGCCGGGGACGCGTACTGCGTATGCCATACGCGTTACTGTTTAAGGGTTACGCATTACTAGGATGGGCGTCAAGCGGGCGGCGAGGTGCGGAGGCGACGAGTGGCGGCGGACGGCGGTACGAAGGGCGGCGGGGCGAGGCCTGGAGCGGGGGCCCAGGGCGGCGGCAGCTTCCTCCCGCCGGTCGTCGAGGCGGCCTGGGGGCTCAGGGAGCGCCCCACCAAGGGCCCGAAGCCGGGCCTCACCCTGGACCGGATCGTCGGCGCGGCCGTCGCCCTCGCCTCGGCGGAAGGGCTCGGCGCCGTCTCCATGGGGAGGGTCGCCAAGGAGCTGGGCGTCTCCACCATGTCGCTCTACCGGTACGTCTCCGCCAAGGACGAGCTGTACGTCCTCATGCAGGAGGCCGCCACCGGGGCCCCGCCCGAGCTGTTCCCGCCCGGCACCCCGTGGCGCGAGGCGATCGAGCGGTGGGCCCGCGGCATGCGCGAGGTCTACCTGCGCTCGCCCTGGCTGCTGCGGGTCCCCGTCTCCGGGCCGCCCGCCACCCCGAACGCCGTCGCCTGGTGGGAGCAGGCCCTGGTCGCGCTGGAGGGGACCGGACTGGACGAGGGGGACAAGATCTCCGTGACCCTGCTCGTCGCCGGCTTCGTCAAGAGCGAGACCCTGATGACGGTGGAACTGACCGAGGCGATGGCGGCGGCGGCCGGCCAGGGCGGCGGCGACGGCGCCGGTGAAGCCCTCGCCCACTACGGCCGCACCCTGCGCCGGCTCGCCGACCCCGCCACCTACCCGGCGGTCGCCCGGCTGCTCGCCTCCGGCGTCCTGGACGCCCCCGACGAGCCGGACGCCGAATTCCGCTTCGGCATGGCCCGCATCCTCGACGGCGTCGCGGCCCTGGTGGAAGGGCGGACCTCGTGACGCGGCCGCACGGCGAGCGGGGCGCGGGAGAGGCTGCCGAGCCCGTGGGGCCGGTGGGTCCGGGCGGGTCAGGCGCATCGGGCCAGGGCGTGGGTTCGATGGGGTCCGGTGGACCGGGCGGGGTCGCCGGGACGGGCGGAGCCGGAGCGCTCGGGTTGCGGGAGCGGAAGAAGCGGCGGACCCGGCAGGCGCTCTCCGACGCCGCCGTCGCCCTCTTCCTGGAGAAGGGGTACGACGCGGTCTCGGTCGCCGAGATCGCCGCCGCGGCCGAGGTGTCGAAGCCGACCCTCTTCCGGTACTTCCCCGCCAAGGAGGACCTGGTCCTCCACCGCTTCGCCGACCACGAGGACGAGGCCGCCCGGGTGGTGACCGCCGCCCGCGCGGCCGGCACCGCGCCGCTCGACGCCCTCCACGCGCACCTGCTCTCCGGCCTGGACCGGCGCGACCCGGTCACCGGCCTCTGCGACGACCCCGACGTCCTCGCCTTCCACCGGCTCCTGTACGGCACGCCGGCCCTGGTGGCCCGCCTCCCCACCTACCGGCGCCGGTCGGAGGCAGCCCTCGCGGCGGCACTCGGCGGCGACCCGCTGGAGGCGCGCCTGGCCGCCGGGCAGATCGTCGCCGTGCTGCGAATCCTGGCGGAGGAGAACGTCGACCGGATCGCGGGCGGGGCGACGGCCGACGCTCTCGCGGGGGAGGCGGTGGCGGCGGCCGGCCGCGCGTTCCGGACGCTGCGGGAGGGCCTCCCGTACTAGGTCGGGCCCGGCCTACCGTGCCGCTACCAAGTAAAAAATGTAACTCAGTAACGACATTCGCTAGGCTGGGCGGAATGACGTCACTGAGCACCCGCCCCTGCCCGGACCCGTCCCCCGACCGCGCCCCCGACGGTGGCCTCGACCGTGAACTCGAACGGGAGCGCGCGCATCACGAGGCCTGCCGCGCCGCCCTGACCCGGATGACCGACGACGTCACCGAGCAGGTCGTCACCGGCGAGGACGTCGCCGCCTCCGGCGCCGACGCCGAGATCCTCGGTCGCCACCTCCGCGGCCGAGCCAAGGAGATGGCCGAACTCCCGCCGGGCCCCCTCTTCTTCGGCCGGCTCGACCGGGCCGACGGCCAGACCCACCACATCGGCCGCCGCCGCGTCGCCGAGGACCCCGCCGCGCCGCCGCTCGTCATCGACTGGCGGGCCCCCGTCGCCCGCGCCTACTACCAGGCCGGGACCCAGGACCCGCAGGGCGTGCTCCGCCGCCGGCGCTTCGGCTGGGCGCCGGGGAGCACGGGCGCCCCGGAGGAGCTCACCGCCCTGGAGGACGAGCACCTCACCGCGCCGGGCGGGCCCGGGCCCAGCGCGATCGTCGCCCGGGAGATCGAGCGGCCGCGCACCGGCCCGATGAGGGACATCGCCGCCACCATCCAGCCCGACCAGGACGACCTCGTACGGTCCGACCCGGCCGTCTCCCTCTGTGTCCAGGGCGCCCCCGGCACCGGCAAGACCGCCGTCGGCCTGCACCGGGCCGCGTACCTCCTCTACACCCACCCCCGGCGGATCGGCCGCTCCGGACTCCTCGTCCTCGGCCCGCACCCCGCCTTCCTCTCCTACATCGCGGAGGTGCTGCCCGCACTCGGTGAGACGGGGGTGCGGCAGACCACCCTGGAGGAGGAGATCGCCCGCGGACCCGTCGGGGCCGAGGACGGCGAGGCGGCCGCCCGCGTCAAACACGACGCCCGCATGGCGGGGGTGCTGCGGCGCGCGCTGTACGGCCGGGTCCGCACGGAGGTCGCCGAGGACCTGGCCGTGCCCGACGGCTCGTACCGCTGGCGCGTCCCGGCCGACGAGCTCGCCGGCATCCTCACGGCGGTACGGGAGGAGGCCCCGCCCTACGCCACCGGCCGCGAACGCGTCCTCGCCCGGGTCGTCCGGGCCCTGCGGGAGCGGGCCGAACGCCGCTCCGGCACCAAGGGAGCGGCCTGGGCGCGGCGGGTCGAACGGGCCCGGCCGGTGACCGCCTTCCTCGACGCGCACTGGCCGAGGACGACGCCGGAGGAGGTACTCGCCGGCGTGCTCACGGCTCCCGGCGACCCGGCGCTCACCGAGGAGGAGCGGGCCGCGATCCGCTGGGCCCGGCCCCCGCGCTCGTACCGTTCGGCCCGCTGGACCGCAGCCGACCACGTCCTCCTGGACGAACTCGCGGGTCTGATCGAACGGCCCGAGGGCTACGGGCACATCGTCCTCGACGAGGCCCAGGACCTGTCGCCCATGCAGTGCCGGGCCGTCGCCCGCCGCACCGCCTTCGGTTCGCTCACCGTCCTCGGCGACCTGGCGCAGGGCACCACCCCCTGGGCGGCCCGCGACTGGCGCGAGCAGCTCGCCCACCTCGGCGCGCCCGGGGCGCCGGTGGTGCCGCTGACGACCGGCTACCGCGTCCCGGCGGCGATCGTGGAGCTCACCAACCGGCTCCTGCCGCACCTGGGCGTGGACGTCCCCGCCGGACGGTCGGCGCGGACGGACGGTGAGGTGACGGCCTGGCCGGCGGAGGGCGGACTGCTCGACGCGACGGCCGCGGCGGTCGCCGCGGCGCGGGAGACCGAGGGCTCGGTCGGGGTGATCGCCCCCGGGGACCTGGTCGGTCCGCTGCGCGAGCGGCTGGCGGGGGAGGACCGGGTCACGGTGCTGCCGCCGGAGGTCGTGAAGGGCCTGGAGTACGACCACGTGGTGGTGGTCGAGCCGGCCGCGATCATGGCCTCGGGCCCGCGGGGACCGCACCAGCTGTACGTGGTCCTGACCAGGGCGGTGTCCCGGCTGACGCTGGTGCACGCGGAGGCGCTGCCCCGGTGGCTGGGCCTGGTCTGAGACGCCGCCGCCCCCGGCGCCGTCCCCGGTGAAGGGGTGCGGGCACCGGGGACGGGGCCACGGTCGGACGTCTTCAGCGGGCGGCGGGCACGGCCGGCGCTTCCTCCGGGAAGCCGCGCACGGCGGTGTCCGGCGCGTTCCCGGCGGTACGCGTGGGGCGGCGGCGCAGGACGGTGGCGGCGACGGCGAGGGCGGCGAGGAGCAGTCCCGTACCGACCGCGAAGGCCAGCCGGTAGCCGCCGGTCAGGGCCTCGGCGGTGGAGTGCCCGGCGGCGGAGAGGGTCTCGGTGCGGGAGGCGGCCAGGGTGGAGAGGACGGCGATGCCGAGGGCCATGCCGATCTGCTGCGTGGTGTTGAAGAGGCCGGAGGCGAGGCCCGCGTCCGCCTCGTCGGCGCCCGACATGCCGAGCCCGGTGAGGGCGGGGAGCGCGAGGCCGAACCCGGCGGCGAGCAGCATGACCGGGAGCAGGTCCGTGACGTACGAGGCGTGCACGGGGACCCGGGTCAGCAGGCCCAGGACGCCGACGAGCAGGGCGAGGCCGGTGAGCAGGGCGGCACGTTCGCCGAAGCGGGCGATCAGGCGGGCGGAGACGCCGAGGGAGACGGCGCCGATGACGGCGGCGGCGGGGAGCATGGCGAAGCCGGTGGCGGAGGCGCCGTAGCCGAGGACCTTCTGGAGGTAGAGGGCGACCAGGATCTGGAAGGAGAACAGCGCGGCGACCATCAGCATCTGGACGAGGTTGGCGCCGGCGACGCTGCGCGAGCGCAGGACCCGCAGCGGCATGAGGGGGTTCGCTGCCCGCGTCTGGCGGAGGAGGAAGCCGGCGAGGAGCGCGAGGGCGAGGGCGCCCAGGCCCAGGGTGTGCGCGGAGGCCGCCCCGTACTCTTCGATCTTGACGACGGCGTAGATGCCGGTCATCAGACCGGAGGTCACCAGGAGCGCGCCGAGGACGTCGGCGCCCTCCCTGAGGCCGAGACCGCGGTCGGCTGGGAGCGCGGGGAGGGCGACGAGGACGGTGGCGAGGCCGATGGGGAGGTTGATGAAGAAGATCCAGTTCCAGGCGAGGGCGTCGGTGAGGATGCCGCCGAGGACCTGGCCGAGGGAGGCCCCGGCGGCGCCGGTGAAGCTGAACACGGCGATGGCCTTCGCGCGTTCGCGGGGCTCGGTGTAGAGCGTCACGAGGATGCCGAGGGCGACGGCCGAGGCCATCGCGCTGCCGACGCCCTGGAGGAAGCGGGCGGCGACGAGGACGCCGGGGGAGCCGGCGAACCCGGCGAGGAGCGAGGCGGCGGTGAAGACGCCGGTGCCGGCGAGGAACATGCGCTTGCGTCCGATGAGGTCGCCCAGCCGGCCGGAGAGCAGCAGCAGCGAGCCGAAGGCGATGAGGTAGGCGTTGACGACCCAGCTGAGGCCGACGGGGCTGAAGCCGAGGTCGCTCTGGATGGCGGGCATCGCGACGGTGACGATGCTGCCGTCGAGGATCGTCATCAGCATGCCGGTGGCGAGGACGCCGAGGGCGAGGCCGCGGCGGGGGGAGGGGGTGGAGGCAGGCATGGGGATCTCTCCTGTTCGGTGGAGGCGACAGGAGAGACGCTAGCAGATGGTTTTGTTGCAGACTATTTTTTACGAGAGCACTTGGGGGTGGGAGTCAGTGCTCTCGGGCGGTGCGGTTCAGCTGCGCTGGCGGGCGCGGCGAGCGGTTCCGGGACCCTCGACGGGCGTCTCCAGGTGTCCCGTGACCAGCCGGTTCAGGGCGCGCAGCAGGACGGTGCGCTCCTCGTCGGGCAGGGAGCCGAGGGCTGCCTCGTGCACGCCGTTCACGATCTTCTGGCTCCGCGCGGCGACCTCCGCCCCGGCCTCGGTGACGGCGATGATCCGCGCCCGCCGGTCGGCGCTGGAAGGCCGCCGCTCGGCGAGCCCCGCCTTCTCCAGGGCGTCGACGGTCACCACCATCGTGGTCTTGTCCATGTCCCCGATCTCCGCGAGCTGCGCCTGTGTCCGCTCCGCCTCCAGCGCGTGCACCAGCACGCAGTGCATGCGCGGGGTGAGCCCGATCTCCCCGAGCGCGGCGGTCATGCGGGTGCGCAGGACGTGACTGGTGTGGTCGAGGAGGTAGGAGAGGTCCGGCTCGGTGCGGGTGGGTGCCATGGCAGTCATACGTGCCAGGGTAACGACCTATTCGATCCGTCGCGGATTATCCCGAACCGTACGGCTTGATCCGGGCGCCGGGATCTCGCCGGCCGGCCCGTCGACCACCGGTGCACCCCTCCGGCCGAAGACTCCGCCCCGGCGGTGGGCTTCATGCGCTCCCGGCGGTGCGGGTCGGACCCTGGTCCCGGCCCGGCGCCGGGGCGGGGCCGGGTAGCCGGCGCGGAGCCGGGTAGGCGGGTGGTCGCGGCCGGATGGGTGACACTGGAGTTAGCGGTTGCTTGCAATAGTTAGCGATGGGTGGCATGGTCGAGGCATGGCATCGCTCAACGTCGGCAATCTCGGTGAGTACCTCCGCGAGCAGCGGCGGACCGCGCAGTTGTCCCTGCGGCAGCTCGCCGAGGCGGCCGGGGTGTCGAATCCGTACCTGAGCCAGATCGAGCGCGGGCTGCGCAAGCCCAGTGCCGAGGTGCTGCAGCAGGTGGCGAAGGCGCTGCGGATCTCCGCCGAGACGCTGTACGTGCGGGCCGGGATCCTCGACGAGAAGGAGCGGGACGAGCTGGAGACGCGCGCCGTCATCCTGGCCGACCCGTCGATCAACGAGCGGCAGAAGCAGGTGCTGCTCCAGATCTACGACTCCTTCCGCAAGGAGAACGCCGCCGAGAGCGCGAGCACCCCGGCGGAGCGGCCCGGTGACGGCGCACCTGCCGGGGCGCCCGCCGAGGCGCCTGCCGACCCGCCTGGTGACAGGCCCGATGCCGAACCGACCGCGAGCTAGTTCGACCCTGTACGACTCATCCGGGAGGACCCCCAGCATGGCCATCATCGACGAACTGCGTACCCCCCTCTACTTCGCCGCCGGCACCGCCGACCTCGCCGTGCGGCAGGCCAGGAAGGTGCCCGGTCTGATCGAGCAGCTCGCCGCCGAGGCGCCCGCCCGCATCGAGGCCGTACGGAAGACCGACCCGAAGGCCGTGCAGGAGAAGGTGGCCGCCCAGGCCAAGGAGGCCCAGGCCACCGTGCAGTCGAAGTTCGCCGAGGTCGTCGGCGGACTGGACACCGACCTCAAGAAGCTCGGGGAGACCGCCCAGGACCTCGCCCTGCGCGGGGTCGGCGTCGCCGCCGAGTACGCGGTGAAGGCCCGCGAGAAGTACGAGGAGGTCGCCGCCCACGGCGAGGAGGCCGTCCGCGCATGGCGCGGTGAGATGGCCGACGAGATCACCGAGATCGCCGTCGTCGTCGAGCCCGAGCCCGCCAAGGACCCGGAGCCGGAGGCGCGGCCCCAGGCCCAGGCGTCGGACGGTGCCACGGCGGAGGACGGCGAGCCGGCCGGTGCGCGGAAGCCCTCCGGGCGCCGGACGACCGCCAAGAAGACGGCCGTCACCGCCGAGAAGGAGTAGCGCCGGGCACCGAACCGGGTGTCCGGAGCGTTGTACCGGGTACCTTGGCCGCGAGGCGCACTCTCCCCCTCACCCTCTAGGCGGTGCTCAGCATGTTGCGCGCGGGATTCGATTCCCTTCTCCACCTGGTGACCTTCCTGCTCTTCACCGGTTTCGCCGTCGCCGCGCTCGTCTTCGCCGCCATGGCGCGCGAGGACGCCTACCGCGCCGCCGAGAAGCAGACCAAGAAGTTCTGGCTGATCATCCTCGGCATCAACCTGGTCCTGAACCTGTTGCTGCCGATGCTGTTCCTGCAGATCGCCGGCCTGATCGCGGCCATCGTCTTCATGGTCGACGTCCGCCCGGCGCTCGCCCAGGTCTCCGGCGGAGGCCGGGGCCGGGGCGGTGGCTCCAGCAGCGACGGCCCGTACGGCCCGTACAACGGCGGCCGGTAGCCGGCAGGCCGGCGACGGCGGCGTACGGGCGACCGCGTACGGCGAACGGCTCGATCGACCGGCGTACGGCGAACGGCTCAGCGGGGCCCGGGGTTCATCCCCGGGCCCCGACCCGTTCCAGGGCCAGGACGGCGACGTCGTCGGTCAGCTCGCCGCCGTTCAGGGTGCGGACCTCCGTGACGGCCGCCTCCAGGAGCTCCTCGCCCCGCAGGCCCGCCGCCAGCTGCCGGTTGATCATGTGGACCATGCCGTCCTGGCCCAGCCGGGGCGACCCGGGACCGGCCGAGCGGCCCTCGATCAGCCCGTCCGTGTACATGAGCAGGCTCCACGCCGCCCCCAGCTCCACCTGACGGCGCGGCCAGCGGGCGCGCGGCAGCAGGCCGAGGGCGGGCCCGCCGTCCTCGTACGGCAGGAGGCGCGCCGGCCGGCCCTGGAGGGCGATCAGCGGCGAGGGGTGCCCGGCGAGGCAGAGCCCGGCCCGGCGCCCGTCGGGCGCGATGTCGACCGTGCAGAGCGTCGCGAAGATCTCGTCGCTCTCCCGCTCGTGTTCCAGGACCTGCTGGAGCGTGGAGAGCAGTTCGTCCCCGCACAGTCCGGCGAAGGTCAGCGCCCGCCAGGCGATCCGCAGCTCGACGCCGAGCGCGGCCTCGTCGGGGCCGTGCCCGCAGACGTCGCCGATCATGGCGTGGACGGTGCCGTCCGGGGTGCGGACGGTGTCGTAGAAGTCGCCGCCGAGCAGGGCCCGGGACCGGCCCGGCCGGTAGCGGGCGGCGAACCGCAGGTCCGAGCCCTCCAGGAGCGGGGTCGGGAGCAGGCCGCGCTCCAGGCGGGCGTTCTCCTGGGCGCGCAGCCGGGACTCCGCGAGCTTCACCTGCGCCCGGTCGGCCCGCTTGCGCTCGACCGCGTACCGGATGGCCCGGCTGAGCAGCCGCCCGTCGAGCTCCTCGCGGAACAGGTGGTCCTGCGCCCCGACCCGTACCGCCTCGGCCGCGAGCTCGGCGTCCGCGGAGGGCGCGAGCGCGAGCACGGCGTGGCGCGGGGCGAGGCGCAGGATGTGGCGCAGTGGCGCGAGCGGGTCGTCCCCGGCGGCGGCCCTCGGGTCGGGCAGCGAGAGGTCGACGAGGACGCAGTGCACGTCGTCGGTGAGGAGCCGCTCGGCCTCGGTGAGGTTCCGGGCGGTACGGATGCGGACGCGGGTGCCGGCGGCGTCCGCCGCGTCGAGGAGTTCGGGTACGGCGAGGGCACCCGCCGGGTCGTCCTCGACGACCAGGAGGGTGAGATCGGCGCGATCGGTTCCTGTACCTGTGCCTGTCATAACGGTGGCGTCGCAGGACCCCGCGGCAGAGACGTTTCTCCGGCTCTGGCGCGGTAGGGATGCGGGCATCGGTCCGGCCTGTTCCTTCCCTCCCCCCGGGAGTGCGCGGAGCGCCGGGTGGCGTCCCGCCCGTCCGGGACCATAGCGGTAGGGCGGCCGGGAACGGAATGGTGATCAGCCTGTGAGAGCGCTCCCGGGATTGGCATATGCCGCGGAAGGGGGCGTAGTTGACCCGGATCCGGACCCGGGGGCAATGAGAAACCTCACTCCGGGCGGGGACCCGTCAGGGCCGGAGGTCACCGGGGGCGGACGACGCCGAGGATCTCCATCGAGCCGGCGCCCGCCAGGGTCACGTCCCGACCGGGCCGCGGCGCGTGCACCATCATCCCGTTCCCGACGTACATGCCGATGTGGCTGGCGTCCTGGTAGTAGACGATCAGGTCGCCGGGCCGCATGTCCTTGACGTCGACGCGGGGCAGCAGCCGCCACTGCTCCTGAGAGGTGCGCGGGATCACCTTGCCCGCCGCTGCCCAGGCGCTCTGCGTCAGGCCCGAGCAGTCGAACGAGTCCGGGCCTTCCGCGCCCCACACGTACGGCTTGCCGATCTGCGCCGCCGCGAAGGCGACCGCCCGCCTGCCCTGCTCGGTCGCCGGGGCCGTGAACGCGGGCAGGTCGGCGGTCTTGAGCCAGTTGGTCTGGGCGTTCTCCTGGGCCAGCTCCTCCAGACGGCGCAGCCGCTCCCGCTCCTCGGCGGCGAGCCGGGACTCCAGGCGCTCGGCGGCGCCGATCTTCTCGGTGATCTCCTTCTTCGCCGCGGCCTGCTTGACGCGGTGCGCCTCCAGCCGGGTCCAGTTCTCTCCGGCCTCCTCGGCGTAGGCGTCCAACTCGGCCTGGGTGCGGGTGAGTTCGATGAGGAGATCCTTGGTGGCCCGGGCGCCCTGCCGGAGCCGTCCGGCCGTGTCGAGGAAGAGCTGCGGGTCGTCGGTGAGAACCAGCTGGGCGCCGTCGGGCAGCCCGCCGTTGCGGTACTGGGCGCGGGCGGCCGCGCCCGCCCTCGCCTTCAGGTCCTCGATCTTCGCGCGGCCCTCCGCGATCGTCCGCCCGAGTTCGGCGAGCTCGGCGGACTGCGCCTCGGCCTTCTCCTCCGCGAGGTTGTACGCGTCGGTGGCGGCGGCCGCCTGCCGGTACAGGGCGTCGATCTCCTTGCGCACCTCCTCCAGCGTCTTCCTCGGCGCGGACGGGGCGGGGGTCAGCGAGGCACCGGAACCGGTGGAGGCTCCGGGCGCGGTGGCGCCGGCCGAGGCGGCCGGCGGGGCCGGGGGGAGGGGGGCGGCGGACGCCTGGAGGGTCAGCGCGGGTGAGGCCAGCACGGTCAGGGCGCAGATCACGGTGATCGCGACAGAGGCGTGGCGGCGACGGTTCACGAGTTCCCCCTCGAGTGACCCATGTGGGCCACCGATACCTGATTTACCGTCAGTAACTTATCGGTGACCTGGCGATAGTGCCATGCGAAACCCGAAAACGACAGGGGGTCAGGGCCTGCCGGGAGGTTCCCCCAGGGAGACGAGAGTGACGCCCGTGGCGTTCCGCGCGTACGGGAACGCTCCGGGAACGATTCCGGGGCGGGCGCGGGCGCCGCACCCTTGACGGGCTCAGCGGGAGTTCGGCGCGAGCGCCTCCCACCGCACCGTCACCTCGCCCTGCCGCCACCGCCGGGGCCCGTCCGTCAGCGGCCAGTCCGCCGCCAGGTCCCGTACGGCCCGGATCCAGCGCTGCCGGGCGCCGAGCGAGGCGTACGGGGCGGCCGCCGCCCACGCCCGGTCGAAGTCCCGGAGGAAGGCGTGCACCGGCTCCCCGGGGACGTTGCGGTGGATCAGGGCCTTGGGCAGCCGCTCCGCCAGGTCGGAGGGGTGCTCCAGCGAACCGAGCCGGGTGGCGAAGGTCACCGTGCGCGGCCCGTTCCGGTCGAGCGCCACCCAGACGTGCCGGCGCCCGATCTCGTCGCAGGTGCCCTCCACCAGCAGGCCGCCGCCGTGGCCACCCGCGCCGGGGGCACCGGGCGCCACGAGCCGGGCGCACAGCCGGGCCCACACCTCCGCGACCTCGTCCTCGTCGTACTGGCGCAGCACGTTCGCCGCCCGGATCAGGGAGACCTCCCCGGGCACCGGCACCTCGAAGCCGCCGTGCAGGAACGCGAGCCCGGGGTGCCCGGCCTCGTACGGCCTGGCCGCCTCCACCCGGGCCGGCTCGATCTCGATGCCGTACAGGAGGGTGCGGGGATCGGCGGTGCGCAGCCGGGCGAGCAGCTCGACGGCGGTCCAGGGCGCCGCCCCGTATCCCAGGTCGACGGCGACCGGCGGCGCGGGCGACCGGCGCAGCGCGGGCCCGTGGACGGCGGCGATCCAGCGGTCCATCCGGCGCAGGCGGTTCGGATTCGTGGTCCCGCGGGTCGGAGTGCCGACGGGGCGGGTGGTGCGCGGGGCCATGGAACGAGCGTAAGGGGTACGGGCCGGGGCCCCGGCGCCCCGCCCTCGGGCGCCCCGGCCCCCGCGCCCCGGCCGCCGGCCCCGCCTCAGGCGCCCCCGGTCCCCCGTCCCCCGGCAACGAATTGGCAAAGGGCCCTCACCAGCGGAAATGAAAGATGAGATTCCGGTGTTGTGCAGGGCTGAAGGACGCACCGCGTCCCCAGCCGTCATGCCCGTCGTGATCATCTGCCGGGCCGGCGGCTGCCATGCCCGCCCTGCCCGACGCAAGCGCAGGCCCGAGCGGAAGGACCGCCGACGTGAGCCAGTACGTGTCCCGGCTCGCCGGCTCACGGCACCGGCATCCGGTGCCGAACCGGCTCCGGCTCCCCGGGCGGCACCGCACCCCGCGCCGCGTCGCCATGCTCAGCGTCCACACCTCCCCGCTGCACCAGCCGGGGACCGGGGACGCCGGCGGCATGAACGTCTACATCGTCGAGCTGGCCAAGCGGCTCGCCGCGATCGACATCGAGGTCGAGATCTTCACCCGCTCCACGACCGGCGGCCTCCCGCCCGCCGTGGAGCTCGCGCCCGGCGTGCTCGTGCGCCACGTGGACGCCGGGCCGTACGAGGGCCTGTCCAAGGAGGAGCTGCCCGCCCAGCTCTGCGCCTTCACGCACGGTGTGATGCGGGCGTGGGCGGGCCACCGCCCCGGGTACTACGACCTGGTCCACTCCCACTACTGGCTCTCCGGACACGTCGGCTGGCTCGCCGCCGACCGCTGGGGCGTCCCGCTCGTCCACGCCATGCACACCATGGCGAAGGTCAAGAACGCGGCGATGTCCGGCTGTGACACGCCCGAGCCCGCGGCGCGGATCATCGGCGAGACGCAGATCGTCGCCGCCGCCGACCGGCTGATCGCCAACACGGCCGAGGAGGCCGACGAGCTGGCCCGCTTCTACGAGGCGGACCCCGGCAAGATCGCAGTCGTCCACCCCGGCGTGAACCTGGACCACTTCAGGCCGGCCGACGGCCGGGCCGCCGCCCGCGCCCGGCTCGGTCTGCCGCAGGACGCGTTCATCCCCGTCTTCGCCGGCCGGATACAGCCCCTCAAGGCGCCCGACATCCTGCTCCGCGCCGCCGCCGAACTGCTGAAGCGTGATCCGTCGCTGCGCTCGCGGATGGTGGTGCCGGTGATCGGCGGCCTCAGCGGCAGCGGTCTGGCCACGCCGAAGGGACTGCAGAAGCTCGCCGCCGAGCTGGGCATCGCGGACCTCATGCGCTTCCACCCGCCGATGGGCCAGGACCGGCTCGCGGAGTGGTTCCGCGCCGCGTCGGTCCTCGTCATGCCCTCGTACAGCGAATCGTTCGGCCTGGTCGCCATAGAGGCGCAGGCGGCCGGCACCCCGGTCGTCGCCGCCGCGGTGGGCGGGCTGCCGGTCGCCGTCCGGGACGACGTGACCGGCTTCCTCGTCCAGGGCCACGACCCCGCGGACTACGCCCGCGCGCTCGGCCGCTTCGTCGCGGACCCGGCGCTGGCGGACCGGATGGGCGCGGCGGCGGCCCGGCACGCCGGATCCTTCGGCTGGGACACCGCCGCCTCGGGCACGGCCGACGTGTACACGGCCGCCATGCACGACCACCGGCTGCGCGAGAACCGCCGTCGCGTACGCTCCCACCATGGCTGAGGACGTGACCGGGAACGTACGGCGGACCATCGAGACGACCCTGGACGACGCCGAGCTGGAATGGGAGTCTCCCGAACCCGGCTCGTACGTGGTGAAACTCCCGGGCACGCGCAAGCTGTTCACCACGCTCTCGCTGAAGGCGGGGCGCCACTCGCTCTCCCTCAACGCCTTCGTCATCCGCCACCCCGACGAGAACGCGACGGGGGTCCACCGCTGGCTCCTGGAGCGCAACCTCAAGCTGTACGGGGTGGCGTACGCGATCGACGGGCTCGGTGACATCTACCTCGCCGGCAAGCTGCCGCTCGCGGCCGTGACGCCCGAGGAGCTGGACCGGCTCCTCGGCTCGGTCCTCGAAGCGGCGGACGGCGACTTCAACACCCTCCTCGAACTCGGTTTCGCGTCGGCGATCCGCCGCGAGTACGAGTGGCGGGTCTCGCGCGGCGAGTCCACCCGGAACCTCGACGCGTTCAAGAGCCTGATTGAGAAGCCCGCGCACTGAGCCCGCGCACTGAGCCCGCGCACTGACCCTTCCCCGTGGCCTCCTTTTCCTGCCATGCTCGCGTTCTGCGCAGATCTGAACACCGTTCATGTACGTGAAATGGGAAAGGTTCAGGTTCTCTCATGGCACTCAGCAGGAGGCGGTTCGCCGGCGCCGCCACGGCGGTGACGGCCGCCGTCACCACGGCGGCGGGCACCACGGCTCTCACCCCGCCCACGATCCCCACCCTCCCCTCGGGCCCCGCCCCCGCCGGCCGCGCGCCGGGCGGCGGTCCCCCTCCGGCCCGGCGTCCCGCCGTCGCGCGGCTCTGGCGGGAGTACGAGGCCACCCCGGCCACGCACCCCCAGATCCCTTACGTGGGCCGGGCCGGCGCGTTCTCCGGCGCCCGCCGGCTGCCCCGGCCCCCGGTCGTCACGGACGCGTCCGCCACCTACGGGGCCGACCCCGGGGGCCGGGCCGACGCGGCCCCGGCGATCAACCGCGCCCTCGCCGAGGCGGGGGAGCGGGGCGGCGGCACGGTCCTCCTGCCACCGGGCACGTACCGGATCGACGACTACCTGCGGATCGGTCACAGCGGAGTCGTCCTGCGCGGCGCCGGTTCCGGCCGTACGACCCTGCTCGCCACCCGCAGCCTGACGGAGCTGATCGGCCCGTACGGGTCCCGCTACGGCGGCGACAAGTCCGCCTGGTCCTGGGCCGGCGGCCTGATCTGGCTCTCCCCGCGCGCCCGGCACGCCTCCCTCGTCGCCGCGATACGCGAACGGGCCTGGCCGTTCGAGGGCTGGACCGGCAACCGCCGGGACGACTGGACGACGCTCACCGCCCTCCGCCCGGCCCGGCGCGGCGACCGGACCGTCACCGTCGAAGACCCGACGGAACTCGCTCCCGGCCGGCTCGTCCTGCTCCGGCTCGCCGACGACGCCGGCCACACCCTCCTGGAACACATGGCGGGCGGCGGCCCGGGCGCGGAGGCGTACGCCTGGGACGACAAGACCAAGCTCCTCTCGTACGTCCCCTACGAGTGGCCCGTACGGGTCGTCCGCGTACAGGGCCGCCGCGTCACCCTCGAACGGCCCCTGCCGCTCGACGCGCGCCCCGAGTGGGACCCCCGACTCGTCTCCGGGACCGAGCCCCTGACCGGCTCGGGGGTGGCCGGCCTCACCCTGGAGGCGGCCGAGACCCCGCAGTCGCCCCACCTTCTGGACCCGGGCCGTAACGGCGTCACCTTCCAGTGCGCCTACGACTGCTGGGCCGAGGACGTCGTCGTCCGCCACGTCGACAACGGCTTCGGGCTCGTCGCCGCCTCCGCCTGCACCCTGCGCCGCACCCGGGTCGAGGGGCGCGGCTCCCACCACCCGTACTTCTGCCGGGAAGGCGCGCACGACAACCTGGTGGAGGACTTCCGCGTCGCGGCCCGTACCGCCCCCGCGCCGCCCGGCACCCAGCTCCACGGCATCAACGTCGAAGGACTGTCCAGCCACAACGTCTGGTCGCGCGGGGTCATGGAGACGAGCACCTTCGACACCCACCGGGGCATGCCCTTCGCCAACGTACGGACCGAGATCACCGTGGAGAACGACGGCCGGCACGGCGGGGACGCCTCCGCGGGTCCGCTCTACGGCGCCCGCTTCACCCACTGGAACGTGACGGTGACCAACGGCCGCGCCGGGCTCGTCAGGCTCGACACCGTCGCCCCGTACAGCGCGACCGTCGGCATCAGCGAGGTCCGGGAGTTCGACCAGATCGACGTCCCCGACTTCACCGGCGAACTGCACGCGCGCATGGAGGCGTACGGCTGCCCGGAGACGGTCCGCCCCCGGAACCTGTACGAGGCCCAGCGCGCCCTCCTCCCGGACTGACGCCGCGGACCCCAGACCTGACGATACGTCAGCCTCCGGTAGCCGCCCGGTACCGGCCGGGCGTGGTGCCGAACTCCCGGCGGAAGGCGTGCGACAGCGCGTACGGAGTTCCGTAGCCGACGCGGCGGGCGACGGCCTCCAGCGGCTCGCCCGTCTCCCGGAGCAGCGCGGCGGCCCGGGTGAGCCGCCACCACGTCAGGTACGCCATCGGCGGCCGGCCGACGAGCGCCGTGAAGCGGCGGGCCAGCGTGGGCCGGGAGACGCCGGCCTCGGCGGCCAGCCGCCCCACCGTCCAGGGCGCGGCCGGATCGCCGTGCAGGGCCCGGAGCGCGGCGGCGGTCACCGGGTCGCCGAGGGCGGCGGGCCAGCTCCCGCCGGTGTTCAGCGCCGCCCAGGACCGGATCATGTAGACGAGGAGCAGGTCGACCAGGCTCGGCAGCGCGATCCCCGAGCCGGGAAGCCGCTCGTCCACCTCCCGCCCCAGGAGCCCGATCGCGGCCCGTAGCTCCGGCGAACTCCCGGGGAGGTCGGGGAGGTGGACGAGCGGCGGCAGTTCGGCGAGGAGGGGGTGGGCGCGGCTGCGGTCGAGCCGGTACTTGCCGCACAGCATCTCCACCGGCGAGCCGGCCCGGTGTCCGTCACGGTCCGGGTCCGGCCCCTCCCGCCCCTCCCGCCCTTCCTGCTCCGCCCACCCCTTTCCTCCGTCCCACCGCTCGAACGGCACGGCCCGCCGGAGCCCCGCCGCGTCGACGGGCGCGTCGGCGATGACGTGCCCGGTGCCGTGCGGCAGCAGGACGGCGTCCCCCGGGCCGAGGGAGACCGGTTCTCCGCCGTCGGGCAGCAGCCAGCAGCGGCCCTCCAGGACGACGTGGAATCCGGCGCCCTCGTAGGGCGCGAGGCGGGCGCACCAGCGGCCCTGGACCCGTACCCGCCGGGAGGAGGGCCGCCCGGTCCGTACGGCCGCGATCGCGTCGCTCACCACATCCATCGCGCCAGGGTATGCGGGGCGGTGAGACGCTCGCGTATGTCCCGGAGCCGTACGGGCATTGAGAGGCTCGCGGTGGGCTTCCTAGGGTCGGGAGCATGGAACGCGAGAGCACACAGCGGATGGTGTTCGGGGACGTCGAGGTCCTGCGGGTGGTCGAGTGGCAGGGGCCCTTCGCGCCGGCCGGGGAGCTCGTCCCCGGCGCCGGGGCGGAGACCTGGGAGGAGAACGCGGACTGGCTCGCGCCGGACCACTGGGACCCGGCGACCGGCCGGGCGGTGATGGCGCTGCAGACGTGGGTGCTGCGCAGCGCGGGGCGGACGGTCCTGGTCGACACGGGGGTGGGCAACGGGCGCGAGCGGCCCGGCTCGCCGCAGTTCCACCACTGGCGGGGCGACTTCCCGGGCCTGCTGGAACGGGCCGGCGTCCGCCCGGAGGACGTGGACGTCGTCGTCAACACCCACCTCCACGCCGACCACGTCGGCTGGAACACGCGGGCGGCGGACGACGGGGAGTGGGTGCCGGCCTTCCCCCGCGCCCAGTACCTGCTGCCGGCGGCCGACGACGCCCACTTCGGCCCCGGCAACGCCTACGGCGGCGGGCTGCGGGTGGACGACCGGTACGTGTACGAGGACAGCGTCGCGCCCGTCCACCGTGCCGGGCAGGCGGTGCTGTGGGACGGCGTCCACCGCATCGACGAGCACCTCACCCTGGAGTCGGCGCCCGGCCACACCCCCGGCTCGGCCGTCCTGCGACTGGCGTCCGGAGGGGAGCGGGCCGTCTTCGTCGGGGACCTGCTGCACAGCCCCGTACAGATCCTCGATCCGGCCCGGAACAGCTGCTTCTGCCTGGACGCGGGGCAGGCGGCCGTGAGCCGCCGCCGCGTCCTGGAACGGGCGGCGGACGAGCGGGAACTGGTGGTGCCGGCGCACTTCGGCGGGACGGGCGTGGCCGAGGTGCGCCGGGAGGGTGGTGCTTTCACCGTGACGGCCGGACGCCCGTGAGCGCCCGGCCGTCACGGTGAAGGACGGTCAGGTGGCGACGGGGGAGGACGGCCGGCGGGCCTCCTCCTTGCCCGGGCCCTCGCCGGTGACGGATCCGTCCCGGGGCGCGGGGACCGCGGGGAGCCCGCCGCCGTCCACGGGCCTTTCGTCTTCCGGGGCGGTCTTCCGGACCTCCGGCCCGCCGGCGTCCACGGTGTTCCCGGTCTCGGAAGCCGTCTGCCGGCTCTCCGGCTCCTCCTCGCCCAGGGCGGTGCGCAGCCGCAGGGTGTAACCGACGGCGGCGAGGACACCGATCCCGAAGGTCACGGCCCACAGGACGTCGGGTCCGGGCCCGTCGACGATCGCACCGGCCCCGATCGGGGCGACGAAACCGGCCACCGCCCACGACATGCCCATCACGCCCTGGTAGCGGCCCCGGGCGTGCTCCGGGGCGAGGCGGGCGGTGGCGGCGGCGTTGGTCGGGACGTGGATCATCTCGCCGATCGTCCACACGATCACGGTCGCGGCGAACGCGACCGACGAGCCGGCCAGCGCCGTGGCGCCCGTACCGACGGCGAAGAGGAGCGAGGACAGCGTCAGCAGGACCACCGGCGAGCGCTTGTCGGTCAGCCTGTTGACGAGCAGCTGGAAGCCGACGATCACGATGCCGTTGACGGCGATGACGACACCGTACGAGGAGGGCGAGAGGCCCTGCTCGGCCATGGTCAGCGGCAGGCCGATCCAGGGCGCGGTGAAGACCAGGCAGACGAGCAGGTTCAGCAGGACCAGGGTCCGGAAGGGCGCGTCGCGGAGCACGGTCAGCATGGAGACCTTGGGCTCGGCGATCTTCTCGCCCCGGTGGTCGACCGCGGCCTCGGGCCGGGTCTCGGGGAGGCGGAGGAAGACGATCACGGCGCACAGGACGGTGGCGACCGCGTCCACGACGAACAGGGTGCGGTAGCCGAGGAAGGCCGCGGCGCCGCCGCCGATGGAGGCGATGGCGAAGCCCAGGTTCAGGGCCCAGTAGTTGAGGGCGTACGCCCGGCGCACGTCGTGGGCGGGCACCATGTCGGCGATGGTGGCGTTGATCGACGGCCGGACCGCCTGCATGGCGACGCCCATGACGAGGACGACGACAGCGATGCCCCAGGCGCTGGTGACGACGGCGAGCGCGGCGGCGGAGGCTGCGGCCAGCAGGTGCATCGTGACCATGGTGGGCCGCCGGCCCCAGCGGTCGGTGAGCGCGCCGCCGAGCGGCGAACCGGCGACGCCGCCGAGGCCGTGGAGGGCGACCACGAGACCGGCGAACCAGGCGGAGTGCCCGAGCTCGACGGTCAGGTAGAGGGAGAGGAAGGTCAGGACGAACGCGCCGGTCCGGTTGACCAGGGTCGAGAGCCAGAGCCACCAGAAGCCCGGGGGGAGACCCGAGACCGTCGCGCGGGCCGATCGTCTGAGTGAGTCGATGGACATATGTGGTGGCCCCCTGCGGTGTGTAAGTCCCTCTACTGCCTTCCGTAACTTACGCATCTCATCCGCCGGACGCCAGCGAATTGACGACGCGCGTCAATCACCGGCCGTCTATTAGGCTCGACCGCATGGCCGACGCACCGTACAAGCTGATCCTCCTCCGCCACGGCGAGAGCGAGTGGAACGAGAAGAACCTGTTCACCGGCTGGGTGGACGTGAACCTCACCCCGAAGGGCGAGAAGGAGGCGACGCGCGGCGGCGAGCTGCTCAAGGACGCCGGCCTGCTGCCCGACGTCCTGCACACCTCCCTCCAGAAGCGCGCCATCCGCACCGCGCAGCTCGCGCTCGAGGCCGCGGACCGCCACTGGATCCCGGTCCACCGCTCCTGGCGCCTGAACGAGCGCCACTACGGCGCCCTGCAGGGCAAGGACAAGGCCCAGACGCTCGCCGAGTTCGGCGAGGAGCAGTTCATGCTGTGGCGCCGCTCGTACGACACCCCGCCGCCGCCGCTCTCGGACGACAGCGAGTACTCCCAGGCCCACGACGCCCGCTACCTGACGATCCCGCCGGAGCTGCGCCCGAACACCGAGTGCCTCAAGGACGTCGTCCAGCGGATGCTCCCCTACTGGTACGACGGCATCGTCCCGGACCTCCTCGCCGGCCGCACGGTCCTCGTCGCCGCCCACGGCAACAGCCTGCGCGCCCTGGTGAAGCACCTGGACGGCATCTCGGACGCCGACATCGCGGGCCTCAACATCCCCACGGGCATCCCGCTCGCCTACGAGCTCGACGAGAACTTCAAGCCCGTCACCCCGGGCGGCACCTACCTCGACCCGGAGGCGGCGGCGGCCGCGATCGAGGCGGTCAAGAACCAGGGCAAGAAGAAGTAAGCGGACGCCAGTAAGCCCCCTGCCTGCGGTTTCTCCGCCGGGAGGGGGCTGATTCGTTCCATGGGCCGTCTGGGGCCGTCAGTACGGTGGGGCCGCTCGGTAGTGGCGCGCGGCCCGTCGCCCGGGCCTGCGCTCCTGTCTCCGCCCCGCTCCAGCCCGGCCGCCGGGCCGCACGCCTGCGGCTCGGGTTGAGGGGCGGCGAACCCACGATGGCGCCGAGGCGCGGTATGCGAGTGCGGCTCAGGACGTTGCCTCAGGCGGGGGCGCTCCGGCAGACGGGACGGGAGCCTGGGCAGGTTTCAGAAGAGGCGGTCGGTACGGTGCAACTCTCGGCGCGAGCGACGGCAGGGGCAACCATGGGCACACACAAACCACATCACGAGTTCCAGGTGGGCGACGTTCTGCGAGTCAGCTGCCCGTCGGCGGAAGGCCGAGTGGTGGAGGTGTCCCGCTTTCACGCCTCGGTTGAGTGGCCATGGGCCGAGATCGATCCGCATTCTCAGTTCAAGTGGAACGGGCGGAGGGCCTTCGGGATGTCGCCCGACTCTTCAGACTGGACCCTGAGCCTGTTCAAGACTGATCCTGAGCCATGGAACTTGCACGTCGATGACATCTGCCGTGTAGGCATACCCGAGACGCTGGTGCGGATCATCGATATCGGCCGCTACGACCCTCCGCAGGATGTCGGCTGGCTTCCCCGCCCTCACACGATGCTGGTCGTCGTGCCGGCCGACTACCCGGACGAGGCTCTTTCCGAGGACGACGGAGACACGATCGACCTTGAATCAGCGGCACCCGTGACGATCGAGCTGGTGTCTCGGAGCTGATCAGGGCGCAGCGGAGGCAGGAGCCGCACCAGCCCAATGCAGCGCCACCCCCCGAGTTGCTTCGGGACGAAGAAGTCGGCGCGGGCTACGGATCAACTGCGGCCTGGCTTCCAAGCGGGCCCACAGTCAGTCCAGCCAGATGATGACTGCGTGTCCTTCTCGGGCAGCTGCCTTGAAGTACTCGGTCAGGCCGGCGAACCAGTCCCTGGCCCACTCCAGTGAGGCGTGGTCGTCCCAGATCAGTGGGTAGATCTCCGCCGTATTGAGTTCTGCGGGGTCGACTCCGTTGAGAAGCTGGTCATACGTCAAGCCGCTCAGAGCCTCGGCGCCCAAGCGAACCCGATCCGTGGTGAGGTAGCGCGGTGGGCCGTACCCCCAGTCGTCGGCCTTCTCCAAGGCCTCTTCCCCATGGATGACGTCGACCGGAAAACCGGAGCGCTTCAAGAGGAAGCCCAAGAGGTGCCACGTCTGGTACGTGGAGAAATGACGGGCCATGGCCGGCGAGGGTTCAGCCTCTTCCTCGAGGTCCCGGATCTCATCGATGTAGTCGAGAGCCCAGTCCGGGTCGTCCATCGAGCGCCCTAGCTCGGCCGCCGTCACACGGAAGTACTCACCAATCATGCTCATGGCCGGATGCTAGGCAGGGCCACTGACACTTGGCTGCTCAGGGCTGTCCCGAGGCACCGACAGGCGCCGTCTGGGACTGTGCCACATCCGTGCCAGACCGTGCGGGGAACCACGGGGAACGAGGGGCACTGTCGGGCTCTACGGTGTCGATCAGCTCCAGCGGCGTCTACGCAGGTCAGCCTAAAGATCGCCCTCCCTCTCTCCTGAAGAGGCGGCCTCAGCCCCCGTGCGCCCCAGTGCTTCCAGGGCGAGAGGCATGCACCTACATGCGCCTTCCGCGGAGTCGGGAGCGCTCGGCACACTCGGCTGGTCTGTCCGTCCGACGGCACCAGGAGGAGCAGTGGCTCGAACACAGTCCAAGTGCGGAGCGCGCACGCAGAAGGGGACCCGGTGTCAGCGCCTCGCGATGGTGGGAGCGTCCAGGTGCGACCGTCACCGCGGCGAGTGGTCTTCCTACGAGGTTCAGAAGCGCAAGGCCAAGAAGAAGCAGAAGTAGTCGGCCGCCGGGCCGTGTCCGGGCCGTGAGAGGGCGATCCTGCCCGAAGAAGCTCCCGCCGTCCGCTCACGTCGCCTGAGTCTCCGTCACGGCCCCCGGCACCAAGTGGAGTTCGTACGGCGTCCAGCACTCCGACATCTCCGTGCCGATCGGGGCGCCGCACCGGCAGGCGAGGTTCGGGCCGCGGTTGCCCGGGAGGCCGCAGCAGCCGGATTCGCCGGTGGGGTGGGGGACGAGGGACGGCATGTCCTCGGGGTGGAGCAGCAGGGTGTCGCGGGGGCCGCCGGCGACCAGTTCGACGCCGTCCTCGACGATCGAGGGGCCGCCGGGGTAGGCCGGGACGCAGTCGTCCTGGTCCTCGGCCGGCACGAACGGGGCGCCCGTCGGGTCCGGGTCGACCGCGTAGTGGCCGCGCGGCACGGTGCTCGGGGCCCGGCGCACGCCGTCGACGGGCAGGCCGTCGTACGAGGGGCGTTCCGGCACCGCGGGGAGCAGGGAGAGCGGGCCCGTCAGGCGGAGGCCGCAGGCGGCGCAGTGGAAGATCGTCATCGCCCGCGTTTCTACCCGGCGGTCCGCCGCGACGGCAACGCGGTAAAGCGCGTGCCCCGGCCGGTGGCGATCACTAGCGTCCACGACATGACCACGTCACCCTCGCCCCGGATCGAGAAGATCACCCTCGCCAACGTGGACGCCGCGCTCGCGCTCCGCGTCCACCCCCACCAGGAGAACAACGTCGCCCCCGTCGAACGCTCCCTCGCCGAGGCGTACGCCGCCGGGGACGCCGCCTGGCCGAGGCTGATCGTCGACGGTGACCGGACCGTCGGCTTCCTGATGGCCTTCCTCGACCTTCCCTGGAACCCGGACACCGACCCCGCCGACCGGCGCAGCGGCCTCTGGCGGCTCAACATCGCCGCCGACGCGCAGGGCAAGGGGTACGGGCGCTTCGCCGTGGAGGCCGTGCGGGACGAACTCCGGCGCCGTGGTGCCCCCCGGATGTACGTCACCTGGGAGCCCGGCGACGACGGGCCCGGCTCCTTCTACGAACGCCTCGGCTTCCGCCCCACGGGCGAGGTCAGCGGCCGGCAGACCGTGGGCGTCCTGGCCCTCTGACACCGGGACCCGGGGCCGGCGCCGGGGCGGGGCCGCCCCGTGACGCAAGCCCCCCGCCACGGCGGAGCGGAGGCCCGGCCCACCGCCGCGCCCCCGCCCCCGGCGTTTCCGTCAGCCGGTGCAGCCGCCGCACTGGCACGGCCCGCCCGACTGGCAGCCGCAGCCGCAGCCCGAGCCGCACCCGCAGGCGCCGAGCACGGGCAGCAGAACCGTCCCCTGCGGGGCCTGCGCCGAGGAGTCGGTCGTGATCGGGGAATCGGCCATGGGTCCCTCCCTCACGAGACGCGGATCGTCTCTCCCCCCATTGCATGCCCACCCGCACCGGCGCATCAACGGCGCACGGGAGCCCCGCGCTCCTACGCGCCCTCCACCGGCGTGTCCGAGTGCTGAAGCTCGTCCGCGTGCTCGCCCGTCACCAGGTACACGACGCGCTTGGCCACCGACACCGCGTGGTCCGCGAACCGCTCGTAGTAGCGGCCCAGCAGCGTCACGTCGACGGCCGTCTCGATGCCGTGCTTCCACCGGTCGTCCATCAGGTGCTGGAACAGCGTCCGGTGCAGCAGGTCCATCTCGTCGTCGTCCTGCTCCAGCTGGAGCGCCAGGTCGACGTCCTTGGTGATGATGACCTCGCCGGCCTTCGCCATCAGGCGCTGCGCCAGCTGCCCCATCTGCAGGATGGTGGCGTGCAGGTCGTTCGGCACCGCGCGGTCCGGGAACCGCAGCCGCGTCAGCTTCGCCACGTGCTGCGCCAGGTCGCCCGAGCGCTCCAGGTCGGCGCTCATCCGCAGCGAGGTCACCACGATCCGCAGGTCCGTCGCCACGGGCTGCTGCCGGGCGAGCAGCGCGATGGCCCGCGCCTCCAGGTCGTGCTGGAGGTCGTCGATCTTCTGGTCGCCGGCGATCACGCTCTCGGCGAGCTTGAGGTCCGCGTCGAGCATCGCCGTCGTGGCGCGTCCGATCGCCGACCCGACGAGCCGGGCCATCTCGACCAGGCCCTCACCGATCGAATCCAGTTCCTCGTGGTACGCGTCCCGCATCGATGTCCCTCTCTACGCAATGCCTCAGGGGTCCGGGTGGGGCTCGGCCCCACGTTCCCACGGTCCGGCCCGTACGCGTCCGGTTCCACCCCCTCACATGAACCCGTACTTTCCCCCAGGTGAACTCTGGGCGACCCGGACCGCCACCTCCTCCGGACCAAATGAACCACCCCCGTCTCCACGGTGAACTCTGGGCGACGACTGTTCGAGCAGCCGCTCGGACGGCTGGGAGAGTGTCCGTGCCCCCGCATAACCTGGAGGCATGGACGTGAACGCGGCGGTCGCCGCATTGGCCGCGATCGCCGGCGTGTGCACCGGCGTGATCGCCATGCTGGCGTTCCGCTGGAGCGAGCGCGACCAGGCGCGGCCCACCCGGAGCTCCCTGCACACCGACGCCGTGCTGCCGCCCGGTGTCGACACGGTGCTGTCCGTGCTGCGTTCCTCCGCGGTCGTCCTCGACGAGAGCGACTCCGTGGTGAAGGCCAGCTCGGCGGCGTACGCCCTCGGCCTGGTGAGGGGCGGGAAGCTGGCCGTCGAGCCCATGCTCAACATGGCCCGCGACACCCGCCGCGACGGCGAGATACGACAGGTCGAGCTGGACCTGCCCCGGCGCGGCACCGGACGGGGCGAGGCCCTCGCGGTCTCCGCCCGGGTCGCCCCGCTCGGCTCGCGGCTCGTGCTGCTCCTGGTCGAGGACCTGACGGAGGCCCGCCGCATCGAAGCGGTACGGCGCGACTTCGTCGCGAACGTGAGCCACGAGCTCAAGACCCCCGTCGGAGCGCTCTCCCTGCTCTCCGAGGCCGTCATGGACGCCTCGGACGACCCCGAGGCGGTCACCCGCTTCGCCGGCCGCATGCAGATCGAGGCGACCCGGCTGACCAACCTGGTCCAGGAACTCATCGACCTCTCGCGGGTGCAGAACGACGACCCGCTGGAGGACTCCGAGCCGGTGTCCGTGGAGGAACTGGTCGCCGAGGCCGTCGACCGGTCCCGGCACACCGCCTCCACCAAGCAGATCACCATGGCCTCCGGCGGAGCCGCGGGCCTGTACGTCTGGGGCAGCCGCGGCCAGCTCGCGGCGGCCCTCGGCAACCTCGTCGAGAACGCCGTCAACTACTCACCGGCCCGTACGCGGGTGGGCATCGCCGCCCGGCGCGTCGCGGCGCCGGGCGGGGACCTGATCGAGATCGCCGTGACCGACCAGGGCATCGGCATCTCGGAGAAGGACCGCGAGCGGATCTTCGAGCGCTTCTACCGGGTCGACCCGGCCCGCTCCCGTG
Source organism: Streptomyces sp. NPDC126503 (assembly GCF_040302405.1). Taxonomy (NCBI): domain Bacteria; kingdom Bacillati; phylum Actinomycetota; class Actinomycetes; order Kitasatosporales; family Streptomycetaceae; genus Streptomyces; species Streptomyces sp. NPDC126503. The sequence goes on from NZ_JBEORS010000013.1 coordinate 82,468, forward strand.
CCACCGGCGGTACGGGACTGGGGCTGGCCATCGTCAAGCACGTGGCCGCCTCGCACGGCGGGGAGGTCACCGTCTGGAGCACCGAGGGTCAGGGCTCCACGTTCACCCTGCGGCTGCCCGAGGCGGGCGCCGGACGGGACCGCAGGTCCGCCGCCGCTTCTTCTCCCACCCCCGATCTCATGACCGAACCGCTCCCTGCCCCGGAGGTCCTTCCGTGACCCGAGTGCTCGTCGTCGAGGATGAGGAATCCTTCAGCGACGCCCTGTCGTACATGCTCCGCAAGGAAGGCTTCGAGGTCGCCGTCGCGGCGACCGGGCCCGACGGCCTCGACGAGTTCGAGCGCAACGGAGCGGATCTCGTCCTCCTCGACCTGATGCTCCCCGGCCTGCCCGGCACCGAGGTGTGCCGCCAGCTGCGCGGCCGTTCCAACGTGCCGGTCATCATGGTGACCGCCAAGGACAGTGAGATCGACAAGGTCGTCGGCCTGGAGATAGGAGCCGACGACTACGTGACGAAGCCGTTCTCCTCGCGGGAGCTGGTGGCCCGCATCCGCGCGGTCCTGCGCCGCCGCGGCGAGCCGGAGGAGGTCACCCCGGCGGCCCTGGAGGCCGGTCCGGTCCGCATGGACGTCGACCGCCACGTGGTGACGGTCGCGGGCGGCAAGGTCGACCTGCCGCTGAAGGAGTTCGACCTGCTGGAGATGCTGCTGCGCAACGCGGGCCGCGTGCTGACCCGCATGCAGCTGATCGACCGGGTGTGGGGCGCGGACTACGTCGGCGACACCAAGACCCTCGACGTCCACGTCAAGCGCCTGCGCGCCAAGATCGAACCGGACCCGGGCGCGCCCCGGTACCTGGTGACGGTCCGGGGCCTGGGCTACAAGTTCGAGCCGTAGGCCGTAGGCGGTACGCCGCGTGAGGCCGTACGGCGCGGGCCGACCCGAGCCGAGGGCGTCAAGGGTCACCCGTGACCCTTGACGGGTGGACGCGGGTGCCCGTCACCGGGGGCGGCGGGCCGTGGCGGTCCGCACGCCACGAGCGGTACGCGCCGGCGACGGCCGCCACCGCCGGCCCCGCCCGCGCTCCGGGCACGGCCCCGCCCCGTACCCCCGCCCGGCCCGTACCGCTCGCGCGCACGCAGAAGGGGCGCCCCCTCCCGGGGGCGCCCCTTCTCACGTACCGCTGCTCGCCGGGCTCAGTGGCCGGACGCGTGGCTCGCCTCGCCCGACGGGGAGGACTCGCCGCCGTGCTCCGCACCGTGCTCGCCGCCCGGCGTCGCCGAGGCGGTCGGGGTGGCCGACGGCGGGGCCGGGACCTCGCTGGGGCCGAAGCCCTTGTAGTAGCCGCTGCCCCGGACGACGAAGGCCTCCAGGGCCACGTCACCGGTCTTGCTGAGCTTGAAGACGACCTTCTGGGCGTCGCCGTTCTTGGCGGCCTCGGTGCCGTTCTCGATCACGGCGGTGGCATTGCCCTCGCCGCCGATGACGACGGAGCCGCCGGCCGGGACGGTGACCGGGCCGGTGCCCTCGGCGGGCTTCAGCTTCACGGTGGCGGTGGTGCCGGGCAGCGTGATCGCGTCCAGGGTCTGGTCCTGGCCGCCGTTGTTGAAGACCGTGGCCGAGACGACGGCCGGGCCCTTCACGCCGGGCGTGGGCTGGGTGATGACGACCGCGTTCTGGATCTTGACGTCGTCCACCGAGACGGCGGCGTTGTCCGGCCGGACGCCGAGCGTCTGTGCGTCGTTGCCCGCACCACAGGCGGACAGCGCGGCGATCGAGAACACGATGGCGGTGGCGGCGAGGGCGCCGCGTCGAAGGCTGCGGCTCACGGCGGCGGCAACTCCTAGGACGTACGGACGGGCTTAGGACTGTGGAGCTGGGGACCGGCTCAGGTGTGTCAGCGCGCTTAGGTTACCGACCCCTACTCTCCGTCCCGCACCCGACCCGCCCCTTAACCGGACGGGCCCTCCCGGTCCCGGTACCCGGCCACCCGTACGCGCCGCCCGCCGTCCGTCACCCCGTCCCGTCCCCCCGCCCCGTCACACCGCCGTCCGGGCCCGCCGCCGCGCCCGCCCGGACCCCGGCCGGGGGCCCGTCGGCCGGTGGCCGGATCACGCCGCATTGACCCGCTGTTCACATAACCGTCTTGATCAATTCGGTGGCGGTCACCGCATTCTCATCGTCGTCCCCCGGGAAAAACACCGACCGGTAGCCGTTGATCAATTCGGGAATCACCGCCAGATGCACCCGTACGGGTGACCGATCCTCGAACGGAGTACGTGAAGAAGGCCACTCCGAACCGGACAAAACGGGTCATCGTCGTGCCCCCGGCGGCCTCCGCGCGCCTGTAACGTGCGCGTTTCTCTCCGTCCACGCAGCCGTCCCGACCTGCGAATACCTCCTTCCGGAAGCCCGCCGCAGCACGTCCGCATCGCTGTTGTCAAGCCCCGAGATATGCCCTGACCTGCGAAAACGCCATTCAGAAGAAGCTGAATCCGTGTTACCCTGGATAGCCACGGAAGGGGTACCTGTCACATGACGTTCAAGGTTGGCGACACCGTGGTCTATCCCCATCACGGGGCCGCGCTGATCGAGGCCATCGAAACTCGCCAGATCAAAGGCGTGGACAAGACCTACTTGGTGCTCAAGGTCGCGCAGGGCGACCTGACGGTTCGCGTGCCGGCGGACAACGCGGAGTTCGTCGGAGTGCGCGACGTGGTCGGGCAGGACGGGCTGGACCGGGTCTTCGAGGTGCTGCGGGCACCGTACGCAGAGGAGCCGACGAACTGGTCCCGTCGCTACAAGGCAAATCTCGAGAAGCTCGCCTCCGGCGACGTCATCAAGGTGGCCGAGGTCGTACGTGATCTGTGGCGGCGTGAGCGCGAACGCGGTCTCTCCGCCGGTGAGAAGCGCATGCTGGCGAAGGCACGCCAGATCCTGGTGAGCGAGCTGGCCCTCGCGGAGAACACCAACGAGGACAAGGCCGAGGCGCTCCTCGACGAGGTCCTCGCGTCCTGAGACGCGTCGCGGGCCCGCCCCGGCACGTGCTCCGAGCACGTACCACCGGCGGCCCGTACGCGTTTCGCGAACAAGCGATGCCGCGGTGCCCGTCGGGCGTACTGTGATCCACACAGTGCGCCCGCCGGGCGCTGCGGCATGTTCGCGTTCGCACGGGGGCGCACGCGAACCGTGAGCGCGACGGTACCCACACCGGCGCGGTCGCGTCCCGCCGAAGAAACCCGCACCCCCTGAACTGCTTCACGTACGAACCCCTGTGCCCACGCGGCATCGCCTCGACCGTCGTCACGGAAAGGGCCCGGTCAAGGCGGCGCGTCCGGCACGGTGAGGCCATACCCATGTCGGCCGCGGAAACAAACCTGCCGGAGTGCAACCGATGTCAGACGAAGCGCGTCCCCGTCGTACCGCCGTGGTGATCCCGGCCGCAGGACGGGGCGTACGCCTCGGCCCCGGCGCCCCCAAGGCGCTGCGCGCGCTGAGCGGCACCCCCATGCTCATCCACGCCGTCCGCGCGATGGCCGCCTCGCGGGCGGTCTCCCTGGTCGTCGTGGTCGCGCCCCCGGACGGCGCGACCGAGGTCAAGAACCTCCTGGACGCCCACGCCCTCCCCGAGAGGACCGACTACCTGGTCGTCCCCGGCGGCGAGACCCGCCAGGAGTCCGTACGCCTCGGTCTCGACGCGCTGCCCGAGGCCATCACCACCGTCCTCGTCCACGACGCGGCCCGTCCCCTCGTCCCCGTCGACACCGTGGACGCCGTGATCGAGGCCGTACGGGACGGGGCCGTCGCGGTCGTCCCCGCGCTGCCCGTGGCCGACACCGTCAAGGAGGTCGAGCCGGCCGAGAGGTCCGGTGACCCCGAGCAGGTCGTCGCCACCCCGCCGCGCGCCCGCCTCCGCGCCGTCCAGACCCCGCAGGGCTTCGACCGCGACACGCTGGTGAACGCCCACGCCACCGTCGCCCTCACCGGCGAGGGCGCCACGGACGACGCCGGCATGGTCGAGAAGCTCGGCGCGCCCGTCGTCGTCGTGCCCGGCCACGAGGAGGCGTTCAAGGTGACCCGCCCGCTCGACCTCGTGCTCGCCGAGGCCGTACTCGCCCGCAGGAGGGCCAACGATGGCTTCTGACCAGCTCCCCCTCGTCCCCCGTACGGGCATCGGCACCGATGTCCACGCCTTCGAGGAGGGCCGCGAACTCTGGTGCGCCGGCCTGCTCTGGGAGGACGAGCGGTACGGGCTCGCCGGGCACTCCGACGGTGACGTGGCCGCCCACGCCGCCTGCGACGCCCTCTTCTCCGCCGCCGGCATCGGCGACCTCGGCGCCCACTTCGGCACCTCGCGTCCCGAGTGGTCCGGTGCCTCCGGCGTCACCCTCCTCGCCGAGGCGGCCCGCATCGTCCGCGCCGAGGGATACGAGATCGGCAACATCGCCGTCCAGGTCGTCGGCGTCCGCCCGAAGATCGGCAAGCGCCGCGACGAGGCCCAGAAGGCGCTGAGCGACGCCGCCGGCGCGCCCGTCTCCGTCTCCGGCACGACCACCGACGGGCTCGGTCTGACCGGCCGCGCCGAGGGCCTCGCGGCCCTCGCGACCGCACTGGTGTACCGCGTGCGGCCGGACGGGCGGTGAAAATCGTGCCCCGCGACCGGGAATCGGTCGCGGGGCACTGCCGCCCGCCCACTACCCTGGACCCGTGACTATTCGCCTGTACGACACCAGCGCCCGGCAGATCCGTGACTTCACCCCGCTCACGCCGGGCTGCGTCTCGATCTACCTGTGTGGCGCGACCGTGCAGGCCGCCCCGCACATCGGGCACATCCGCTCCGGCCTGAACTTCGACATCATGCGCCGCTGGTTCGAGTACCGCGGCTACGAGGTCACCTTCGTCCGGAACGTCACGGACATCGACGACAAGATCATCGCCAAGGGTGCCGACCAGGGCCGCCCCTGGTGGGCCATCGGCTACGCGAACGAGCGGGCCTTCAACTCGGGCTACGACGCCCTCGGTTGCCTGCCGCCCACCTACGAGCCGCGCGCCACCGGGCACGTCCCCGAGATGATCGAGATGATGCGCGGCCTCATCGAGCGCGGCCACGCCTACGAGGCCGACGGCAGCGTCTACTTCGACGTGCGCTCCTTCCCCGGCTACCTCCAGCTGTCCAACCAGGACCTCGACGACCTGCGGCAGCCCGCCGAGGAGGGCATCACCGGCAAGCGCGACCCCCGCGACTTCGCCATGTGGAAGGCGACCAAGCCCGGCGAGCCCGACTGGGAGACGCCCTGGGGGCGCGGCCGCCCCGGCTGGCACCTGGAGTGCTCGGCCATGGCCCACAAGTACCTGGGCTCCGCCTTCGACATCCACGGCGGCGGCCTCGACCTGATCTTCCCGCACCACGAGAACGAGATCGCCCAGGCGAAGGCCTTCGGCGACGACTTCGCCCGGTACTGGGTGCACAACGCCTGGGTCACCATGAGCGGCGAGAAGATGTCGAAGTCGCTCGGCAACAGCGTGCTCGTCTCCGAGATGGTCAAGAACTGGCGCCCGATCGTCCTGCGCTACTACCTCGGCACCCCGCACTACCGGTCCATGATCGAGTACAGCGAGGAGTCCCTGCGCGAGGCCGAGGCCGCCTTCGCCCGCATCGAGGGCTTCGTCCAGCGCGCCACCGAAAAGGCCGGGCGCACCGTCGCCCCCGCCGCCGAGGTGCCGCCCTCCTTCGCCGAGGCCATGGACGACGACCTGGGCGTCCCGCACGCCCTCGCGATCATCCACACCACCGTCCGCCAGGGGAACAGCGCCCTGGCCGCCGACGACAAGGACGGGGCCATCGCCCGCCTCGCCGAGGTCCGTGCCATGCTCGGCGTCCTCGGCCTGGACCCGCTCGACCCGCACTGGGCCGAGGAGTCCGGTGGCGGCGAGGAGCTCCACGGCGTCGTCGACACCCTCGTACGGGTCGTGCTCGAACAGCGCGAGTCGGCCCGCGAGCGCAAGGACTGGGCGACCGCGGACGCGATCCGCGACCAGCTCAACCGGTCCGGCCTCGCCGTCGAGGACGGACCCGACGGGCCCCGCTGGACGCTGGGCAACCGCTAGACGCTGATGAATGTGCCGTCCGGAGCCCCGGACGGCACACTTCACTTACAGGCTTCACTCAGAGGCTCACAGGCTTCGCTCACGCAGTAGAGGAAACGGGTAGTCATGGCCGGGAACAGCCAGCGCAGGAATCGCCGCACGTCCAACAAGAAGGGTGCGACGGTCGGCAGCGGTGGCAAGCGGCGCCGCTCCCTCGAGGGCAAGGGCCCGACGCCCAAGGCCGAGAACCGCAAGGGCCACAAGGCCTACCGCGTCTCCAACGCGATGGCCCGCAACGCGGCCAAGCGCAAGCCCATCGCCCGCCGCGGCGGCAAGGGCCAGTCGGAGATGGTCGTCGGCCGCAACCCGGTCTTCGAGGCGCTGCGCGACGGCGTGCCCGCGACCACGCTCTACGTGCAGCAGTTCATCGACAACGACGAGCGCGTGCGCGAGGCCCTGAGCCTCGCCACCGGCCGCGGCAACATCAACATCATGGAGGCGCCGCGCCCCGAGCTGGACCGCATGACGAACGGCCTCAACCACCAGGGCCTCGTCCTGCAGGTCCCGCCGTACGAGTACGCGCACCCCGAGGACCTGGCCGCGGCCGCCTTCGACGACCAGGAGGACCCGCTGATCGTGGCCCTCGACGGCGTCACCGACCCGCGGAACCTCGGCGCCGTCGTCCGCTCCGTCTCCGCCTTCGGCGGCCACGGCGTGGTCGTCCCCGAGCGGCGCGCCGCCGGCATGACCGCCGGTGCCTGGAAGACCTCGGCCGGCACCGCCGCCCGCACCCCGGTCGCCCGCGCCACCAACCTGACCCGCTGCCTGGAGCAGTACCAGAAGGCGGGCCTGACCGTGGTCGGCCTCGCCGCCGACGGTGACACCGAGGTCCACGAGCTGGAGGCGCTCGAAGGCCCCGTCGTCATCGTCGTCGGGTCCGAGGGCAAGGGCCTCTCCCGGCTCGTCGGCGAGACCTGCGACTTCCTCGTCCGCATCCCGATGCCGGGTGGCGCCGAGTCGCTGAACGCCGGTGTCGCCGCCGGTGTCGTGCTCTACGAGGCGGCCCGCCGCCGCATGGGCTGACACCGGCCACGCCGCACCCGCGCGGCCCCGGCCATGGCGTGATCTTGACGGGTCTCGGACATTTCCGAGCCGTCAAGGCAGTGTCCTAAACCCAGATCACTCGGTTAGATGAGTGTGGACACCAGAACGCCCCGGCCGGGGTTCGACGATCAGCCCGCGCTGAGCATGGTCAAGGTGGATTCCGATCCCGCCCAGGTGATCGTGAACCACGCCAGCTTCCGTGTGCGGCTCGCGCCGGCCCAGCAGCCGAAGTTCGCCGCGAACCCGCGCGTCGCCGCGCTCGCCCGAGCGGGAGGGGCCCCCGGCGCGGGAGCCCCGCGCCGCCGCCCCGTCGTGTGGACCGGGAAGTCCGCCCCCGGGACGACCGGACTCCTCCAGGCCGTCCGCGAGTCCTCGGCCGCCGCGGGCGCCGTCTCCACCCTGGAGCCGGCCACCACCCAGGCCATCCCCCGCATCGACGACACCATGCCCACCCCCGTGGTGCCCGCCGAGTCCGCGCCGCTGCTGCCGCCGATGCGCCGGGCCGAGGGCGCCTACGACGACGTGTACGAGCCGCGGCCCGAGACGCCGGAGCCGTACGGGGACGAGCACGGGCCCGGCGCCCGGCCCCCGCAGCGGCACGGCACCGACGCCGTCCGGCACGCCTACTACCCGGGGCGCCGGATGAACCTGGGCGTCGTCCTGCTTCCGCTGCGCGTCTTCCTCGGCTTCATCTCCATCTACGCCGGCATGGGCAAGCTGTCCGACCCCGTCTACTTCGACGGCGGCGAGCGCGGCTCCATGGTCAAGTGGCTCAATGCGCTCCACCCGTGGCCGCTGGCCGAGCCGCTGCGGGACTTCGCCCTCCAGCACCCCGTCGGCGCCGGTCTCACCGTCGCCTTCCTCCAGGTCGTCGTCGGTGTCCTCACCGTCCTCGGCCTCTGGCAGCGGGTGGCGGCGGTCGGCGGCGCCCTGCTCTCCGCGGCGCTGATCCTCACCGTCAGCTGGAGGACCGTCCCCGTCTACGAGGCGCCCGACTTCATCTTCCTGGCCGCCTGGTCGCCGCTGATCATCGCGGGCGCCCCCGTCTACTCCGTCGACGGCCGCCTCGCCGGCGAGGCCTGGCGCACCCTCGGCCCCCGCGCCGAGATCTGGGACCTGCGCCGCCGCGTCCTGCGCCGCGGGCTCCTCGCCGCCTCCGTCGTCGTGGGCCTGACGCTCCTCGTCGGCTCCGTCCTCGGCGGCGCGGTCCGCTCCACCGAGACGGTCACCGTCCCCGGCCCCAACGACGACCCGATCAACCACCTGCCCGGCCGCCCGCTCCCCACCGAGCCCCCGCGCGACACCCCGTCCAGCCCGCCTCCGACCCGGCCCACCCCGTCCGCGAGCACCGAACCGCGGCGCGAGGAGCGCCGCGCGACGGAGGCGGCGGAGGAGGAGACCGCCCGGCCGGCCGAGACCAGCCGCGAGTCCACCCGGACGGAGGAACGCCGGCCGACCGCCACCACCGACTCCACCAACGGCGGCGGCACCGCGACCCGTACCCCCACCGAGTCCCGCCCGGCGCCTCCGCCGTCCACCAGCGACGCCCCGTCCACGACGGGCGGCACGACCGGCGGCGGCGACGGCGGCGGGTCGACCGGCTCGACGGGCGAGGAGACCCCGACCGAGGACGCGAGCACGGGCGGCGGCGCCCGCAACCCGATCGGCGGCCTGCTGGGCTGACGGCCGGGACGGACCGGGAAGAGGGCGGCACCGCGCGGGGGCGCGGTGCCGCCCTCTGCGATGCGGGGGGGGGGCTCAGGTGCGGGCCGGGGCGGGACCGGGCGACGGGTCTCAGGAGGTCGGGGCGGCGAGTTCCTTGGCCGCCTCGGTGAGGTCCTTCGCGGTGTCGATGGCCCTCCAGTACGCCCCCTGGGGCAGCGGGAAGCCGGCGAGGCGCCGCTCGCGCGCCAGGCGGGGGAAGGTGGTCCGCTCGTGGTCGCCGAGGTCGGGCAGCAGGTCCGTGAAGGCCGCGGAGAAGACGTACACGCCGGCGTTGATGAGGAACGGCGACGGCGGTGCCTCGATGAAGTCGGTGATGTGCCCGAAGGTGTCGGTCTCGACGGCGCCCCACGGGATGCGCGGGCGGGCGAGCGCGAGGGTGGCGGTGGCGTCCCGCTCCGCGTGGAAGGCGGCCATCTCGCGCAGGGAGAAGCGGGTCCAGATGTCGCCGTTGGTGGCGTACCAGGGCTCGTCGGGCGCGGGCAGGTGGCGAGCGGCGTACTTCAGGCCGCCGCCGCGGCCCAGGGGCTCGGTCTCGACGACCGTCGTCACCTTCAGGGGCAGTTCCGCGTCCCGGAGCCACTCCTGGAGCACCTCGGCGAGATGACCGCAGGAGATGACCACATCGGTCACGCCTTCTGCGGCCAGCCAGGAAAGCTGATGGCCGATGATCGGGGTCCCGGTACCCGGGATCTCGACCATCGGCTTGGGGCGGTCGTCGGTGTAGGGGCGCAGTCGCGAGCCCTGGCCGCCCGCCAGGACCACGGCCTGCGTCGGAGTGGTGTGCATACGGGGAACGATAGGGCTCCCGTACGCGGGCAGGCGCTCAGTTCGCCGACTCAGCCGGCGCGCATCACGCCGGACGCGTACGAGGTGTCGCAGACCGGGCGGGAGAAGGACTGGGCGCGGGTCGGGCCGTAGTAGTCGACGGCGGCGCGGCCGAGGGCACGGGCGATCGACATGCAGTGCTTGGCGAGCGAGGGCCGGTTCTCCACCGCGCGCTGGAGGTGGGTGAGGGCGACGCCCGGGTCCTTCTCCTGAAGCTCCGCGAGGAGCTGTTCGCGGAGAACGTCCTGAGGGGCACGGGACTTCGCCGGCGAGGAGACCTCCGAGGAGGAGGCCGTCAGCATCTGGGTCGTGGGGTCCTGGCCGGCCCACGGAACGGCGGACACCGCGAGCGTTCCCGAGAGCACCAGGACGACGGGCAGGACGAGGGCGAGAGAGCGGCCGATTCGGCGGGCAGTGTGCGTCACGGAGGCGAGCGTAGCGTTCGGTAGTGACATGGAGACATTTAGTCACTCTCGCGGGGGATCGTTCGACGTGGTTTTTCGAATTCCGTGTTGACGCCGGGAGGCCCTGCGGGCCCCGAATGCCGGGGTTTTCCGAGGTACGCCCGTTTAAACGGACGGCCCCGCATCCGTGGCGGATGCGGGGCCGTCCGTTCACCCCCGGGGGGGCGGTCGTTCACCGGGCCGGTCAGCCGCTGAGGCGCTCGCCCGTGGAGGTCGAGAACACGTGCAGCTCGCCGGCGCGCGGCACGACGTGCAGCGTGGAGCCCTTGGCGGGCACGTCACGGCCGCCGACGCGGACCACCAGGTCCTTGTCCTCGCCGTCGACGCGGGTGGAGCCGTAGACGAAGCCGTCGGAGCCGAGCTCCTCGACGACGTTCACGATCACCGCGAGACCGTCCTTGCTGGTCGGGCCCGAGACGTCGAAGTGCTCGGGGCGGACGCCGACCGTCACCGTGGTGTCGCCCTTGGCGGAGGCGGCGGCGATGGCGTCGCGCGAGACGGGGACGACGCTGTTGCCGAACTTCACGCCGCCGTCGGTGATCGGGACCTCGATCAGGTTCATGGCGGGGGAGCCGATGAAGCCGGCGACGAAGAGGTTGGCGGGCTTGTCGTACATGTTGCGCGGCGAGTCGACCTGCTGGAGCAGACCGTCCTTCAGCACGGCGACGCGGTCGCCCATGGTGAGGGCCTCGGTCTGGTCGTGGGTGACGTAGACCGTGGTGATGCCGAGGCGGCGCTGCAGGCTCGCGATCTGCGTACGGGTCGAGACGCGGAGCTTGGCGTCGAGGTTCGACAGCGGCTCGTCCATGAGGAACACCTGCGGCTCCCGCACGATCGCCCGCCCCATCGCCACGCGCTGCCGCTGGCCGCCGGAGAGCGCCTTGGGCTTGCGGTCCAGGTACTGGGTGAGGTCGAGGATCTTCGCGGCCTCCTCCACCTTGGCGCGGATCTCGGCCTTGTTGACGCCGGCGATCTTGAGCGCGAAGCCCATGTTGTCGGCGACGGTCATGTGCGGGTACAGCGCGTAGTTCTGGAACACCATGGCGATGTCCCGGTCCTTCGGCGGCAGGTGCGTGACGTCCCGGTCACCGATGCGGATGGCGCCCGAGTTGACGTCCTCGAGACCGGCGAGCATGCGCAGCGAGGTCGACTTGCCACACCCGGAGGGCCCGACGAGGACGAGGAACTCGCCGTCGGCGATCTCGATGTCGAGCTGGTCGACGGAGGGCTTGTCGGCGCCCGGGTAGATGCGGGTCGCCTTGTCGAAGGTGACAGAAGCCATGGTGATGAATCCCTTCACCGGCAGGAACGTGCCGGACGATCCGAGTAAAGGAAGGATTGAGGTCTAGTCCACCAGGGTGAACTCCAGGCGACGCTACCTGCCCGGACCCGTTCTGTCAGTAGGCGCGAGGTGGTGAGATTTCCGACCGCCGGGGGGACGGGGTTGGTTACACTTCACTCGCTGCCTCCTTAGCTCAGCTGGCCAGAGCACCGCTCTTGTAAAGCGGGGGTCGTCGGTTCGAACCCGACAGGGGGCTCCAGGGCGAAGACCCCCGACCGATCTTGGTCGGGGGTCTTCGACATCTCCGGGTGACATCAACGGGGACGGTCGCGGGTGGCCAAGCCTCGGATGCCGTCGTGTGAGGGGTCGCTCCATCGAGCGAGCTCAGCGGTCACCTTGCGGTTAGTTCACTCCGCGATCCGGGAGGCGGCCATCTCCCACGGGGTCGGCTCCGCCGCGTCTTCGTGCTCGTCGGCGTCTTCCCGGTACCACCCCGTTCCCGCGAGCCAGGTTTCGAGCCACTCGGCCAGGCTCGCGGCATCGACGAACCAGGCGGCGGCTCCGTCGTCCGTCATGGCGTTCGGGTCGAAGAGGAGGACCGTGGCGGTCTCGCTGAGGCAGTCCACCGCGGCGTACATGGCGCAGCCCCAGTCGAGGATCGGCAGCACGCCCGCCGGCCAGTACGGTGCCTCGTCCTCGGCCGAGGCGAGTTGACGCGGGATGGTCGCTCCGGTCACCGGACGGACGTCGGACGAGTCGTGGTCGAGTGGCTGACGTCGACAGAGGTCGAGGAGCGCATGGCCGGGGCATTCGGCGTTCGGCTCCGGGACGCCCTGGACGGGTCGGGGTCCCACGAGCGGAGCCATGAGGGCGAGCACTTGATCGCAGTGCGGTAAGACTTTCTCTACTTCATCAAGGCACCCGCCGCGCACAGCGCGGCGCGCGCGGCCCGTCGCCCGGGCCTGCGCTCCTGTCTGCGCCCCGCTCCAGCCGGGCCGCCGGCCGCACGCCTGACGGCTCGGGTTGATGGGCGACGAACCCGCGAGGTGGCCGAGGCGGTACGCGAGTGCGGCTCAAGACGATGCCTCCGGCGGGGGCGCTCAGGCTCCGGGATGGCAGGGGGCCGCGGGCGTCTGCGGGCGGTGTCGTGGTGGAGGTGGGGACTCCCATCCCGTCTGCCATCGACCCAGGCAGAGCCGAGCAGACACGGCACCGGGCGTCCAGGTCGTTCGTACAGTGGCGCGCTCCACCTGGACGCCCGGCACCGCGCCTGCTCCACGGTGTGTGGGTCGACGGCAGACGGGATGGGAGCTGAGGAGATACGTGGTCGGCAACCCGCTTCACCCAATTGGTGGCCAAACTAAAAAGGCTCACCGCTGGGGAGTTGACTGCAGTTGAAGGGCGCCAAGCTCAGTGCTGCTCGAGCCCAGTCGCTTCCAGTGCGATCTGCGCGGTGCGTGAGAACGCCAACACGGCATCCCTCAACTTTGCGGATGATTCGCCCAATTCGGTTGACAGCCGATCTACGAGATCCTCATCGTCTCTCCCTGTGGATTGCATATAGGATTCCAACTGCCAAAGATGGTCGAACACAACGTGTGCATGACGATGAACCTCAGTGGCACTGGAGGTCACAAGGGGAGGGCCAAGCAGGCTGATCTCAAGCCAGCTTTCGTCAATCGGCCCTTTAAGCTCCAAGGCGTCAGAGCGGGCCGCGTCCTCAATCCAAATAAAGTCCCCTGCTGCGCGTTCTGCCAACTGCATCCCAACAGGAATCAACCTGCCATATGCTTCCCGCCTGGGATGCCGGAGTTCTTTCTGATGTTCAGACCTCACCGTCGCCTGCGCGTTTGCGCGCTGGGCCCACGTTGCAAGGGCCGCAGTCCCAAGAGCTGCCACCGCTCCAACCAAAGCGCCGCCGATGGCAGCTATCCCCGCATCCATGACACCCGACCATAGTTGCCACCCTGGCCCAATTCGCGCTGTTTGCCGATCAGAGCGTGGATCTAGTGAAGGGATGCAGCTGCACTACAGAGCTGGACACCTCGGAAGCCGACAGCACGCAGGCGGACGCTATCCCGGGGCGCTGACAGACGGCGGCGAAGACCGTGCCACATCCGTGCCAGATCGTGCGGGGAACCACGGGGAACAAGAGGCATCGACGGGCACCGGGCCATCGATCAGTCCTCCCCATCTGTGCGGGTCACTTGCAGGCCCGCCTTCCCGCTCCTGTAAAGAGGCCGTACAGCGCGTTCACCGGTTCCAGATCTCCTGGAACTCTCCGGCTGAGATGGCCTCCAGCGGATCCTCCTCAGGGTCGATCGCCTGATCCGTCAGGAAGCCCTGCTCGTCCTCCAGGTGCTCCCAGCTGTACCGGTGAAGTCGGCCGGCCGGAGTCAGCTCGGCCTGCTTGATGGCGACCAACTCACCGCGGTCGGGTACGACCTCGAAGTACCACAAGCCGCCCTCCTCGTCGACGTGGCGGAAGTGGTGGCGCAGGGTGGCCCCTTCGTCGAGGGATCGGAAGTACGCCACGCTCTCCGCCTTGATTCGCTCCAGGACAACCATGGGAGCATCGTGCCAGCGAGCCCGTATGGTCGCACCGTTCTGACATCCACAGCTGACATCAACGGCCCCGGACGCCAGCGCCCTTAGGTGCTCCTGCACGGCTGGCGTGGCCGGGTGGCTCCTCGGCTGTGCCGAGCGCTGATCGAACTTGTAAAGCGGGGGTCGTCGGTTCGATCGCACGATTCTCTGGAGGTCCGTCCAGCCCCGTGGCGCGCTGTGCCACGCGGTGGTGGAAGCGGCCGAGGCCGTACTGCGGGAGCACGGTGAGGCCGGGTATCCGGAGAAGTGGATGAGGCACCCGTTGCCTGTCGCCGCTCTGCAGGACCTTCAGCGGCTGCACCGGCGGGAGCACGGCTGCCGGCACGAACGGTGCCGGAAGAGCATTGAGCCCACGTTCAACGGCACAGTCCCCTGATGATGTCCCCGAAGTCGGGGAACTCCAGTGCGGCCTCCGTGATGATCGCCGGTGCCGATGCCCGCCGGTCGGGAGCGTGCTGCTGAGCGATGGCCTCCAGGTCCTCGATGGGCCGCGGCGCCCAGCCGGGCTCGGAACCGTACGTGGTGGCGGCCTCCGCGGGGCCGAGGCCGTCGGCCAGCAGCCACAGGAACGCGCCGAGGTCGCGGGCCACGACTCCGGTCTCCCCCTCGGAGCCCAGGAAGACGACCGGCTGCTCGACCAGCTCGCGCCCCGGACGGATCAGCCAGAACGCCGCGTACCCGCCGGTGCCGTCCTGGCCGAAGACGCGGAACGCGTCGCCGTTCAGATCGTTGCCGCCCGTCCACGCGCGGAACCAGTCCGTCGTGTCCTCAGCGCTCAGGAAGGACTCGTAGGGTTCGAAGTCCACACCGTCCTCGCCGGCGCGGTCGAGCCGGACCTTCATGGCGGCGGCGAGCGCGACGGGGAACTGGCGGTCGTCCTGCTGGATCATGCGCACAGGGTAGCGATCGGCCTGGGCGCCGGCTCCGCCCGGACGCGCGGCTGCCCACTCAAACGGCGGCGGTCGTACGCGGTCGGCCGCAGCAGCCGTCAACTGTGCCCTCGGCCAGATCGCCGACCGAACGTGCAGAGCCATGCGGCTGACGGTCCCGGACCTGATCCTTTCGTGTGATCACGGTCGGCGGTGTCGGTCTCGGTGAGAAGACGCACGTGGTGAATGTGCTTCGGCAGGGAAGGCGGTAGGGGGGAGTCCGGCGGAGGACTTCGGGGTCTCGGCTCGGCGGCCGGGGCATCGGCTCGTGCCGCGTCCTGTGGGACGCGGAGATCACCGGAAGGGACATCGACCGTGTCGCACACCGACTCGCTCAACGAAACCCTGGCGAATGCCCGTGTCGTCCTCGTGGACTTCGACGGCCCCGTGTGCGATCTGTTCGCAGGGCTGCCGGCCGCCGAGGTCGCGCGGGAGCTGGCCGGGCTTCTCGCCGCCCGCGACGGGGCCGCGGGCGCGAGGGCCGCCCGGACGGACGACCCCTTCGAGGTGCTGCGCATCGCGCACGAGGCCAGCGGCGAACTCGGCGAGGAGATCGAGCGAGCCCTGACGGCCGCCGAGGTGCGCGCGGTCGCCGTCGCGGGGAAGCCGGTGCCCGGGGCCGCGGAGACGCTGGAAGCGGCCCGTGCCACCGGGCGGGGCGTCGCGGTGGTCAGCAACAACTCCGCCGAGTGTGTGCGGATCTTCCTCGGGCTGCACGGGCTGGACCAGTACGTGGCCGAGATCGTCGGCCGCCACTCCGCGCAGCCTCACCTGATGAAGCCCAACCCGTATCCGCTCATCACGGCGGCCGAGCGGATGAACATCGACGTCACCAGCTGCACGCTGATCGGGGACTCGCTCACGGACGTCCGGGCCGCTCACGCCGCCGGGGCGACGGCCATCGGCTACGCGACCACGCCGCCCGCGTACGAGGCGTTCACCGAGGCGCGCGCCGATGCGGTCACGGACAGCATGCAGGACGCCGCGGACGTGCTGGTCGCGGCGTAGCGAGAAGGCCCGCGCCACGACGGCCTGGACGAAGCCCCCGACCGTTCACCGGCGGGGGCTTCGGCGTTCCGGGTGGGGGGAGTGGGGGACGGGGAGGGGTCGGGTCCGGGAGACTGGAGGGGGTGAGGGGTGTTTTCGGGGAGGGGTGTGGTCGATGGGTCGGCGTTCCGGTGGGCTGATCGGGCTGTGGGCCGAGCAGCAGCGGGTGGCGCAGCGGCAGCGGGAGGGGCAGCAGCAGGCGGTGCTGCGGCAGCAGCGGGAGGCGGAGCGGGCGCTGCGGGCGCACGAGCGGGACGTGGCGCGGATGCAGCGGGAGCAGCGGGCCGCGTACCGGCGGCACCGGGACGCGGACGCGCTGCGGCGGACGCGGGAGCTGGACGAGCGGGTGGCGGTCCTGGAGGGGTTGCTCGCGGCCGGGTGCCGGGAGCCGGGCTTCTCCGTGGAGTCGCTGCGGCGGCCCGAGGAGGTCGAGCCGTTCGCGCCCGGCCCGCTGGGGGAGCCGGTCGCGATGCCGGACCAGCGGGCGTACCACGGGTTCGGTGCGCGGGACCGGTTCGAGCGGGACTGGTACGCGGCGCAGGCCGCGGAGGCCCGGCGGCTGGAGACGCTGGCCGCGTACCGGCGTGAGTACGACGCCTGGGCGGCGGCCCGGCTCGCCGAGGTCCGTACCCACAACGCGGGGATCGCCGGGACGGTGGCGGCGCTGCGCGAGGGCGACGCGGACACGGTGGTCGAGTTCTTCTCCGCCGTGCTCTACGCCTCGACCGCCTGGCCGGAGGGCTTTCCGCACGAGGTGTCCGCCGCGTACGACCGGGCCCGCCGCGAGCTGGTCGTCGACTGGGACCTGCCCGGTTACGAGGTGGTGCCCGAGGCCAGGGGCGTGAAGTACCTGCCCGGCACCGACCAGGACAAGGAGGTGCCCCGGCCGGTGACGCAGCGCCGGGCGCTCTACCGGCGCGTGCTGGCGCAGACCGTGCTCCTCGCCGTGCGGCAGGTGTTCGCGGCCGACCGGTTCGGGGCCGTGGAGAGCGTCGCGCTCAACGGGTACGTGGACGGCGTCGACCCGGCCACCGGGCTCGCCGCCCGGGTGTGCCTGGCGACCATCGCCGTGGCCCGGCCGGTGTTCGACCGGCTGAACCTGGAGCTGGTGGACGCCGTGGAGTGCCTCACGGGGCCGCTCACCGGGCGGCTGTCGGCCAAGCCCGAGGAGCGCGTGGCGGTGCAGCCGCTGCGGCAGCCCGACCAGGTCGGGTCCGACGTGGTCTCCCAGGGCGAGGGCGAGGAGCCCGACCTGCTGGCGATGGACCCGATCGCCTTCGAGGGGCTGGTGGCCGCGCTGTTCCGGGCCCGTGGCCTGCAGGCCGTGACCACGCGCCGGTCGAACGACGGCGGCGTGGACGTCGAGGCCCTCGACCCGGATCCGATCAGCGGCGGATCGATCGTGGTGCAGGTCAAGCGGTACCGCAACACGGTGCCGCCGAGCGCGGTGCGCGACCTGTACGGGACGGTGCAGGGCGCCGGCGCCAACAAGGGCGTCCTCGTCACCACCTCGAAGTTCGGGCCGGGTTCGTACGCCTTCGCCAACGGCAAGCCGCTGACGCTGATATCGGGTACGGAGCTGGTCGAGCTGCTGCACCGGCACGGGCTGCGCGGCCGGCTCGGACCGGGCGCGCCGGCCGCCCCGGCGGCGGAGGTGCCGTCCCCGACCGAGGCCTCCGACGACTTCAACCTGCTCGGCATGGTGTGGACGGGCGAGGTGGCGCTCGACGTCTGCGCCCTGGTCTGCGAGGGCGGCCGGGTCCTCGGTGACGACTGGTTCGTCTTCTTCAACAACCCGTCCACGCCCGACGGTTCGGTCGCCATGGTCGCCGCCGCGCCGGGTGACCGGGCGGCGATCCGCGTCGGCTTCGACGCCCTGCCCCTGAGGGCCGACCGGCTGGTGCTCGTCGCGGCGGTCGACCCGGAGGTGAACCCGGACGCGGACCTCGGCGGCTTCACCGACGCGGGCATCCGGCTGCGGGACGACTCCGGTACGGAACTGGACCGGCTCGTCGTGTCCGACGGGCGGCAGGGCGAGACGGCGCTCGTCCTCGGTTCCTTCCGGCGGCGCGCCGGCGGCGACTGGGACTTCGTCCTGGGCGGGAAGGGGTACCGGGGCGGTCTCGCCGAGCTGGTCGGGGACTTCGGCATCGAGGTGGAGTAGGGGGAGGCGCCCCCCGTCCGCGGGGGTGCGGAGCCCGGGTCCCGAACCCGCCGGGGCGTGCGCCGCCCGGGGCCGGCCCCGTCCTCGTACCCCCGCCCCCTCAGCGTCCGCTCAAGCGGTCGGCCAGGCTCGCCACCCGGTCCGTCGTCGCCGCGTGCGTGGTCGTCTCACGGCGGTCGGCGGCCCGGTAGGCGGCGTACAGGGTGTGCACGCCCAGCCAGCGCAGGGGTTCCGGTTCCCATTTGCGGACCCGGTGGCCGACCCACGGCAGGGCCGTCAGGTCCGTGGGCCCGGACTGGCCCGAGTCCTGCTGGATGAGGTCGCGCAGGGTGCGGGCGGCGAGGTTGGCGGTCGCGACGCCCGAGCCGACGTAACCCCCCGCCCAGCCGAGGCCCGTGGAACGGTCGAGGGTCACGGTGGCGCACCAGTCGCGGGGCACGCCGAGGACGCCGGACCAGGCGTGGGCGATGCCGACGCCCGCGAGCTGCGGGAAGAGGCGGACCAGGATGTCGCGGAGGTCCTCGACGGTCCGGGCCTGCGTGCGGCCGTCGTTGTCGGTCTTCGAGCCGAAGCGGTACGGGACGCCCCGGCCGCCCAGCGCGATGCGGCCGTCGGCGGTGCGCTGCGCGTACATGTAGGCGTGGGCCATGTCGCCGAGGGTCTCGCGGCCGTCCCAGCCGATGGACTCCCACTGCGCGTCGGTCAGCGGCTCGGTGGCGATCATCGAGGAGTTCATCGGCAGCCAGGTGCGGCGCTGGCCGGCCAGGGAGGCGGTGAAGCCCTCGGTGCAGCGCAGCACGTAGGGGGCGCGGACGGTCCCGTACGGGGTCACGGCGTGTTTCGGCCTGATCTCGGTGACGGGGGTCGACTCGTGGATCGTGACGCCGAGCGCCTCGACGGCGGCGGCGAGGCCCTGGACCAGTTTGACGGGGTGGATCCGCGCGCCGTGCGGGGTCCAGGACGAGCCGACGGCCCCGGCGACGCGGATGCGCCGGGCCGTGTCGCGCGCCCCGTACAGCTCGCGGTCCGTCTCCCCGAAGGCGGCCTCGGCGGCGTGGAAGGCCTTGAGCCGGGCCAGCTGGGCGGGGGTGAGGGCGACTTCGAGCACGCCGCCGCGGTGCTGGTCGG
The DNA here is from genome assembly GCF_040302405.1 of Streptomyces sp. NPDC126503. Taxonomy (NCBI): domain Bacteria; kingdom Bacillati; phylum Actinomycetota; class Actinomycetes; order Kitasatosporales; family Streptomycetaceae; genus Streptomyces; species Streptomyces sp. NPDC126503. Next base: position 101,828 of record NZ_JBEORS010000013.1, read on the forward strand.
CGTCGATCTTCTCGGTGTCGAGGACGTCGAGGACCTCGGTGACGGTGGCGTTCATGGCCTGCTGGAGGCGGACGGCGGCCTCGTGGCCGTGGAGCGCGGCGTACCGGTCGCGGCCCGCGATGCCGTTGTAGAGCCAGCCGCCGTTGCGGCCGGAGGCTCCGTAGCCGCAGAACGCGGCTTCCAGGACGGTGATGTTGAGGAAGGGGACGGCCTTCTTGAGGTAGTAGGCGGTCCACAGGCCGGTGTAGCCGCCGCCGACCACGCAGACGTCGGCGGTGGTGTCGCCGGGGAGGGGTTCGCGGGGCGCGGGGGCGCCTTCCTGCGCGTACCAGAACGATATGCCGCCGTTGACCGTGCTCATGTGTGTCCCTGCTTCCGGATGCGTGGCGGGAGGCTACCGCCGCGGGCCCGCCCCTGGATACGGGGACCTTTCCGGAAGGCACCCCCTAGCCTGGGCCGGTGATCGAGGTGCCGGAGGAGTTCGCGCGGGCGCAGGCGGCGTACAACGGGGCGGCGGGGCGGGCGTTCGTCGCCGCGCTGCCCGGGCGGGCGGAGGAGTTCCTGGAGCGCTGGGGGCTGCGGGTCACCGGGCCGCCGATGCACGGCGCGGCGTCCCTGGTGCTGCCGGTGGTGCGCGGCCGCGGCCCCGCCGTCCTCAAGCTCCAGCTCCTCGACGAGGAGACCGAGGGCGAACCGGCGGCGCTGCGCGCCTGGGACGGGAGGGGCGCGGTACGGCTCCTCGACCACGACCCGGCGACGGGGACGATGCTCCTGGAACGGCTCGACGCCGGCCGGTCGCCGGCCCGGCTCCCCGACCGGCGGCGGGCGGTGGAGGTCCTCGCCGGACTGCTCGCCCGGCTGACCGCCGTCCCCGCCCCGCCCCGACTGCGCGGCCTGGGCGGCATCGCGGCCCGGATGGTGGCCGACGCACCCGCCGCGGCGGTACGGCTCCGGCACGCCGGGGACGCGGCCCTGCTGCGGGACTGGGCGGCGGCCGTACGGGACGTGGCGGACGAGCCGGGGGACCGGCTGCTCCACTGGGACCTGCACGAGGGCAACGTCCTGGCCGCCGATCGCGAACCGTGGCTCGCGATCGACCCCAAGCCGCTCTCCGGCGACCCCGGCTTCGAGCTGCTGCCGGCGCTCCGGGGCCGTACCGAAGCGGGAAGCGGGGGAGAGGTGGATCCGGCGGAGGTCCTGTGGCGGTTCGACCTCCTCACCGAACGCCTGGGGCTTGACCGGGGCCGGGCGGCCGCCTGGACACTGGGCCGGGTGCTCCAGAACGCGCTGTGGGACATCGAGGACGGGGCCGTCGCCCTGGACGCGGGGCAGGCGGCCCTCGCCGGGGCCCTCCGGGCCAGGAGGGAGTGAGCGGGAGCTCCCGGGCAGGACGGCACCCTCTGGCCACGACGGCGTCCCCCGGGGCAGGCTGGGGCCATGATCCGTACCGCCGTTCCCGCCGACGTCCCCGTCATCCACCGCATGATCCGCGACCTCGCGGAGTACGAGAAGGCCCTCCACGAGGCCCGTGCCACCCCCGAGCAGCTCCACGACGCCCTCTTCGGCGACCGCCCCGCCGCCTACGCGCACATCGCGGAGACGGACACCGGCGAGGTCGCGGGCTTCGCGCTCTGGTTCCTCAACTTCTCGACCTGGCGCGGGGTCCACGGCATCTACCTGGAGGACCTGTACGTCCGTCCGGAGCTGCGCGGCGGCGGCCACGGCAAGGCGCTCCTGGCCGAACTGGCCCGGATCTGCGTCGAGCGGGGCTACGAACGCCTGGAGTGGTCGGTCCTGAACTGGAACAGGCCGTCGATCGACTTCTACGAGTCCCTCGGCGCCCGCCCGCAGGACGAGTGGACGGTCTACCGGCTGACGGACGCGGCGCTGGCGAAGCTGGGTTCGGTGTAGGAAGGGGGGATGGACATGGACATTCAGCAGCGCTCGGAGATCCAGCAGCGGTTCGAGCGGATCACGGCCTTCATCGAGGCGCGGCTCACGCCGCTGTTCGACCCCGCGAACGGCAAGGACCACGGCTTCGGCATGGACGACACCTCCCGGGCCCTGCGCGCGCTGCGCTACACGGTGCAGGCCGCGTCCGCGGTGAACGGGCTCGTGGAGAAGCGTGAGACGGCGCCGGAGCTGCGCCAGGTGGTGGACCAGGCGCTGGAGCACAACTGGGACGTGCTGCGCTCCGCCGCCCGGATGTGGGAGGACCATCCCGACTTCCTGAAAGAGTTCAAGGGGCACTCCTGGGACGTGATCGGCGTCTGAGCCCGCCCGCTCCCCGGCGGGGGCGGGCCCGACCGTCCGCTGTCAGGGGACGAGCACCACCTTGCCCATCGTGCCCCGGGTCTCCAGGGCGCGGTGGGCCCGCGCCGCCTCGGCGAGCGGGAAGGTCTGGACGGCGGGACGGAGGGTGCCGTCGGCCGCGGCGGCGAGCGCGGCGAGTTCGAGCGTACGGACGTCCCCGCCGGCCTTCTGGAGCATCACCGGCCCCAGGACGGGTTCCGAGGTGATGCCGCGGTCCGCGAGCTCCCCGGGGGTGAAGCTGAGGGCCTCGCCGTCGTGCAGCCCCGCGCCCGACCAGCCGAAGACGAGGTGGCGGCCGCCCCTGCCGAGGAGGTCGACGGCGGCGCGGCCGGTGTCACCGCCGACCGAGTCGAAGACGACGGTCGCGGTGCGCCCGCCCAGATGGGCCCGGACCTTGTCGGCCCAGCCCGGTTCCGTGTAGTCGACGGCGAGGTCGGCGCCGTTGGCGCGGACGCGCTCCACCTTGTGGGGGCCGCCGGCGAGGCCGATGACGGTGGCGCCGGCGTTCTTGGCGTACTGGACGAGAAGCGTGCCGATGCCGCCGGCCGCCGCCGGGACGATCGCGACGGAGTCCGGGCCGAGCTCCGCGAACTGGAGGATGCCGAGGGTGGTGCGGCCGGTGCCGATCATCGCGACGGCCTCGGCCTCCCCCAGGTGATCGGGGAGCGCGTGCAGGCGGGCGGCATCGGTGACGGCGAGCTCCGCGTAGCCGCCCGGGGCCATGCCGAGGTGGGCGACGACCCGCTTGCCGAGCCAGGACGGGTCGGTGCCCTCGCCGAGGGCGTCGACGGTGCCGGCGACCTCCCGGCCGGGGACGGTGGGGAGTTCGGCGGGGGCGGGGAACGGGCCCGTCATGCCCTCGCGCAGCGCCGTGTCGAGGAGGTGCACACCGGCCGCGGCGACCCTGACGCGGACCTGGCCGGGGCCGGGCACGGGATCGGGGACCTCCTCGTACGTGAGGTTCTCGGCGGGGCCGAAGGCGTGAAGGCGGATGGCGTGCATGACGTTTCCCCTGTCGTCGGGCGGGCGGAACCGCGGGCGGTCGGGCGGGTCCGTTCGAGGTGGCGACCGGCCGCTCACGGGCCGGTCGCTCGGGAACAGCCTCCGACCTCAACCACGCTCGAGGTCAAGGGGTTCCCGGAGGCGGCCCGCCCGCAGGGCCAGCGACACCGCCTCCACCGCGCTGGTGAACGACACCTCCGACAGCACGCCCGGCGCCGCCACCTGGTCTCCCACCAGGTACACGCCGTCCCCCCGGTCGATCGCGGGCCGGTCGCGCCAGGTCGTACCGGGCCGGTCGACCGCTCCCATACGCCCCTGGGAGACGGCTTCCCTGCGCCACACCGCCCGGTCGCGCCAGCCGGGGAAGCCCAGGTCGAGGAGGTGTTCGGCGTGCGCGACGCCGTCCGCCTTCGAGGCGTCCGGCCCGATGGGGAGCTGGGCCTGGACCAGCTGCTGTCCGGCGGGAGCGAGGGAACGGTCCTGGGCGGTGAACCGTTCGATCCAGCCCGGCGCGTCCAGGTCGGAGACGGCGAACGCGTCGCCCCTGCGGGTGCGCAGGGCCAGGTCGAGCAGGACCGTACGGCCGCTGTCCCAGGTCAGTGAGGGGTCGCCGAGAAGGCGGGCGGCGGCCGGCAGCGCGGTGGCGACGACGACGGGACCGCCACCGGTGGGCAGGGTGTCGATCCGCGACGAGGTCTCGATCCGTACGCCCGTCTCCCGGGCGCGGGCGGCCATCCGGTCGATGAGCCGCTGCCAGCCGCCCCGGATGTAGTGGGCCTCGGGCGGCAGGGCGGCGGCCCGGTGGAGGCGCTCCTGGACGAAGCGGGCGGAGAGCGAGCCGGGGTCGTGGTGGAAGAGGGCGACCGCGCTGTACGCGGCGGCCTCGCGGGCGGCGCGCTCCCCGGCGAGGCCGGTGGCCCAGGTGCGGAAGTCGGTGTCGACGGGTGCCCGCTCCGCGCCGCGCCGGGCCAGGCGGAGCAGGCCGAGGGGCGGGGTGCGGCGCAGGGCGCCGGCGCGGTGGAAGCGGAGCCGGAGGGCTTCGGCGGGCGGCAGCGCGGCGAGCGGGCCGAGGAGGCCGCGCTGCCTCAGCCAGGTCCAGTGCGGGCCGCCGTTGTAGAGGGCGTGCGGGCCCTCGTTGGTGCGGTACGGGCCGTCGGCGGTGCGGGCCCGGCCGCCGAGGGTCCGGTGCGCCTCGTACAGGGTCACCCTGGCGCCGGCCTCGGCGGCGGTGATGGCCGCGGTGAGCCCGGCGAAGCCGCCGCCGACGATCGTGAGCGTCCGCATGTCTCTTCTCCCTCGTCCGGATGTGCTGACACGGATGGGACGGCCGGCGCGGGGCGTTCCGTGACATCGGGGCGGGGGCGTTGTCAGTGGCGTGCGTCACCATGGCGGCATGGTGACGAGGAAGCGGAGGACGGCGGCGCGGGCCCGGCGGCCGGAGGTGCGGCTGCCGGACCTGGTGCCGTTCGGGGGGAGGCTGGAGCCGGACGGGGACTACGACGGCCTGGAGCTGGCCGGGCTCGACCTGGCGGGCCGCTCGGGGGAGGGCGCGCGGTTCCTGGACTGCGCGCTGCGCGGGTGCGGGCTCGACGGGACGCGTCTGGCGGGGGCGCGGTTCCTGGACTCCGTGCTGAGCGGGGTACGGGGGGTGGGCACCGACCTCGCCGGGGCGCAGCTGCGGGACGTGGAGGTGTCGGAGGCCCGGCTGGGCGGGGCCCAGCTCCACGGGTCGGTGTGGGAGCGGGTGGTCGTCCGGGGCGGCAAGGCCGATTACCTGAACCTGCGGGGTGCGCGGCTGCGGGACGTCGTCTTCGAGGGGTGCGTGCTGAGCGAACCGGACTTCGGGGGCGCCCGGCTCGAACGGGTGGAGTTCACCGACTGCGACCTGCTCGGGGCCGACTTCTCGGGGGCGCGCCTCACGGACGTGGATCTGCGCGGGGTGCGGCGCCTGGAGATCGCCCGCGGGGTGGAGTCCCTGGCGGGCGCGGTGATCTCGTCCGCCCAGCTCCTCGACCTGGCGCCGGTCCTCGCGGCGCGCCTGGGGGTGCGGGTGGAGGACTGAGCCCGCCCCGGCGCGGGCGTACCGGTGAGGGCGGGCGGGGGGAGCGTACGGCGCCGGGTCCGCTCCCGGCGGGGGCGTACCGGTCAGGGCAGGCGGGGGAAGCGGGCCTGGAGGTCCCAGACGGCCGGGTTGTCGGCGAGGCCCTCGTGCATGTCGGTCAGGTCGGCGATCAGGTCGTGGAGGAAGTCCCGTGCCTCGCGGCGCAGTTCGGCGTGGTTGAAGGTGAGCGGCGGCTCGTCGCCCGGCATCCAGTCGGCCTCGACGTCGACCCAGCCGAAGCGCCGCTCGAAGATCATGCGGTCGCTGGACTCGGTGAAGTCGAGCTCCGCGTACTGCGGCCGCGCGGCCCGGCTGCCGCGCGGGTCCTGGTCGAGCCGCTCGACGATGTCGCACAGCGCCCACGCGAAGTCGAGGACCGGCACCCATCCCCAGGCTGTGGACACCTCGCGGTCCGCCTCGGTGTCCGCGAGGTACACGTCACCGCAGAAGAGGTCGTGGCGCAGGGCGTGGACGTCCGCGCGCCGGTAGTCGGTCTGCGGCGGGTCGGGGAAGCGCCGGGAGAGGGAGTAGCCGATGTCGAGCACGGTCCGATGGTGTCACGGCACGGGGCCGGTCCCGTACGCCGCTTCTGCCGGTTCCGTGTCCCCGGCCCCTCACCCCCGCCCGTGCACCGCCCGCGCCACCCGCGGCCCCAGCCAGCGCTTCAGGCGGCGCAGGGGTTCCAGGCTTTCGGCGGCGCGGTCGAGGCGGTAGTAGAGCTGCGGGGGTACGTACGGCAGCAGGGGGGAGTGGCGCTGGCCGAGGAGGGCGAACATGCGGGCCGGCTCCAGGCGCATGTAGCGCGGCAGGTTCTCGTACCACTGGGCGCTGAGGCGGGCCGCGCTCTGGGCCGGGACGAGGGCGGAGCGGCGCTCCTTCCCGTACGCGGTGAGCGCGGTCTCCCGGTCGGGGTGGGCGCGCAGGGCGGCGGCGAGCGCGAGGGCGTCCTCCAGGGCGAGGGTGGTGCCCGCGCCGATGGAGTAGTGGGTGGTGTGGGCGGCGTCGCCGAGGAGGACGAGGTTGCCGCGGTGCCAGACCCGGTTGGTGAGGGTGCGGAAGGTGAGCCACCGGGCGGCGTCGTCGGCCTGGCCGCGGCCGATGAGGGGGTGGCCGTCGAGGAGGTCGTGGAAGACCTTCTCCAGGAGGGCGAGGCCGGCGGCCTCGCCGAGGGTGTCGAGGCCGAGGCCGGTCCAGGTCTCGGGCGAGCACTCGACCACGCAGGTGGACCGCTCGCCGCTGAAGCCGTAGGCGTAGCACCAGATCCAGCCGTGGTCGGTCTCCTTGAAGGCGAAGCTGAAGGAGTCGAAGACCTTGGTGGTGCCGAGCCAGATGTAGCGGTTGCGGCCGGCGGTGAAGGTGCTGCCGAAGTGGTCGGCGTGGGCCTCGCGCAGGGCGCTGTGCACGCCGTCGGCGGCGACGACCAGGTCGGCGTCCGCCAGTTCGGGGGCCTCGGGGCCGGCGACGGGGTGCTCGTACTCCACGCGGACGCCGAGCTCGCGCGCCCGGTCGGCGAGCAGGCCGAGCACGGCGCGGCGGCCGATGCCGAAGCCGGCGCCGCCGCGGTGCACGGTCCGTTCGTCGCGGACGATCGCCAGGCCGTCGGTCCAGGTGACGGAGGCGGCGGCGATCACCGCGGCCGACTCGGGGTCCCCGGCCCGCAGTTCGTCGAGGAGCCCGGCCCAGTAGGTGACGCCCCAGCCGTACGTGGAACCCTCCGGGTTCCGCTCGTACACGGTGATGTCGTGGGCGGGGTCTTGACGCTTCATCAGGACCGAGAAGTAGAGCCCGGCGGGCCCGCCACCGACGACGGCGATCTTCACGCGCACTCCCACGAGGACGACCTGACGCATCCGCGCCCCACGCGCGGATGACCCTGTGCGCACGGAACGCGACGCACGGTCACAGTGTGTCAGGGGAGGAGCCGTTGTTCCTTCGCCACGGCGACGGCACCGGCGCGCGTGTCGACGCCGAGCTTGGCGTAGATCCGGCCCAGGTGGGTCTTCACGGTCGCCTCGCTGATGAACAGGGCCCGCGCGATCTCCCGGTTGCCGAGGCCGTGCGCGAGCTGGGCGAGGATGTCGCGCTCCCGGTCGGTGAGGCTCGGCCCGGCGGCGCCCCGCATCCGGTCCATGACGCGGCTGGCGACCGGCGGCGAGAGGGCGGTACGGCCCTGGGCGGCGGCGTGGATCGCGGCGAACAGCTCCTCGGGCCGCTCCGCCTTCAGGAGGTAGCCGGTCGCGCCCGCCTCGATGGCGCGCGTGATGTCGGCGTCGGTGTCGTACGTGGTGAGGACGAGGACGTGGACGCCGGTCGGCGCGATCCGCCGGGTCGCCTCCACCCCGTCGATGCCCGGGCCGAGCTGGAGGTCCATCAGGACGACGTCCGGCGTCAGCTTGGCCGCCATGGCGACGGCCTCCTCGCCGCTGCCGGCCTCGCCGACGACCTCGATGTCGGGGGTGCTGCCGAGCAGGGCGAGCAGCCCGGCACGGACGACGACGTGGTCGTCGCAGAGCAGGATGCGTACGGTCACGGGCCGGCCTCCGTCGTGGGCGCGAGCGGGATCGAGGCGGAGAGCACCGTGCCCTCGCCCGGGGTGGACTCCACGGTCAGGGTGCCGCCGAGCTGCTGGGCCCGCACCCGCATCGCGGGCAGGCCGTGGCCCCGTACCCCGTCCCGCGGCCGGTGCGCGGCCGGATCGAAGCCGCCGCCGTCGTCGGCGACGTCCAGGACCACCTGGTCGTCCAGGTACGTGAGGGTCAGCGCGGCGGAGCGGGCGCCGGCGTGCTCGCGGATGTTGGCGAGGGCGCCCTGCGCGATCCGCAGCAGCGCCGACTGCACGCGGTCGGGCAGCGGCACCGCCGTCCCGTCGACCCGGAAGACGGCCGACTCGCGGGTCGCGAGCCCGCGCAGCGCCTCTTCGAGACCGCCGCCCTCGGCGAGGTCGGCGGGCGCGAGGTCGTGGACGAAACGGCGGGCCTCGGCCAGGTTGCGCTCGGCGATGGACTCGGCGGTACGGACGTGGCGGCGGGCGGTGGCCGGGTCGCTGTCCCAGGTGCGGTCCGCGGCCTGCAGCAGCATCTGCTGGCTCGACAGGCCCTGCGCCAGGGTGTCGTGGATCTCCATGGAGAGCCGCTGGCGCTCGGCGAGCGTGCCCTCCCGGCGCTCGGTGGCGGCCAGTTCCCGCCGGGTGCGGAGGAGGTCCTCGATGAGGGCCCGCTGCCGGGCGGCCTGCCGCTCGGCGTGCACGAAGACGGCGGTGGCGATGGCGGCCACGGCCGGCGGGGCGACGATCAGGTTCGGGTCCCAGCCGCCGTGCGAGAGCTGCACCTGCGCGAAGACCACGAAGGCGGTGAGCACGGTGACCAGACCGAGGGCGGCGCGCGGCGGGAGCGTGCGCAGCCCGGTGTAGAAGAGGGGCACCGCGCACCAGGCGAAGCTGGGCGCCAGCACCACCAGGACCACCCACACGGTGACGACCGTGCACAGCCAGGCGATCCGGCGCAGGGCGGCACGGGTGCCGAGCACCGGTCCGAGCAGGTAGAGGGAGGCGAGGGCCCCGGTCAGGGCGATGATCCACGGGCTGCGGTCCTCCCAGTCGTGCCGCAGGAGGAAGCGGACGAGGGAGGCTCCGAGGAGCAGGAAGAACGCGATGTGCATGACCCGGGCCAGCCAGCGGGCGTCCGGGTCGTGGGGCGTTCGGGGGGCCTCGGCGAGGGGCCGCGTCAACCTTCCCGCCTCCTCTGCTTCCGGGGACGACCTGGGGATACGTGTCCATGCTGGCCCGGGAGGACCAGGCCGGCATCAGCCGATCGGCTGACCCCGCCGTCGTCCAGTGTGCGCGAGGACGGCAGCCGGACCGTGGACCGGCCGGCGCCGTTTCCCGGCGGAGGATCGATGCAGAGCGAACGAACGGCGGGGCGGCCCCCGGCAGCACCGCAGGCCGGCACCCACCACGCCGTCCGCGTCACCCCCGCTCGCCCACGCCGTACGACCCGGGCCGCGTCCGCCGTACGAACCCGCACGGACCCGTACGACCGCCCGGCCATCCGCCCGCACGATCCAGGAGACCCCCATGAAGAAGATCCTCTTCGGTGCCACCGCCGCCGCCCTCGCCGCCGCCGGAACCTTCGGCGCGGTCTCCGCGAACGCCACCGCCCCGGCCGCCGCCCCCGCCGCCGCGGTCCGCGCCGACGCCGACCACCACAACCTGCAGCAGTCCACCCACCTGACGATCGACGCCGCCACCAAGGCCGCCCGGGCCGCCCTCGACGCCGCGGAGAAGGAGAACCAGCGGATCTCCGTCGCCGTCGTCGACCGCAACGGCAACACGATCGTCACCCTCCGCGGCGACGGCGCCGGCCCGCAGTCGTACGAGTCCGCCGAGCGCAAGGCCTTCACCGCCGTCTCCTGGAACGCCCCCACCTCCGTCCTCGCCGGCCGCCTCGCCCAGGCCCCCAACCTGAAGGACATCCCCGGCACCCTCTTCCTCGGCGGCGGTGCCCCCGTCACCGCCAAGGGCGCCCCCATCGCGGGCATCGGCGTCGCCGGCGCCCCCTCCGGCGACCTCGACGAGAAGTTCGCCCAGGCCGGCGTCGCGGCCCTCAACCGCTGACACCCCCGCGGCACCCCCTGTGCCGGTGACGGCGCCCGGACCCCCGCCGGGCGCCGTCACCTTTCCCTCCATACGTCCGCCCTCACGGCCCGTCACCTAAGATCGCCACGTGAGACGACGCGGCGGGACCCGAGGCACGACCGCGGCCCTGGCCGCCGCCGTCACCGCGCTCGCCCTGCTCGCGGGCGGCTGCACCGGAGGGGTGGACGGCACCCCCGGGGCGGCCGGACTGCGCGACCCGTACTTCCCCCGGCTCGGCAACGGCGGGTACGACGTACGGCACTACGCGCTGGACCTCGCCTACGACCCGGCCACCGGGCGTCTCGACGGCACCGCCGAGATCACCGCCCGCGCCACGCAGGACCTCAGCGCCTTCAACCTCGACCTGGCCGGCCTCACCGTCGACCGGACGACCGTCGACGGCGCGCCCGCCGCCTTCCACCGGGCCGGTGACGAACTGACGCTCCGCCCCCGCGAGGAACTGCGCGAGGGAACGGAGTTCACCGCCACCGTCACCTACTCCGGGGTGCCCGAACCGGTCACCGACCCGGACGGCTCCGAGGAGGGCTGGCTGCGGACCGCCGACGGGGCGGTCGCCGTCGGCCAGCCGGCCGGCTCCATGAGCTGGTTCCCCGGCAACCACCACCCCTCCGACAAGGCCGCGTACGACATCACGCTCACCGTGCCGTCCGGGCTGCGCGCGCTCTCCAACGGGGTCATGACCTCCGAGAAGCGCGCCGCCGACGGCCGCACCACCACCGCGTGGCACGCGGCCGAACCGATGGCGAGCTACCTGGCCACGGTCATGCTGGGACGGTACGAGACGGGCACCGCGACCGCCCTCGGCTCGGTCCCCGTGGTCACCGCCGTCGAGCCCTCGGCCGCCGCCGGCAGCGCCGAGCTGCGCGCCGAACTGCCCGGGATCCTCGCCGAGCAGGTGGAACGCTTCGGCCCGTACCCCTTCTCCGCCGCCGGAGCGGTCGTCACCGCCGACGACACCCTCGCCTACGCCCTGGAGACCCAGACCCGGCCCGTCTTCCCCGCCGCCGCCTTCGACCGGGCGACCCTCGTCCACGAGCTGGCGCACCAGTGGTTCGGCAACTCGGTGACGCCCGCGACCTGGCGGGACCTGTGGCTGAGCGAGGGCTTCGCCACCTATGCCGAGTGGCTGGACGCGGAGGAGTCGGAGGACGTCCCGGTCGGCACCAGTTTCGCGCGCGCCTTCGCGGAGGAGGACAACTGGGCCTTCCCGCCGGCCGCCCCGCCCACCGCCGCCAACCTCTTCGACCCGCCCGTGTACCAGCGCGGCGCCATGGTCCTGCACAAGCTGCGCGAGACCGTCGGGGACGAGGCCTTCGAGGAGATCCTGCGCGGCTGGCCGGCGAAGTACCGGCACGCCAACGCGAGCACGGACGACTTCACGGCCTACGCGGAGAGCGTGGCCGGCACCGGCCTGGACGAGCTGTGGGACGTCTGGCTGCGCGGGGACGAGAAGCCGGAACACCCCTGACGGGACGGCGGAGGACAAAGTGGGGGAGAGCGTGGGTACGGAGACGGAGGTGCGGCGGCGGGTCTCCGCGTACGCGGTGGCCGCCGAGGACGGGCGGCTGCTCCTGACCCGGCTGTCGGAGGCCTCCCCGGTCTTCGCACCGGGCCTCTGGCACCTGCCGGGCGGCGGCATCGACCCCGGCGAGCAGCCGGAGGAGGCACTGGCGCGCGAGCTGTACGAGGAGACCGGCCGCCGGCCCGTCCGCGCCCGTCTCGCCGCCGCCCGCACGTACGCCGCCGAGCGGGGCGGTGTCTCCTGGCACCTGGTGGCCCTGTTCTACGTGGTGGCACTCGCGCCCGGCCCGCTCCGGGTGACCGAGGCGGACGGCAGCACGGCCGAGGTCGCCTGGCGGCCCCTCGCGGACCTGACGCCCGGCGCGCTGTCCCCGGCCGCCGCCGACGCGCTCGCCCTCGGGCTCACCGAACCCCGCTGACCGGCGGCCGGCCGAGGTCACGACGGAGCCCCGGCCGGACATCCGGCCGGGGCTCGAAGTGCCGTGGCGAACCGCCGACGTGCCGCTGTCGTACCGCCGACGTGTCCCGACGGGTGGCGCCGGCGGGTCGTCAGCGGCGGTCGCCGTGCGGTGCCGCGCGGGTGACGGCGACGCGGGCCGTCGTCGTCAGAGGTTGACGCCGAAGTCGCGGGCGATGCCCTCCAGGCCGGAGGCGTAGCCCTGGCCGACCGCGCGGAACTTCCACTCGGTGCCGTGGCGGTACAGCTCGCCGAAGACCATGGCGGTCTCGGTGGCGGCGTCCTCGGAGAGGTCGTAGCGGGCGATCTCGGCGCCGCCGGCCTGGTTCACGATGCGGATGTACGCGTTGCGGACCTGGCCGAAGTTCTGGGAGCGGGACACCGCGTCGTAGATCGACACCGGGAAGACGATCTTGTCGACGGTCGGGGGGAGGCCCGCCAGGTTGACGTTGATCTGCTCGTCGTCGCCGCCGCCCTCGCCGGTGCGGTTGTCACCGGTGTGGACGATGGTCTGGTCCGGGGTGGACTTGTTGTTGAAGAAGACGAAGTGGGCGTCGGAGGCGACGCGGCCCGCGGCGTCGACACCGATCGCGGAGGCGTCGAGGTCGAAGTCGGTGCCGGTGGTGGTGCGGACGTCCCAGCCGAGGCCCACGGTGACGGCGGTGAGGCCCGGGGCCTCCTTGGTCAGGGAGACGTTGCCGCCCTTGGACAGGCTTACAGCCATGGGATGTCCCTTTCCTCGTGATGCGCGTGATGCTCGAGTTGAAGCGCGGTGCTCATCCGGAGAAACGCGCGCGACCGCCCCGTGGTTCCCGGCCGGACGGGCCGGCGGCGGAAATCAGGGTGACGCCCCGGGTCCCCTACGGGGAACATGGGGGCATGTCCGGTCCGTATCCGATCCGCGGCTCCGTCTCCCTGCCCGAGGCCGAGCTCCAGTGGCGTTTCTCGCGCTCGTCGGGGCCCGGCGGCCAGCACGTCAACACCAGCGACTCGCAGGTCGAGCTGCGCTTCGACCTGGCCGCGACGGAGGCCCTGCCCGAGGTGTGGAAGGCGCGCGCCCTGGAGCGGCTGGCCTCCCGCCTCGTCGGCGGCGTCGTCACCGTCCGGGCCTCGGAGCACCGCTCCCAGTGGCGCAACCGCGAGACGGCGGCCGTGCGCCTGGCCGCGCTGCTCGCCGAGGCGACGGCCCCGCCCCCGAAGCCCCGCCGCCCGACGAAGATCCCGCGCGGCATCAACGAGCGCCGGCTGCGGGAGAAGAAACAGCGCTCCGAGACGAAGCGGACCCGCCGGGGCGGCGGCGACTGGAGCTGAGACCCCTGCGGGGCCGGCTCCCCACCGGCCCCGAGGCCGGCACCGGACAGCCCCCGGCTGGCTGCGGGACGGGCTGACGACAGGCCCCGGCACGCCCCGCAGCCGTACCCCCCGCAGCCGCACCCCACGGCCCGAGGCCGGCCCCGGCTCACCCCAGGCGGCGGTACTTCCCCCGGAAGTACGTCAGCGGCTCGCCCTCCCCCGACGGCAGGCCCACCGACAGGACCCGGCCGATCACCAGGGTGTGGTCCCCCGCCACGACCCGGTTCTCGGTGCGGCACTCCAGGGTCGCCAGTGCCCCGCCCATCAGCGGCGCGCCGCTCACCTCGCCCCGCGTGTACGGCAGGTCGGCGAAGAGGAGCCGGTCCGAGACCCGGCCCTTCATGGCGAAGCGCCCGGCGACGTGCCGCTGGCTCTCCGCGAGCACGGACACCGCCCACACCGGGACCTCGGCGAGCAGGTCGTCCATGCGGGAACCGTTGCGCAGGCTGACCATGACCAGCGGCGGATCGAGGGAGACGGACAGGAAGGCCGTCGCGGTCATGCCGACGTCCTCGCCGCGCGGGCCGTCGTCGGGGTCGTGCGCCGTCACCAGGACCACACCCGCCGCGAGGCGGGACATCGCCGCCCGGAACTCGTCGTTGCTCACCCCCTCAGCATGAGGGACGGCCAGGTCGGACACGGGAGGGGAGGCGGGGGTCTTCTGCAGCACACCCGCACGCTAGCCCCGGCCCGCCGCGCCCCGCATCGGGCCCGGGGACCAGCGGTCCACCCCCTCCGGTCCTAGGACCGGGAACCCGCTGTGCGCCCGCTACCTGCGACGACCCACCCCGACGTCCTGTGACTTGAGTCACAGAAGCCAGTATTTGTTGACCCTGTGTACCGGGTGCGCAGCTCGCTGTGATTCAGTGGCCGTGACAGTGCACACGATGCCGATGAGAACCCTGGAGTTGCTGTCGAGGTCTCGGGGAGAGCGAGCGATGGAGACCGAGTCGGAGCCCTACGTCCGTCTCTCGACCCTGCGGCAGCTGCACCAGGTCGTGGCGGACCTCAACACCGCCCGCAGCCTGGCGGACACCGTGCAGACCGTCGCCGACGGAGTCGTCGCCGGCCTCAATTACGAGCTGGCCTGCGTCAACCTCGTCCGGCCCGACGGTGACCTCGTCGTCGCGGCCTTCGCCGGCAGCTCCGCCGCAGAGGCCCTCATCACCGGCCGGGTCGGCTCCCGCGCCGCCTGGGACCGTCGCCTGTCCATGGGCGTGGCCTGGGGCGACCTCCGGTTCATCCCGCACACCGAGGGCTGGGTCCTCCTCGACGACGACGTCCCCCAGTGGCACACCGAGGGACCCGCGCCCCGCTTCGAGGACGAGTGGCACCCCCACGACCGGCTCTACGCCCCCATGTACGCCCCCGGAGTCCGCTCCGGGAAGGGCGGCGGACCGGCGGGCTCCGGCCGGGAGCTCCTCGGCGTCATATCCGTCGACCGCCCGCGCAACGGCCGGCATCCCGGGCCCTGGGGCCAGGAAGCCCTCCAGATGTACGCCTCGCAGTCGGCCATCGCGATCAGCAACGCGCGCCTGCGCTCCAACATGCAGCGGGCCCTCGTCCGGCTCGAGCGCGAGCAGCAGGCGCTGCGCGCCAGCGAGGAGTCCTTCCGGCAGGCCTTCGAGTACGCGCCCTCCGGCATGGCCATCGCGGAGATGGGCGGCGACCAGCACGGCCGGCTGCTGCGGACCAACGACGCCCTGTGCCGGCTCCTCGGACGCCCCGCCTCCGTGATGCGGCGCTACTCCTTCGCCGACCTCGTCCACCCCGAGGACATAGGGACACTGCTGCGCACCTCCGCCGAGGGCGGCCGGGCCGAGCTGCGGCTGGGACGGCGTGACGGCACGTACGTGTGGGTCTCCCTGCGGAACTCGGTGGTCGCCGACACCGCCGACGGGCCGCGCTTCCTCCTCACCCACGTCGAGGACATCGAGGAGCGCAAACGCCACGAGCTCCAGCTCGCCCACCGCGCCTCGCACGACGCCCTCACCGGGCTGCCCAACAGCGCCGAGCTCCGCTCCCGGCTCTCCGCCCGCCTCTGCGAGCGCCCGGCGCACGCCGCCGGACACGAGGGGGGGACGTACGGGTACGGGGCGGGCCCCGGCCCCGCGCTCGGGCCCGGCCCGGAGCCCGGTTACGAGGCGCCGTACGAGTACGACCACGAACACGAGCACGGCTTCGGCTTCGAGCCGGCCGGGGTGGCGGGCGCCTACGACCACCACGTCCACCTCGCCGCCCCCTCCGCGGGGGAGACCGACGACGGCACGAAGGGGCTCGCGGTCCTCTTCTGCGACCTCGACGGCTTCAAGTCGATCAACGACCGGTTCGGGCACCACACCGGTGACGCCGTCCTCATCGAGGTCGCCCGCCGGCTCACCACCGGCGTCCGCGACGGTGACACGGTCGCCCGGCTCGGCGGTGACGAGTTCGTCGTCCTCGCCGACGGCCTCGGCGCGGCCGACGCCGCCGACCTGGCCGTACGCCTCCGCAACGCGATCATCCCGCCGATCCGGGTGGACGGCCGGGCCGTGCGGGTCGGGGCGAGTTTCGGCATCGGCTGGGCCGAATGCGGCATGTCGGTGGAGGAGGTCCTGAACTCCGCCGACCAGCGGATGTACGTGGAGAAACGCTCCCGCGCCAAGGTTCACCGCCGCGCCGGGTGACCGTCCCGGGGGCCGCCGGCGGGTCAAGGGGCCGCACCGGGGCCTGGTCCGTTCGGGGTAGGCTCGCCCGGTCGGCGACGGCTGGCGAGCATGGATAGGAGTGACCCGGATGGCTGCCGGTAACAACGGCGCGAGCAAGCCCGAGGACGACGATCCCTTCGGTTACCTGTACGCGGACGGCCAGGCAGCCGGCGCGCAGGCTCCGCAGGGCGGCGGCTACGGCTACCCGGGCCCCGCGCCCGCGCAGCCCGGTGTGCCCCGCACCTCGTACAACCAGGTCCGCACGGTCGGAGAGCGCCAGTACGGCGCCCCCACCCAGGGCCACGGCCAGGCCTACGTACCGCCGCAGCAGCAGGCGCCGTACGGCCAGCCGCACCCGCAGTACGCGGCGCCCGAGACCTACGGCGGCCCCCCGTCCCGCCCGACCCCGGCCCCCCCGCAGCACGGCGGCGGACAGGGCCGGGGCCCGAACACCAAGGGCCTCCTGATCGGCGCGGTCGCGGTCGTCGCGGTCGTCGTCGTCGGCATCGCCGCGGCCGTGATCTCGAACACGCGCGACGACAAGGACCCGCGGGCGGGGGGCGGGACGCCGACCTCCGTTCCGACGGCGCCCGCGTCCCAGAGCCAGGAGACCCCGAGCGCGGAGCCCAGCAGCGAGCCCACCCCCGAAGAGCTGCCGAAGCAGGACGCTGCCACGCTGCGACTCGGCGGTTCGGCCGCGCTCGGCAAGGACGTGAAGGGCGCCGAGGGCATCGACGGCGCCTACGTCGCGGGCTTCAACGCGCCGGGCTCCTCGGTGACCTGGAAGGCGAACATGCCCGACGGCGGCCAGTACCGGCTGACCGTGCGCTACACGATCCCCGCGGTCGACGCCAACGCCACCCTGACGGTCAACGGCAAGCCGAATCAGCAGCCGATCGGCCTGAAGAACTTCATCCACTCCTCGGACCCGAACCTGGAGAAGAACTGGCAGACCACCTGGGCGCCGGTCACCCTCCAGAAGGGCGAGAACGAGATCAAGATCTCGTGCGAGCAGGGCAACCAGTGTGACGTCCTTCTCGACTGGCTGCAGGTGACTCCCGAGCCGTAGGACCGCCCTCACGGGCCGGTCACCGGAACTGCCGGTCCCCTCCCGCCGGGCCCGGCCGTCCGCCGGGTGGTCGGCGCTTCCCGGCGCGGGGGAAGACCGGTCGCTGACCCCCGGTCAGCGGGTCAGAACCCGGCGGGCGTGCCCCTGGCGCCCGGTCAGGACACCTCCCGCACCGTCACCTTCGCCAGCAGCTCCTCGTACGCCCGCGCGTCGAACTCGCCCGCCACCGGAGAGAGGACCGTCGCCGCGGAGAGGGCGATCGCGCGGGTCAGGCGGGTGGGCCAGGGGGTGGCGTCGACCAGGGCCGAGAGGAGGCCCGCGACGGCGGAGTCGCCGGCTCCGGTGGGGTTGCCGTGGACGGGGGCGGGCGGGGACGCCTGCCAGAGGCCTTCCGGGGTGGCGGCCAGGAGGCCTTCGGGGCCGAGTGAGGAGACCACCGCGTGGGCGCCGCGCCGGCGTGCGTCGAGGGTGGCGCGGTGCGGTTCGCGGGCGCCGGTCAACTGGGCCAGTTCGTCGGCGTTGGGCTTCACGAGGTCGGGGCGGGCGGCGATGCCCCGGCGCAGCGGTTCGCCGCTGGTGTCGAGGAGGACGGGGACGCCGGCCGCGCGGGCGGCGCGGACGAGTTCGGCGTAGGCCCCGACGTGGATGCCGGGCGGCAGGCTGCCGCAGAGGGCGACCGCCCGGGCGCCGTCGAGCAGCTCGGTGAAGCGGCCCCGGAAGGCGGCCCATTCCTCCGGGGTGACGGTCGGTCCCGGTTCGTTGAGCTGCGTGGTGTCGCCGGTGGTGGTGTCCACGACGGCGACGGTGCGGCGCGTGGGCCCGGCGGTCTCCACGAGCGCGTCGCGGACCGTGGAGAGCTCCGCCAGCCGCTCGCGGAGCACCGCCCCGGTGGCGCCGCCCGCGAAGCCGGTGGCGACCGTCTCGTACCCGAGGGCGTCGAGGACGCGGGCGACGTTGAGGCCCTTGCCGCCGGGTCGTTCGATGACCTGGGTGACGCGGTGGGAGGCGTGCGGGACGAGGGCGGGGACGCGGTAGGTGAGGTCCAGCGCCGTGTTGAGAGTGACCGTGAGGATCACCTGCCCACCCTCCGTACTCCCTGGGACGACCCTGTGGAACGAACGCTCCGACGGGCATCGATCATGCCAAACGAAAGGCGGTTGGCACAGTCCCCCCGGCCGGACCCCCGGCCCCGGCCCACCGCCCCTGACCGGCGGCCCCCGTCAGACCCCGGTCGTGGCCTCCGCCCGCGCGGCCGTGGGCGTCACGATCCACTCGCCCTTGCGCATCACGCCCGCGAGGTCGAAGTTCCGGTCGAGGACGACCAGGTCGGCGTCCTTGCCCGGCTCCAGGGAGCCGACCCGGTCGTACACACCGAGGAGGCGCGCCGGGTTGGCGGAGACGGCCTGGACGATCGCCTCGACGGGCAGCAGGTCGACGGTGGCGGCGCGCTTGAAGGCGCGGTCCAGGGTGAGGGTGGAGCCGGCGATGGAGCCGCCCTCGACGAGCCGGGCCACGCCGTCCCTGACCTCGACGGCGAGCGTGCCGAGGGCGTACGTGCCGTCGCCGAAGCCGGCCGCGTCCATGGCGTCGGTGATGAAGGCGACGCGTTCCGGGCCGGCGTGGTGGAAGGCCAGTTCCAGGGCGGCAGGGTGCAGGTGGGTGCCGTCGTTGATGAGCTCGACGGTGATCCGCTCGTCCTCCAGGAGGGCGGCGATGGGGCCGGGCGCGCGGTGCCCGAGGGCGGGCATCGCGTTGTAGAGGTGGGTGGCGACGGTGGCACCGGCGTCGATGGCAGCGACGGTCTGCTCGTACGTGGCGTCGGTGTGGCCGATGGCGGCGATCACGCCGTGCTCGGCGAGGAGGCGTACGGAGTCGAGGCCCCCGGGCAGCTCGGTGGCGAGGGTCACCATGCGGGCCTGGCCGCGCCCGGCGTCGATCAGCTTGCGGACCTCGGCCGGATCGGGGTCGCGGAGCAGGGTCTCGTCGTGGGCGCCCTTGCGGCAGGGGGAGATGAAGGGGCCCTCGAAGTGGAGGCCGGCGATCTCGCCCTGTTCGGCGAGTTCGGAGAGCAGTCCGGCCCGCTGGACGAGGAAGTCCATGTCGCCGGTGACGAAGGAGGCCGCGGTGGTGGTGGTGCCGTGGAGCCGGTGGGTGTGGACGCCCTGGAGGACCTCGTCCACGGTGCCGGAGGTGAAGGAGGCGCCGCCGCCGCCGTGGTTGTGCATGTCGACGAAGCCGGGGACGAGCCAGTGGCCGGTGAGGTCGAGGACGGGGGCGTCCCCGGGCGCGCTGCCCGCGATGCGCCGGCCGTCGATGATCACGCGCCCGTTCTCGACGGTCCCGGTGGGCAGCACGACGTGTGCGCCGGCGAGAACCTTGTGATCGGCCATCAGGC
Source organism: Streptomyces sp. NPDC126503 (assembly GCF_040302405.1). NCBI lineage: Bacteria > Bacillati > Actinomycetota > Actinomycetes > Kitasatosporales > Streptomycetaceae > Streptomyces > Streptomyces sp. NPDC126503. The sequence goes on from NZ_JBEORS010000013.1 coordinate 121,380, forward strand.
GGAAACCTCCGGGTCGGTGGGGCGCCGGGCCGGCTCGGGGCGCCGGTCGGCGAGCAGGTCCCAGGCGAGGAGGCCCGCGCCCAGGCATCCGGCGGTGTCCCCGAGGGCCGCCGGGACGATGGCGGGCAGCTTCTGGAACGTGACCCGTTCCTCCACCGCGGCCCGTAGGGGTGTGAACAAGGTTTCCCCGGCCTCCGCGAGACCGCCACCGATGATGAGGGTGCGCGGGTCCAGCAGGGTGAGCGCGGTGACGAGCCCGTCGGCGAGCGCGTCGACGGCCTCCTGCCAGACCCGTACGGCCGCGGGGTCGCCGGAGGCGACGGCCTTGGCGCAGTCGGCGGCGTCCGCGTCGGGGTCGCCGCTCGCCTCCGCCCAGGCGAGGGAGACGGCCGAGGCGGAGGCGTACCGCTCCAGGCAGCCGCGCTGGCCGCAGCCGCAGTCGGTGCCGCCGGGGCGGACGACGATGTGGCCGATCTCGCCCGCGTAGCCGTGCGCGCCGGCCTCGATGCGGTCGCCGATGCCGATGGCGCCGGCGATGCCGGTGCCGAGGGGCACGAAGAGGAAGCGGTCGGCGCCGTGGCCCGCGCCGATGCGGCCCTCGGCGAGGCCGCCGGTGCGCACGTCGTGGCCGAGGGCGACGGGGAGGCCGCCGAGGCGGTCGCTGAGGAGGGCGCGGAGGGGGACGTCGCGCCAGCCGAGGTTGGCGGCGTAGACGGCGATGCCGCGCTCGGCGTCGACGATGCCGGGGACGGCGACGCCGGCCGCGGCGGCGGCCTCGCCGTACCGGTCCTCGCCGAGGGCGCGGAGTTCGGCGGCGAAGCCGAGGATCGTCTCGACGACGGCCTCGGGGCCGCGCTCGCGCCCGGTGGCGCGGCGGGCCTCGTGGAGCAGGGTGCCGTCCGCCCCGACCAGGGCGGCCTTCATGCCGGTGCCGCCCACATCGAGGGCGATGACGTGATTCACGGGGGACAGTGTGGCGCGCGACCACCCCAAAGGTCTAGTCCACTTTCGTGGATTGTTGCGTGCGGATACAAATGCGGGCTCCCTCATGGAGTCATGCTTCCCACCCGGTTGCGGAAGTGATACCCGCGTGGTGTAGACCTCTTACCCGGGCCGGGGGGAGACTGACGGCCTCAAGCGGTACGAACGTGCAGCTCAACGACGAGCAAAAGGTGGATGAAGCCGTGGAGCGGCGACGATTTCTTGGACTGACCGCGGCCGCCGCCGCCCTCGCGACGACGGGTACGGCCGCCGGCTGCGGCGTCCTCGGCGGCGACGACGGGAACGTGACCCTCACCGTGGTCGCGGCCGACTACGACCTGACCGGCGGCGACAGCACGAAGAGGTACTGGGACGGACTGGTCGCCGCCTACCGGGCCAAGCACCCCGAGGTGACCGTCCAGGTGCGGATCGAGTCCTGGAACGACGTGGACCGCACGGTCGCGGAGATGGTCAAGGCCGGCGAGGCCCCCGACATCGCCCAGATCGGCGCCTACGCCGACCACGCCGCCGCGGACCGGCTCTACTCGGCCGACGAACTCCTCTCCATACCCGTTCAGGCGAACTTCCTCGCCCCGCTGGTCGCCGCCGGGGAGAACCGGCGCACCCAGTACGGCCTCCCCTTCGTCGCCTCCACCCGCCCCCTCTTCTACAACCGGGACCTCTTCGAGGCGGCGGGGGCCCAGCCGCCCACCACCTGGGCCGAGCTCGCCGCCGCCGCCGAGAAGCTCAAGGCGCACGGCGTCCCCACCCCCTTCGCGCTGCCGCTCGGCCCCGAGGAGGCCCAGGCCGAGGCCATGATGTGGCTGCTCAGCGGGGGCGGCGGCTGGACCGACGCCGGCGAGCACTACGCCATCGACTCCGAGGCGAACATCCGCACCTTCGAGTGGCTGCGGAAGAACCTGGTCGGCAAGGGCCTCACCGGCCCCGTCGCCCCGGCCGAACTCAACCGCAAGGCCGCCTTCGCCGCCTTCGCCGAGGGCCGGGTCGGCATGCTCAACGGCCATCCCTCCCTCGTGAAGGAGGCCGCCGGGAAGGGCATCCGCGTCGGCCAGGTCCCGCTGCCCGGCATCGACGGCAAGCCCAAGACCTCCATGGGCGTCGCCGACTGGATCATGGGCTTCAGGCAGAACGGTCACCGCAAGGAGATCGGCGACTTCCTCGACTTCCTCTTCAGCGACGAGAACGTCCTCAAGTTCGCCGGTGACAACGACCTCCTGCCGGTCACGCTCACCGCCTCCGCCCGCATGGAGACCGACCCCCAGCACGCCAACCTGCGCGAGTTCCTCAAGGCGCTTCCCGACACCCAGCTCCCGCCGGTCGGCAAGACCTCGTGGGCGGCGGTCAGCGAGAACATCAAGCAGAACATCGGCCGCGCCGTCGCCCCCGGCGGCCGCCCCGCCGAGGTCCTCGGCGCGATCGGCCGCGCCGCGACGGCGGCGGAGGCGGCCGAGTAGGCGGTACGGCTCCGGGGGCGGCGGAGCGGGCGGGCGTACGGCTCCGGGGGCGGCGGACCCGTGGCCCGTACGGCTCCCGGGGCCCGGGGGCGCGCCCGTACGGCTCCCGGGCGCGACCGTCGGTGCCGGGTAATAGGTTGGTCGTATGACCACCGGGGAGCAGGACGCGGCACAGGACGACGGGAGCGGGCTCGGCGCGCTCGCCCGCGCCCTGCTCGCCGTCGAGCGCCGCTCCTGGCCCGGCCCCGGAGCCAAGGAACGGGCCGTCCGGGAACAGCTCGGCCTCTCGCCGACCCGCTACTACCAGCTGCTCAACGCGCTCCTGGACGATCCGCGGGCCCTCGCCCACGACCCGGTGACCGTCAACCGGCTGCGCCGCGTCCGCGCCGAGCGGGAGCGCCGCCGCCGCTGAACCGCCCGGACGGCGTACGGCCGGGGTGAGCCGGGCCACGCTGATGAGTCGCCCGTCCCTGGGTAGGGTCATGGCATGGTCAGCAGCCTTCCGCACCCGACCACATCCGCCGGCCGCGACGGCCTGGCCGCGCTGCTCGCGCGGCCCGAGCAGGCCGTCGTCGCCCTGGACTTCGACGGGACACTCGCCGAGATCGTCCCCGACCCCGAGCAGGCCCGCGCCCATCCGGGTGCCGTGGCCGCGCTCGCCGCCCTCGCCCCCCGGATCGCCTCCGTGGTCGTCGTGACCGGCCGCCCCGCAGGGGTCGCCGTCCGGTACGGCGGCTTCGCCGGTGTCCCCGGCCTCGACCGCCTGGTCGTCCTCGGCCATTACGGCGCCGAGCGCTGGGACGCGGCCACCGGAACCGTCACGGCCGCCGCCCCGCACCCCGGAGTGGCCGCCGTCCGTGCCGAGCTCCCCGGTTTCCTCGACCGGCACGGCGCCTGGCCGGGCGTCTGGATCGAGGAGAAGGGCCGCGCGGTCGCCGTCCACACCCGCAGGGCGACCGACCCCGAGGGCGCCTTCGAGGCCCTCAAGGGCCCGCTCGGCGACCTGGCGGCCCGCCATGGCCTGGTCCTGGAACCGGGCCGGATGGTCCTGGAACTGCGGCCCCCGGGCATGGACAAGGGTGTGGCGCTCGCCTCGTACCTGCGCGAGACGGACGCCGGGTCGGTCCTGTACGCGGGCGACGACCTGGGCGACCTGCCCGCCTTCGCCGCCGTCGAGAAGCTCCGCGCCGACGGCACCCCGGGCGTCCTCGTGTGCAGCGGCTCCTCCGAGGTCCCCGCACTCGCCGACCGCGCTGACCTCGCCGTCCCGGGCCCGTCCGGTGTCGTGGATTTCCTGACGGACCTGGCGAAGGCGGTGGCGGAGGCGCCCCGCTCCTGACGGACGCGGCGGGGGCGGTACGGGAGGCCGAGGCCTCCCGTACCGCCCCGAGGGAGCGGGTCCGCCGGCGCGCGGCCGGGGTGATGACGCCGAGCGCGAGGTAGGGGCCGGTGACGATGAGGGCCCGCGCGGCGGTTCAGCCGGCGGCCACCTCGTTCGTGTAGGCGATCGGCCTGATCATCGCGGTCAGGACGGGGGAGTCGGGAGACGGCCGACTCGCCCCGATCACCGTGTAGCCCCAGGACTCGTAGACCCTCTGCACCTTTCCGTCACCCGCCTCCGGGTTGACCATGAGCGAGACGTTCCTTTCGCTCCGGCCGGAGAGCAGGGCGTCATGGATGCGCCGTGCCAGGCCGGTCCCCCGGTAGGGGGGCGTCACCCCGATCTCCTTGATGGCCAGGGCCGTGATGGCGGTGTGCACCGCTGCCACCTCGCCCATCCGCCGCCACCACCGGTCGCCGCTGTCCACGGTGTTGCCGTATGCGTAGCCCACCGGCCGGTCCTCCTCGTCGAAGGCCAGGACCGCCCCGAAACCGGCTTCGCCGATGTGGCGCTCCAGGCGTTCGGCGAAGGCCGCCACCGCGTAGTTCGGCAGGTGAAGCAGCGGCGCGCGCACCTTCGCGTACACCTCGAGCAGCGGCATGACGACCTGCTCGATGTCTTCGGGCGTGTCCGCGTAGCGGCGAAGCAGAGGGGTCATGCGTACTACCTCCAAGTGTCGCGGATGTAGGTGGCCCATGTGCGGGCGGTGGCGCTCCCCGGGGCGATGACCTCCGGGCGACGACCGAAGGCGCGGAGCATGCCCCCCACACGGGGATGGCGGTTCGCGGCCTCGCCGGGGACGGACATGGCGCGCGCGACGGCGGTTTCCAGGGCCCCCTGTTCGAGCTGTGCCCGAGCGACGCGCGTGGTGGCGATGGCCTTGGACCGCTGCATGTGAGGGCGTAAGGCCGACAGACAGCGGTGTCCGTGAGCCTCGGCCCGCTCGAAGTCGCCGAGGGACAGGTAGGCGCACAGGGCGAGGCTGTCGAGTTCCGCCTGGTCGTAGAAAGCGTTCATCCACACCGGACGAGCGGCCGCCGGGTCGGCGCGCTGCATCGCGTCCTGCGACTGGTCGAATGCGCGGCGGGCAGCGGCGCCGTCCCCTGCCACCCCGTGGATCGCGCCTTGCCTGGCAAGACCGAGAGAAGCGAACATGGGGTCCTGGCGGGTGATACCGAGTTTGCGGGCCACGTCGTTGGCCGCGGCGGCGTCCGCAGGCCGTCCCATGTGCCGGTACATCGTGCCTGCGTGGGACCAGATACGGAACTTGATGTACGGATCACCGGCCATCTCGGCCAGTTGCACAGCGACCTGCATGTGGGCGGCGGCGTCATCGAATCGCCGCCCATCGACGGCTGCCCACATCGCCGACGACCGGAACGCCGCGGCCGAGGCGTAGATCTGCTTCCTGACGCGCTGACCCGCGCTGCCGGAGCCCTGGAGGACCAGGGCTTCGTCCGCGAGAGCCACCGCCGTGCGCTCGATGGCGAGCCGGCCGCCGTGCCGGTGGTCGTTGGCGATGACCTCAGCGAATCTTCGTTGAAGACGCTCGACGTCACTGGTACCCACGCGGCGGGGGGAGCCGGAATTCGGAACGGTTGGAGCAAGCGCCAACGCGGTGGAAGCGGTGATGAAGTGGCGGCGTTCCACTGGGTCCTCCGACCGTTCTGCGGGGACAGCGAACCCCAGATCTTTCAGTGGGCAGTGGAAGACCGCTTCCAAGGCCCTGCGCGTGCGACCGATCGGGCGACGCGTGGTCCCGTTGACCAGGTTCCGCACGGTGCGGTCCGACACGTCTCCCGGCCTGCCGGTGATCTCCAGCAGAGCGGCGTTCATCCGGTTCGCCAACTCCTCCTGCGTGAGACCCAGGTCTGCCATCCGCTGCTTGAGCACGGCGTTGACTGCCACGGGAAAGAACGTAGACGTGGCCCGACCGCGTGGCCAGCGGCTTCGCAAAGCACGGGCAAAGTCTTCCGGTCGCGCTCGGCACCTCCGTCGGTGACCTTTCCTGTTCCGGACCGCCGGTGGGCCGTTGACTGATCACAGGCCGTCCGGTGCGGGTCGATGCGTGTGTCTCCCCTACCGGCCCGGACGGCTTCCCGTTTCATCGATACAGCAGGAGGCAGTCGATGGCCGGCGCTCTACCACGCCGCACACCTGGGGCGAGTGGACACAAGACCGGCATGCCGAGGTCGGAACACGGCGTGCCGAGTCGGGAACTACGAGAACGAGCGGCCCGGGGATGGGAGAAGTTTCTGCGTTGCTTCGCCCCCGTGCAATCCGATGAGGGGCGCGACCGGTGAGCACTGTCGACCATGCCGGACGTGATCAGCACGAGCTGCTCGGACACCAGGTGAGGGACATCGCCTCGCGGGGAGAGGGCGAGCTCATGGCAGTCACGTACGAAATCTACGGCGACGGACGCCGGGTGCGCGTCGCCCACATCCGGTCGGAGTCCGGCGCGGAGTGGTCGACGGCGGTGGCCAACATCCAGGCCAACGGGTGAGACAGCACTTCGTCGTCCTGCTCCACGCCGTGGTCACAGGCGCTCTCGTGATCACTCTGACCGTCGCGGCGACGCCCAGCCGGTAGGCCCACAGAGTCCCGCTTCCCGTCCGGCTCCGCAGCCGGTGCGAGGCGGGTCGTCCCACCCACAACCACTACGAGAAAGGCACCGTCATGAACGAACCGACCCTCGAGGAAAACGTACCGACGACCGAGCCGGACCTGCTCGACATCGGTGATGTGGCTGTCCTGACCCAGGGCCAGGGCGGCGGTCAGTCGGAGGACAAGCGGCGCGCGTACAACTGCTGACCTCTCCTCTTGGTGTGCGGCTCCGACGCCGGTCGGGCCGCACACCCCGTCCCGTCCCGCCCAGACCCGGAGGAAACGTGACCCTCGGCGGATTCAGCACGACCTCGGACGATGTCCCGAGCCCTTTGGGCTCTCGGAATCCAGCGCCTCCATGCCCCGTGTGGCGGCTGGGTGACACCCCCGTGCACATACTGCCCGCCGACGCGGGGGGCCGCCGCATCCTGGTGATCGGGTGGTGTGGCGCGACGGTCGGTCAGTTACGTGATCTTCCCGACTCGCCGGTCCCCGCTGACGTGACGTGGCGGTGGCCCGGCTCGTATGCCGTGATCGAGGAACGTACCGACTGCGTGGTGGTGCACACCGACCCGGCCGCGGCTTTCCCGCTGTATGCCACACGATGGCGCCGTGGCTGGGCGTGGGCGACCTCTGCCCGCGCTCTCGCCTCACTGATCCGTGCCGATGTGGATGGGCGGCGTCTCGCCTGCGCGATCCTCGCGCCTTCCGTGCCCGCACTGGCCGCCAACAGGACCTATTTCGCCGGGGTCGAACAGCTCCCGCCCGGAGCTCGAATCGAACTGCCCAGAGACGGAGACAGTTTTCGCTGTGCCATCACGTGGGACCCCGAACCGGAACCCTGCCGCTTGGCGCATCGCCGGCTTCGCCGTGGCCTCGCGGAAGCCGTGGCGCTGCGTGTCCGAGCGGATCCCGCGGTGTCCTCCGATCTCTCCGGCGGTCTGGACTCGACCACGGTCTCCGTTCTCGCCGCTTGTGCACTCGGCGACAAACAGGTGCTCAATGCGGTGACTATCCATCCTGAGGGGCGGTTGGACGGCGCTGATCTGCATTACGCACGGCTGACGGCCGAGGCCTCGGCGGGCCGGATGGCGCACCACCTTCTTCCCCTGGGTGTGAAGCACCTGCCCTACAGCGGGATCACCTCGGTACCGGCCACCGACGAGCCGGCCCCTTCGACCCTCACCCAGGCCCGACTCCTCGGACAGTTTCGCTGGATGCGACGTGAACTGGGGACTCGTCTCCATCTGACCGGTGACGGCGGTGACAGCGTCCTGTTCCAGCCCCCGGCTCAGCTCGCCGACCTTGTATGCGCCGGATCATGGCGTCGGGCCTTCCGCGAGGCTCACGGCTGGGCGCGCCTGCGGCGCACTCCGGTCGTTCCCCTGCTGCGTGGCGCTCTCGTGATGGCCCGCACCAGCGGTTCAAACGCTCTCGCCGACCTGGGCCGCTACTTCTCCGGGGAGACGACATCGGACCACGGCCGCAGCAGCATCCGCTGGTTCACGCACCTTCCACTCCCCGAGTGGGCGGAACCCATGGCCCTGAGCTATGCGGCCGACGCCGCTGCCGGGGCGGCCGCTGCGATCGATCCCCTCCACCGGCTCGACGCATCCCTCCGTACTCTTGTGGACGAGATCCGGGAAGTCGCGCGTTCCGCCAGGGCGGATGCCGAGCTCGCCCAGTTCTGCGGTCTCGAACTCCACAATCCCTTCCTGGACGCGTCCGTGGTCGACGCTGTGCTGCGCAATCCGCTGGAGCGACGGCCACCGGTCCACCGTTACAAGCCGCTCCTCGTGCGTGCTGTCGGCGACCTGCTGCCGCCCGCCGTGGCCGCTCGCACCACCAAGGGGAGTTTCGAGGCCGACCATTTCACAGGGATGCGCCAGAATTTGGAGGAACTTCAAGGGCTCGGTGAGGGACATCTGGCAGCTCTCGGCCTCCTCGACCCCGCCCGCTTCCGCCAACATCTCCGACACGCCGCCGCCGGTGTCCCCATGGCGCTCGCCACCCTCGAACAGGCACTCCTCGCCGAGGCCTGGCTGCACGCCCACCATCGTGATCCGGCCCCCGCTTGGGACGTCAGCCTGCCGCTGGAGGCCCCGTGAGATACGGATCCGTGGACTTCGGGCACGTCCGGGTCGTGATCGACTACCGCACAGGCCGAGTCCGTTGCCAGGTGCCCGGACGGAGTCAGGAACCGGTTGTCGCGCCACGTTCCAGTTGGGGCAGCGACGAGCACATCGCGGGGACGGAACGGCTGGGTGGTGCGTGGAGCCTTTCCGCCGCCGTGGCTCTCGCATGCGTGTTCGCGATCAAACGTGCGGGAAGCGAAAGCACCGCGATGCACCGATTGACCACGACGCTCCGGACCGCCATGTCGCTGAGCCGCCGTCCGGCCACGTCCCGCCAGGCCACGGCAGCCGTGCTGGCCGTCCGTCGTGCGGCCTGGTGGTCACCCGGCCGCACGGCCTGCCTGGAGGAATCGGCCGCTGCCGTCCTGCTCCTGGCGGCCCGGGGTCTGTCCGTCACCTGGTGCCATGGCATCGCGCCGGATCCCGTCCGGCTACACGCCTGGGTCCAGACTGAGCACGGCGAGCTCGTGGCCGAACCCGGCTCGACCCGCGCCTACACCCCCGTACTCGTCTTCGGAGATCGCCGTGAGCAATGACCCGATTCTGTGGATCAAGGACGCCGCCTGCGGCCTCGGCCCCATCCGGCCCGACCTCGTCGAGACGTATTGGCGGTGGGAGCAGGACCCCGCTCTCCTCGTGGGTTACGGGCGACAGGCGCCGGAATCCCTGGAAGCGCGTGTCGAAGGGATGGCACACCAGCTCAAGGGCCAGAACATCCGCTTCACCGTGTACGACCTCGGTGGCGCGGACCCCGTTCCGGTCGGTGTCGCCACGCTCCTCCCGGACCATCAGGTGCGCACCGCCGAGTACGTCGTCATGATCGCCCCGGAGGCGCGGGGACGCGGGCTGGGGAGCGCGGCCACCCGTCTCGTCCTCGACTACGCGTTCCACGTCGTCAACGTGCGGATGGTGTGGCTGAAGGTGCTTTCCCCCAACGCCAGCGCTGTCCGCGCGTACGAGAAAGCCGGGTTCAGGGTCGCCGGCACGCTGCGGGAAGCGGGGTACTGGATGGGTGAGGTGTGCGACGAGACGATCATGGACGTGCTCGTCCGTGACTTCGACGGGCCCTCCGTCCTGCGGGCCCTGGTGGAACCCGGCCGGACGGAGGGTGCGCGTTAGCCCAGCTCCCGCAACGCCTCCAGCTGGGTCAGGAACCAGCGCTGGGGCGGGAGGGCCGTGGCCGCCGCCGCCAGGCGTTCGGTGCGGCGGGCGCGTTCGTCGTCCGGCATGGAGAGGGCCGTGTGGAGGGCTTCGGCCGTCTGAGAGACGTCGAACGGGTTCACCGTCAGCGCGTGCTCGCCCAGCTCGCCGTGGGCGCCCGCGCCCGTCGAGAGGACGAGGGCGCAGCCGGACTCGGAGACCACCGGTATCTCCTTGGCGACCAGGTTCATGCCGTCGCGGACGGGGTTCACCAGGGCCACGTCCGCGAGCCGGTAGGCGGCGAGGGAGCGGGTGAAGTCGTCCTCCACCGAGACGAGGACGGGCTGCCAGTCGTCCGTGCCGAACTCGGCGTTGATCTCGGCGGCGAGCCGTGCCACCGACTCCGTGTAGGCGCGGTACGACTCCAGGTCCTGCCGGGAGGGGTACGCGGAGGCCAGGTGGACCACCCGGCCACGCCACTCGGGGCGGGTGGCCAGCAGCTCGCGGTAGGCGAGCAGGCCGCGCAGGATGTTCTTCGACAGCTCGGTGCGGTCCACCCGGACGATCGTCTTCCGGCCCTCTCCGACCTCCTCGCGGAGCCGGGCCAGCCGCTCGTCCACCTCGGAGCGGTACGCGAGGGCCCGCAGCTCGCCGGCGTCCACGCCCAGCGGGTAGGCCCGGACCCGGGTGCGGCCCTTTCCGATGCCGTACCGCACATGCTCGACGCCGTGCCAGGGGTCGCCGCTCGGCCAGACGCCCTCCGCCGTCCCCGTCGCGTCGTCCCGCCGCGCGCCGCTGATGAACGCCGACGCCCATTCCCAGGTGTGGAAACCCAGCTCGTCCGCGCCGAGCATGCCCCACACCAGCTCCCCGGCGATGTCGTCCGGCAGCATCGACAGGTACGCGGGGGAGGCCCACGGGGTGTGGGTGAAGTGTCCGATCCGCAGGTCGGGCCGCAGCTCCCGCAGCATGCCCGGGACCAGTGCCAGGTGGTAGTCCTGCACGAGGACGGCCGCGTCCTGGTCCGCCTCGGCGGCCAGCACCTCGGCGAAGGCCCGGTTGTACGCGCGGTACGCCTCCCAGCGGCGCCGGAACTCCGCGTCGAAGACGGGCTCGCGCGGGATGTCGTACAGGTGGTGGTGGAGGAACCACAGCACCGAGTTGGCGATGCCGTTGTACGCGTCGGCGTACACCTCCGGGTCGATGTCCAGCATCCGGACGCCGGGCTCGGCGACGCCGCGCCGCACCGCCTCGCGGTCGCCCTCGCCGAGCGCCGCGCACACCCACAGACTGTCCTGCGAGGAGACGGCGCTCAGGCCCGAGACCAGGCCGCCGCCGCCCCTGCGGGCGTCGAGCGACCCGTCCTCGCCGAGCGTGTACGAGACCGGTCCCCGGTTGGATGCCACGAGCACAGAAGCCATGTGCCGAACCTAGCCCGTCCCGTAAACGCTCAAACGTGCGTATACGAGACGGGCCGGTCCGGCCAGGGGCGGGCCCCCGGAGCCGGGGGAGCGGTTCAGAGGTCGCGGCGCCCGCGCAGGGCCGCCTTCGCCACCAGACCGGTGGCCGCGAGGGCGAGGGCCAGGCCGCCCAGCAGCCACAGCCGTTCACCGTCGCCGCCGGTCGAGGCCATCGCCCCGCCCGCCGGGGGCACGTCCCGTGGGCCGGGCCCCGGGGCACCGGCCGGGGCGGGGGAGATCCCGGACCCGGACGGGTACGCCGTCCGGGTCGGCCCCGGGGGCGCGCTCGGGGCCGGAGTCGGGGACGCGGCCGGGGTGCCGCTCCGGGACGCGGTCGGGGTCGGAGCCGGGGCCGTGGGGGCGGAAGCCGTCCCGCCCGCGGGGGCGGGTTCCGCCGCCGGCGCGCCCGCCGCTCCCGTGCCCGCCGCGTCCGGGGCCGGTACGGAGAGGGCCAGGGCGGAGGGCACGTACGTGTCGCCGTCCGGGGCGAAGGACAGCTCCACCGAGGTCGCGTCCCGCGGCACGGTGCCCTCGGGCAGTTCGAAGGTGCCGACGTCGAGCCCGGGCAGGACACCGGGGAGGCCCGTACGGGACGCGGCCGCGCTCCGGCCGTCCACCAGGAACCGGTCCCCCGGCGCCACGCCGCCGAACGCCGTCAGGGCCGCCCGGACCGTACCGCCGCCACCGGCGAGCCCGTCGACGGTGAGCGTGGTGGCCCGCGAGGCCGGGCGCTGCAGGACGTGCCCGCCGTACACGCGGACGTCCCGCCGCTCGCGTCCCGCCTTCGCGTCGGGCCCGGGGAAGGCGTACACCACGGTCAGGGACCAGCCGGCCGCGCAGCCCGCGCCGTTGGGCGCCCAGACGTTCCCGACGGCCACCGGTGTCGCGCCGGGTCCCGAGACGCCCGCGAAGGCGGCCGTCACGTCGGACTCGCCGGTGTAGAAGTGCGGTCCCGGGGTCTTCGCCGGGTCCGTGACCATGCTGTCGACCGAGACCGGAGCCGCGCGGCCCGTCCCGACGCGGAGCAGGGGGGCGGTCGTCGCCGGCTCGCCCGGGGACGGCACGGCGTCCGCGCCCGAGGCGGCACAGCGCCGCAGCCACCGCCCGTCCGCCGTGCCGTACGTACCGGCGTGGCCGCCCCAGAAGAGACGGGCGTACGCCACCTTGGCGCCCGCCGGTACCCGGATCCCGGCGGTGCCGGAGCCGTACGCGGGGGCCTTCCCGCCGGACGAGAGCCCCGCCGGGTCGGCCCGCTCGCGTACGGGCGGTTTCGCGCCGGGCGGGACCCGGCCGTCCGCCGCGCACGGGGCCGGGGCGCCGGCGCACCGCATGACCGAGGCCCCGGCGGTGGTGAAGTCCCCGTACAGCGTGGCCCCGTACCGCCGGCCGAAGGGCTCGACCACGTCCGCCGACGAGGGGGTGACGGCTGGAGCGGGGGCGGGTGGGGGGCTGTCCGCCGTGACCGGGGCGGCCGCCGCGAGCGGGAGCGCGCTCGCGGCCAGGACGACGGCCGCGAGCACCCTTCCGGGGCGCGGCCGTCCGCAGTGGGCTTGTCTGAAGCGCATACAACGGAAATGTAGGTAAAACCCACCATTTCCGGGCGTTACGCCACGCGGCGCCGCGCATACTCCGTGATCCCGGCGATCGGCGGACGCTCCTCCGTGTCCACCGCGTACGTCCGGGGCTCGAAGCCCGACTCCCCCCGCTCGAACTGGGTCAGCCACGGCCGCACCAGGTGCCCCCGCGACAGCCGCAGCTGCGCCGTCCGGTAGATCGCCGCCGCCATCCGGCCGAGCGCCTGACCGTCCTGGTGCCGGTGCTTGCGGACGCCCACGTCCACCTGCGCGAGGGCGTCCAGGCCCACCGTGTGCAGCGCGTCCACCAGCAGCGCCAGCTCCACTCCGTAACCAACGGGGAACGGCAGCCGCTCCAGCAGGGAGCGCCGCGCCGCGTACTCGCCGCCCAGCGGCTGGACGAAACCGGCCAGCTGGGGCCAGTGCAGATTCAGCAGCGGGCGCGCCACCAGCTCCGTCACGCGACCGCCCTGACCAGGGGCGTCACCGAGCGGGCGGTCGTACATCGCCTTCACGAAGTCCACGTCCGGGTCGGTGAGCAGCGGGCCGACGATACCCGTGACGAAGTCGGCCGAGAAGTCCCGCAGATCGGCGTCCACGAAGCAGACCACATCTCCGCCCGTCACCATCAGTGACCGCCACAGGACCTCGCCCTTGCCCGGCACGGCGGGTATCCGGGGGAGTATCGAGTCCCGCGCGACCACCCGCGCCCCGGCCGCCGCCGCCACCTCCGCCGTACGGTCCGTGGAACCGGAGTCGATCACCACCAGCTCGTCCACGAGCGGCACCGACGCGGTCATCAGCTCGCGCCGGATCACGGAGACGATGTCCCCGACCGTCGCCTCCTCGTTGAGCGCGGGCAGCACCACGCTGACGGTCGTCGAGCGCTTGGCGGCGAGAATCCGCTCCAGCGGTCGGTCGGCCACGGACCAGGACCGCCGGCCCAGCCAGCGCTCCACCTCTTCCAGCACGTGATCTCCATCTCGCGGTTCGGACGACCATCTCAACCGTCCATGCCTTCGGTTACAGTCTTGAACAACGCGAAGGCCCGTCGCATGTCGGGGTGCCGAGCGCGTTCCACAACCGAATACCGCTCATCCAGAGGGGCAGAGGGATACGGCCCGTTGAAGCCCCGGCAACCCTCCAGTCGGTTCTCGTCCGCGCCACGGCGCGCCAGCGGGGTCCCCGGCTAGGGAAGGTGCCAAATCCGTCTCATGGCGAAACGCGTCATGAGGAAGATGAGGAGAAAGGGCCTCGCCTCCATGGCTGTACAGACCGTCGCACCCGCCACCGGCTCCGCCGGCACCACCGTCGACCTCGGACCCGCCTCCGGACTCTCCTGCCGCGAATGCGGCGAGGTCTTCGCCCTCGGCCCGATCTTCGCCTGCGAACTCTGTTTCGGCCCCCTCGAAGTGGCCTACGAGCTCCCCGCCGGCGACCCCGAGGAGCTGCGTAGGAAGATCGAGGCGGGCCCCGCCAACATCTGGCGCTACGCCCCGCTCCTCCCCGTCCCGGCCGACGTCGCCGAGAAGCCGAACCTGAACCCCGGCTGGACCCCGCTGGTCAAGGCCGACAACCTGGCCCGCGAGATCGGCGTCGAGCCCGGCAAGCTGTTCGTGAAGGACGACTCCGGCAACCCGACGCACTCCTTCAAGGACCGGGTCGTCGCCCAGGCCCTCGAGGCCGCCCGCGCCTTCGGCTTCACCACCCTCTCCTGCTCCTCCACCGGCAACCTGGCCGGCGCCGTCGGCGCCGCCGCCGCCCGCGCCGGCTTCCGCTCCTGTGTGTTCATCCCGCACGACCTGGAGCAGGGCAAGGTCGTCATGGCCGGCGTGTACGGCGGTGACCTCGTCGCCATCGAGGGCAACTACGACGACGTGAACCGCTTCTGCTCGGAGCTCATCGGCGACCCGCTCGGTGAGGGCTGGGGCTTCGTGAACGTCAACCTCCGTCCGTACTACGGCGAGGGCTCCAAGACGCTCGCGTACGAGATCTGCGAGCAGCTCGGCTGGGTCATCCCGGACCAGCTGGTCATCCCGATCGCCTCCGGCTCACAGCTGACGAAGATCGACAAGGGGCTGCAGGAGCTCATCAAGCTGGGCCTGGTCGAGGACAAGCCGTACAAGATCTTCGGCGCGCAGGCCGAGGGCTGCTCCCCGGTCTCCGCCGCCTTCAAGGCCGGCCACGACGTGGTCCGCCCGCAGAAGCCGAACACCATCGCCAAGTCCCTCGCGATCGGCAACCCGGCCGACGGCCCGTACGTCCTCGACATCGCGCGCCGCACCGGCGGCGCCGTGGAGGACGTGAACGACGAGCAGGTCGTGGACGCGATCAAGGTCCTGGCGCGGACCGAGGGCATCTTCGCCGAGACGGCGGGCGGCGTGACGGTCGGTGTCACCCGGAAGCTGGTCGAGAACGGCGTGATCGACCCGAGCCTCACCACCGTCGTGCTGAACACCGGCGACGGCCTCAAGACCCTGGACGCCGTGGCCGACAGCTCCCAGGCGACCGCCACCATCCGCCCCAGCCTGGACGCGTTCCGCGACGCCGGCCTGGCCCACTGAAAGGTTCGTGAACACATGGCCGTGAACGTCCGCATCCCCACCATCCTCCGCACCTACACCGGCGGGCAGGCCGAGGTGCCCGCCGAGGGCGCGACCCTCGCCGAGGTCATCGCCGACCTGGAGAAGAACCACACGGGCATCGCCGCCCGCGTCCTGGACGACCAGGGCAAGCTGCGCCGCTTCGTCAACGTGTACGTGAACGACGACGACGTGCGCTTCGAGCAGGGCCTGGAGACGGCGACGCCCGATGGCGCCGGCATCTCGATCATCCCCGCCGTGGCCGGCGGCTGCTGAGCCTCTCCTTCCCCTGCTTCCTCTTCTCCCCCTTCTCTCTCGAATTGCCCCTTCCGCGCCATAAAGCGGAGGGGGCAATTCTGCATGGTTGAGCGCGGTAGAGTTGGGGAAGCCCCCTCCGCTGCTCATGCCGGACGCATATGAGAATGCGTCTCCGCGCGACAAGAAGCAGCCAATGTGCACGCACGATCTGTACCTTCTGCGCGCTTTGCCGGGCCCGACTTGCCCCGGAATTCGGGGGAATCAGACGAATTCACCTTTCCGTCGCGCCCAGAATTCTCGCTCGAATGGCCTGTTGCAGAGGGCAGTTGGGCAGATACATTCAGCCGCGGTCGACGCGTTCCGGCGCAGGGTCTGACCCGGGTCCGCGAAGTGCGGTCCCGCGCAAGGGCCAGTAATAGGGGAGTTAGGCATGGCTCAGGGCACCGTCAAGTGGTTCAACGCGGAGAAGGGCTACGGCTTCATCGCGGTCGACGGTGGTGCGGATGTTTTCGTCCACTACAGCGCGATCCAGATGGATGGCTACCGCACCCTCGAAGAGGGCCAGCGGGTCGAGTTCGAGATCTCGCAGGGCCAGAAGGGTCCGCAGGCGGACATGGTCAAGCTCGCCGTCTGAGCGCGGCGCGATCGGCCACCGACGCAACGCCGTCGAGGGGCCCGCATCCCGAGGGATGCGGGCCCCTCGCACGTGCGGGGGCGGTCCGCCCCGCGCGCGACCGGCCGGTTCCGTACGGTCGGAGGTGGCGCGAACCCTCCACCCGGCGCCGGGCGCGCCTCGCGCGGACAGGCCCTAAAACCGAGAGGCGCTTGCACTCTCCTAGGGCGAGTGCTAATCATTGGCGTTAGCACTCGGAAGGTGAGAGTGCTACGAGGATCGAGCTTGGCGAGGTCGCCGGCCGGGTGGGGCAAGGAACCACACGGAGCGCGGAGGCCGTCCGTCGCGGGCGTCGGCGCGGTCCTGGAGCGTTATCCACCCCATGTCCGGGAGGACCACTTCACATGGCCAAGATCATCGCGTTCGACGAGGAGGCCCGGCGCGGTCTCGAGCGCGGCATGAACCAGCTCGCTGACGCCGTCAAGGTCACCCTTGGCCCGAAGGGCCGCAACGTCGTCCTCGAGAAGAAGTGGGGCGCCCCCACGATCACCAACGATGGTGTTTCCATCGCCAAGGAGATCGAGCTCGAGGACCCGTACGAGAAGATCGGCGCCGAGCTGGTCAAGGAAGTCGCCAAGAAGACGGACGACGTCGCCGGCGACGGTACGACCACCGCCACCGTCCTCGCCCAGGCGCTCGTCCGTGAGGGCCTCCGCAACGTCGCCGCCGGCGCCAACCCGATGGCGCTCAAGCGCGGCATCGAGAAGGCCGTCGAGGCCGTCTCCGGCGCTCTGCTCGACCAGGCGAAGGAGGTCGAGACGAAGGAGCAGATCGCCTCCACCGCCTCCATCTCCGCCGCCGACACCCAGATCGGCGAGCTCATCGCCGAGGCCATGGACAAGGTCGGCAAGGAAGGCGTCATCACCGTCGAGGAGTCCCAGACCTTCGGTCTGGAGCTGGAGCTCACCGAGGGTATGCGCTTCGACAAGGGCTACATCTCGGCGTACTTCGCCACGGACATGGAGCGCATGGAGGCCTCGCTCGAGGACCCGTACCTCCTGATCGTCAACTCCAAGATCTCCTCCGTGAAGGACCTGCTCCCGCTCCTGGAGAAGGTCATGCAGTCGGGCAAGCCGCTGCTGATCATCGCCGAGGACGTCGAGGGCGAGGCCCTGTCGACCCTGGTCGTCAACAAGATCCGCGGCACCTTCAAGTCCGTCGCCGTCAAGGCCCCGGGCTTCGGCGACCGCCGCAAGGCGATGCTGAACGACATCGCCATCCTCACCGGCGGCACGGTCATCTCCGAGGAGGTCGGCCTCAAGCTGGAGAACGCGGGCCTCGACCTGCTGGGCCGCGCCCGCAAGGTCGTCATCACCAAGGACGAGACCACCATCGTCGACGGTGCCGGTGACAGCGAGCAGGTCGCCGGTCGCGTGAACCAGATCCGCGCCGAGATCGAGAACAGCGACTCGGACTACGACCGCGAGAAGCTCCAGGAGCGCCTCGCGAAGCTGGCCGGCGGCGTGGCCGTCATCAAGGCCGGTGCCGCGACCGAGGTCGAGCTCAAGGAGCGCAAGCACCGCATCGAGGACGCCGTTCGCAACGCGAAGGCGGCCGTCGAGGAGGGCATCGTCGCCGGCGGTGGCGTGGCCCTGCTGCAGGCGTCGAGCGTCTTCGAGAAGCTGGAGCTGGAGGGCGACGAGGCCACCGGTGCCAACATCGTCAAGCTGGCCCTGGAGGCCCCGCTGAAGCAGATCGCCGTCAACGGTGGTCTCGAGGGCGGCGTCATCGTCGAGAAGGTGCGCAACCTGCCCGTCGGCCACGGCCTGAACGCCGCGACCGGTGAGTACGTCGACATGATCGCCGAGGGCATCATCGACCCCGCGAAGGTCACGCGCTCCGCTCTGCAGAACGCGTCCTCCATCGCGGCGCTGTTCCTCACCACCGAGGCCGTCATCGCCGACAAGCCGGAGAAGGCCGCCGCGCCGGCCGGCGGCGGCATGCCGGGCGGTGACATGGACTTCTGAGCCACCGGCTCAGCGGCTCCATCCGTACGACGCCGAGGGCGGCACCCCCACCGGGGGTGCCGCCCTCGGGCGTTCCCCGGCCCGGCCGGGCGGCATGCGCCCGCTCAGGCGTCGGGGTCGACCAGCGCGGCGGCGAACGGCTCGCCGGTACGGCGGGCGCGGGCCATGCGCGTCTTCACCTCGGACAGGGCCCGAGGCCGGTACCCAGGCCCTCCGCAGCAGCTCTCGTGTCCCATGGGCCGAGGCTATGGGACCCGTCACCGGTGCGTACCGGTCAGGGGCGGTGGAAGAGGGCCGTCCACAGGAACGGTTCGCCGAAGTGGGGGGAGGCCGGGGGCTGGGGGAGCATGCGGCGGAGTTCCTTCGCCGTCATGGGGGAGAAGATCGCGCGGAGGGACGTGTCGGTGTAGGCGAGGCCGCCTTCCAGTGCGCCCTTCCGGTAGAACGCGGCGTCCGGCAGTTCCGAGCCCATGCCGCCCTCGCCGGCCGCGAAGGCGGTCAGGGCGAAGTGTCCGCCCGGGGCGAGGACGCGGTCGAGGAGCGCCAGGTGGGTGACGCGGCGGTGCGGCGGCAGGTGGTGGAAGCAGCCGGAGTCGTAGACGAGGTCGTACGGGCCGTCGGCGCCCAGCTCCGGGGAGGTGAAGGCATTGCCGCACACGAACCGGATCCGGTCCGCGAGGCCCGCCTCCTGAGCCCGGTCCCGGGCCCAGGAGATCGCCGTGGGGGACAGGTCCACCGCGTCCACCGCGTAGCCGAGCGAGGCCAGGTACAGGGCGTTCCGGCCCGGCCCGCAGCCGAGGTCGAGCGCCCGCCGGACGCCCGCGCCGCCGGCCGGGAGCAGGCCCCGTTCCACGTACGACACCAGGTTCTCGTCCGGCTTCGCGACGAAGAACGGCACCGGCCTTTCGCGGTCGGCGTAGAACCCGTCCCACCATCCGGCGCCGCCCTCCGACCACCGGTCGGCGCCGGGCGCGAACAGCCCGTCGAGCAGGGCCATGACATCTTCGACCGTACGGATCCCGCGGTCCGTCTCCACCATGTGGATCTCCCCTCCGTGTTCCGCCAGCCTAGGGAGAAGAGGGGAAAAAGCCCAGGTCGGAGGGGGTGTGGCGACCCGGTGGGGAGCGGCTGTACGGCCTGTGGGCGGGGTGCGGGGCCGCCCGTCGACGCCAGGGCCGCGGGCCCGCGCCGAAGGCTCCCGGCGCCCCTTCCCGGCCCGGGAAGCGGCCTTCCCGGACGCCGCCCGGGACGGTTTCCCGCCGTCCGCGCGGGCTCCGCCGACGGCGAACGCCCTGCGGATACGGGGAGTTGGGGTGGTCCACTGGCCGCATGGACATTCTGGTTCTGGGCGGTACGGCATGGGTGGGCCGCGAGTTGTCGCGGCAGGCGCTGGAGCGGGGTCACGAGGTGACCTGCGTGGCGCGCGGAGAGAGCGGAGAGGCGGCGGAGGGGGCCGTCCTGGTGGCGGCGGACCGGCGGGACCCGGGGGCGTACGACGCGCTCCGGGAGCGGGACTGGGACGCGGTGGTGGAGGTGTCCTGGCAGCCCGCGTTCGTGCGCGGCGCGCTCGACGCGCTCGGCGGCCGGGCCCGCCACTGGACGTACGTGTCCTCGTGCAGCGCCTACGCCTCCCACGACGATTTGGGCGCCGACGAGTCCGCGCCCCTGCTGCCGCCGACGGAGCTGGGCGAGGTCGACCGCGAGCTGTACGGCCAGGCCAAGGTGGCCTGCGAGCAGGCCACCACGGCGGCCGTGGGCGACCGGCTCCTCATCGCCCGCGCGGGGCTCATCGGCGGTCCCGGCGACCACAGCTGCCGCACCGGTTACTGGGCCGCCCGCGCGGCCCGCGACCCGCAGGCGCCGCTGCTCGTGCCGGACGAGCCGGAGCTGCCGACGCAGGCGATCGACGTGCGCGACCTCGCCGGCTGGCTGCTGGACTCGGCGGAGGCGGGGCGCACGGGCACGTACAACGCGGTGGGGCCGGCCATCCCCTTCCGGGAGTGGATCGCGCTCTCCCGGGCCGCCGGCGGCCACACCGGCCCCGTCGTCCTCGCTCCTTCGAAGTGGCTCCTGGAGCAGGGCGTGGGCCAGTACATGGGCCCCGAGTCCCTGCCGCTGTGGCTGGCCGACGACGACTGGCGCGGCTTCCAGGCCCGCTCGGGGGAGGCGGCGGCCGCGGCGGGCCTGCGGCAGCGCTCCCGCGAGGAGCTGATCGCCGACACCCTCGCCTGGGAACGCGAGGCGGGCCTGGACCGCGACCGGCGGGCCGGTCTCAGCCCCGCCCGCGAACGCGAACTCCTCGCCCTCCTCGACGCCTGACCGGCGTTTCCGCTCCGGGCAACCTTCGCGGGCCGCGCCCGGTCCTCTCCGGAGAGGACCGCGAAGGGAGAGGGAGACGATGGAGGAACTGGGGAGCGCCGTGGTGAAGGCACTGCGCTGGGCGGCGGTCGGCCTGGAGGCCCTCACCGCCTGGTACGACCTGCGGACCACGGGCGGAGCGCCCAAGGCGGCCCGGAAGAACGGGCGTTAGGGCGGCGGCGGGTGCTTCCGGCCGCACGCCGGGGCGCCGCGTAGGGTCGGCGGATGACCAACAGTGAGGTACGTGGTGATGTGCGGCCGCCCGATGTCGAGGGCGACGAGAGGACGACCCTGCTGGCCTTCCTGCGATATTTGCGGGAGGCCGTCGTCGCGAAGACGTACGGCGCTCCCGAGGAGGCGCTGCGGAGGCCCGGGGTGGCGTCGGGGACGAGCGTCCTCGGCCTCCTGAAGCACCTGACGGAGGTCGAACGCGGCTGGTTCGCCTGGGCCTACGCGGGGGAGGACATAGCCCTCGCCGAGGACGACGCCCTCACCCCGCAGGACACGGCGGACAGCCTCGTGGCCGCCTACCGGGCGGCCGCCGCGCACTCCGACGCGATCGTCGTCACGTGCGACGACCTGAACCGTCCGGGGGCCCGGTCCCTCCGGGAGACGGCTCCCCCGTCGATGCGGTGGATCCTCGTCCACATGATCGAGGAGACCGCCCGGCACGCCGGCCACGCCGACATCCTGCGGGAGCGGATCGACGGCGCCGTGGGCCGCTGAGGCGTCACCGCCCGGCGCGGTGAAGGCGGTTCAGGGTCTCGAGGTCCTCGGGCGTGAGGCGCAGGGAGCCGGCGGCGATGGCGTAGAACGGCACGAAGGCGATGCCCTGCTCGCCGCAGTGCCGGACGAACTCCTCGTACTCGGGGCGGACGCCGATCCCGTACATGTTCTGGACGCACACCACGGGCGCGATGGCCCGGGCCTCGGCCAGGTGGTCCGGGGTGACGTTGGAGAGCCCGAGGTGGCGGATGAGGCCCGCCTCGCGGAGTTCGGCGAGGGCCCCGAAGCGCTCGGCTATCGAGTCGGTGCCGGTGATCCGGAGGTTGACCAGGTCGAGGTGGTCGCGGCCGAGCTGGCGCAGGTTCTCCTCGACCTGGGCGCGCAGCGCCTCGGGGGTGCGGGCGTGCTCGGCCCAGGCGCCGGAGGCGTCGCGGGCGGGCCCGACCTTGGTGGCGATGACGAGGTCCTCGGGGTACGGGCCGCCGAGCGCGCTGTTGATCAGCTCGTTGGCCGAGCGCAGCGGCGAGAAGTAGAAGGCCGCGGTGTCGATGTGGTTGACGCCCAGGTCGACGGCCTTGCGCAGGACGGCGATCGCCTCCGCGCGGTCCCTCGGAACGGCGTGCGGGACGAGGGCCTCCCCGTACTGCGGCAACCGCATCGCGCCGAACCCGATCCGGCGGACGGTGAGATCCCCGAGCGTCCAGGTGCCCGCTCCGTCGGCGGAGGGCGGGGTGGTCGTGGTGGTGGTCATGGCGCGCGTTGTTGTCATGGCGGGGATGATCCTCCGGCGGCGGGACGAGCACGAAGTAATTTGTGACGCAAGGGGGTTGGGGGGCACGGAGGTCAGGCGACCCACCGGGCACCGTGCCGGTGCCGGGCCGGGGGTACGTCGACGGTGTCGGCTCACGCGTCACATGGGGCGAGGGCATGCCGACGTGCCCCGGCCGAGGGGCTTTCGGTCCTTCTCGGTCACGGCCTCGTTCCGCCCGGGTGCAGGGCCGCGCGGAGGTGGCCGGCGGAGGCGGTGAGGCGGCGGGCGGCGGTCGGGGCGTCGATGTCGGCGAGGATCATGAGGATGGCGTTCTTCACCTCGCCGTCGGCGGCGGCGAGGGCCGCCTCGATCTGCTCGTCCGGCGCGCCGGTGGCGAGGGCGACGATCCGGCGCGAGCGGGCGTGGAGCTTCTCGTTGGAGGCGCGGACGTCGACCATGAGGTTTCCGTACGTCTTGCCGAGCCGGATCATGGTGATGGTCGAGATCATGTTGAGGACGAGCTTCTGGGCGGTGCCCGCCTTGAGGCGGGTGGAGCCGGTGAGGAGCTCGGGGCCGGTGACGACCTCGATGCCGTGTTCGGCGGCGGCGGCGAGCGCGCTGTCGGCGTTGCAGGAGAGGCCGATGGTGAGCGCCCCGAGCCGGCGGGCGTGTTCGACGCCACCGAGGGCGTACGGGGTGCGGCCGGAGGCGGAGACGCCGACGACGGTGTCGCGGTCGGTGAGCCCGAGGGCGGTGAGGTCGGCGACGGCGAGGTCCCGGGAGTCCTCGGCGCCCTCCACGGACCGGACCAGCGCGGTGGGGCCGCCCGCGACGAGGCCGACGACCTGGGAGGGGTCGGTGTTGAAGGTGGGCGGGCACTCGCTGGCGTCCAGGACACCGAGCCGCCCGGCCGTGCCCGCGCCCATGTAGACGAGCCGGCCGCCGTCGGCCATGCGGGCGGCGGTGGCGTCGATGGCGGCGGCGATGGCCGGGAGCTGCCGGGCGACGGCGGCGGGGACGGACTGGTCCTCGCCGTTCATGGTGCGGGCGATCTCCAGGGTGGACAGCCGGTCGATCTCGGCCAGTTCGGGGCGGAAGGCCTCGGTGGTGAGGGTGGCCAGCTGGGCGCGCAGTTCGGAGTACGTGGTCGGCACGGGCGGCGGCTCTTTCCTGGTGGTTCAGCGGCTGCGGGGCGAGTGGCGGTGGGCGAGGGCCTCGTAGGAGGCGGCGAGGGCGGGCGCGGCCGTTTCGTAGGTGCGCTGCGTGACGCAGGTGAACAGGCAGTCCACGACCAGTAGTTGGCTGGTGCGCGAGGACATGGCGGCGGGCCGCAGTTCGCTCTCGCGGGCGGTGGAGGTGGTGAGGACGTGGTCCGCGTACTGGGTGACGGGGCCGTCCGGGCGGCCGGTGACGGCGACCGTGGTGGCGCCGTGGTCGAAGGCGACCCGGAGCGGTTCTATGACGTCACCGGTGGAGCCGGAGTGGGTGATGGCGATGGCCACGTCACCGGAGCGCAGCTGGACGGCGTTGGTGACGGCGAGGTGCGGGTCGCCGGGGGCGTGCGCGATGAGGCCGATGCGCAGCAGTTTCTGGCCGAGGTCCTGTGCGACGAGGCCGGAGGCGCCGATGCCGTAGATGTCGATGCGGCGGGCGGTGGCGAGGGCGGCGACGACGGCGCCGAGCTGCACCGTGTCGAGTCCGGCGGCCGTGTCGGCGAGGGTCTGCTGCTCGTCGTAGGCGAGTTTGGCGACGACGTCGGCGACCGGGTCGTCGACCGCTATGTCGGCGGTGACGGACGGGGCACGGCCCGACTGCTGCTGGGCGGCGAGGCCCGCGAGGGCGAGGCGCAGGTCGCGGTAGCCGGGGTAGCCGAGGAGGCGGGCGGTGCGGACGACGGTCGCCTCGCTGGTGCCGGTGAGTTCGGCGAGGCCGGTGACCGTGAGCGCGGCGCAGCCCGCCGGGTCGCCGGCGACGGCTTCGGCGACCCGCTGCATGGAGCGGGTCATGGACGGGGCGAGGGTCCGGACCTTGGCCGCGAGTGCGGCGGGGGCCGGCGGCGCGCCGCTGGTGAAACTTTCCTTCACGTCTTGGGTCACATATGAAAGCTACTTTCGGACCCCGGCGGCGACAAGACCCTCCGTCCCGGAGAGAACCCTGGTCCCACCCTGGCCGGACCCTGCCCCGACCCCGGTTTTCTCGCCGCTTCGCCGCGGCGCGGGTGACAATGAACGCATGAACGAGATCGACCCCGTGGAGCAGGCGCTGCACGCCGCTCGCGCGCTGGTGCTGGCCGACCTCGCCGCCCGGGAGGTGGCCGCCGCCGAGGTCGTGTCGATGGTGGAGGAGTCGGTGACGCACCGGCGCTGGTGGGTCGAGCAGTGGCCCGAGGGCGTGGCGTACGTCGCCGGACTCGTCGCCCAGGACGTGCAGGACGCCCTGCTCGAACGGTACGGGCGCTGGCCGATCTG
The DNA here is from genome assembly GCF_040302405.1 of Streptomyces sp. NPDC126503. NCBI lineage: Bacteria > Bacillati > Actinomycetota > Actinomycetes > Kitasatosporales > Streptomycetaceae > Streptomyces > Streptomyces sp. NPDC126503. Next base: position 145,916 of record NZ_JBEORS010000013.1, read on the forward strand.
TCCGGTCTGCGCCTCGGGCGACCCGCACGCCCTGGACGTGGAACCGGAGCTCGGCCCCGACCCGCACTGGGTCTGCGGCAAGCAGGGCGTGGTGGTGGCACCGGTGGGCGGGCTCACGTGACGGCGCCGGCCGCCACGGCGCGACGGGCCCCCGCCGGCGGGCGCCGGGCCGCGCGGGCGGGGGCGGGCTCGTGACCCTCTACATCGACCCGCCGACCTGGCCGGGCCACGGCCGCATGTGGTCGCACCTCATCAGCGACGTCTCCTTCGAGGAGCTGCACGCCTTCGCCGCCCGGATCGGCGCCCCGCCGCGCGCCTTCGAGCGGGACCACTACGACATCCCCTCGGATCGGTACGCGGACGCGGTGGCGGGCGGCGCCGTCGAGGTCGGGTCGAAGGAACTGCTGCGCCGCCTCACCGAGGCGGGCCTGCGCCGCCCGAAGGGCCGCCCGCTCGCCTGACCGGCAGCCGTACGCCCGCCCCCGTACGGTCCGGGAGGCGGGCGTGCGGCGGCGCGGCACGAGGGGTGTCAGCGCAGGGCGCCGTCCGGGGTGGGCAGGGGGGCGCCGTCGCGGTCCTGGGCGCCGGTGACCACGCGGGACCGGGACGCGGAGTGGAGGCGCAGCGAGACCGCGACCGCCACGAGCGCGAGGACGGTCATGGCCGCGCCGGCCCAGGCGGGGGCGGCGAAGCCGAGGCCCGCGTCGATGACGGTGCCGCCGAGCCAGGGGCCGCCGGTGTTGCCGAGGTTGAAGGCGGCGGTGGTGGTGGCGCCGGCGAGCGTGGGCGCGGCGCCGGCCAGGTTGAACATGCGGGCGTTGAGGGCCGGGGCCGTGTAGAACGCGGAGACGCCCAGGAGGAAGGCGAGCAGCACCGTCACGACCGGGCTGGAGGCGAAGACGGCCAGCGCCGCCAGGAAGACGGTGGAGGCGGTGATGCCGCTCAGGAGCACGCCGAAGAGGTGGGCGTCGGCGACCCGGCCGCCGATCGTCGTACCGACCAGGGCGCCGATGCCGAAGAGGCCGAGGACGGCGGAGACCCAGCCGGCGTCGAGGCCGGAGACATCGGTGAGCAGCGGGGCCAGGTAGGAGAAGGCGCAGAAGACACCGCCGGCGGCGAGCGCCGTGATGACGATGGACAGCAGCACCTGCCGGTCGCGGTAGATGACCAGTTCCCGCCTGAGCCGGGGCGCGGTCTTCGGCACCGGGATGTGCGGGATGCGGGTGAGGACGCCCACGAGGGCGACGGCGGAGGCCGCGCCGACCGCCCAGAACGCGGAGCGCCAGCCGAGGTGCTCGCCGAGGAAGGCGCCGGCGGGGACGCCGAGGACGTTGGCGATCGACAGGCCGCCGATCATCACGGCCATGGCGCGGGCGCGGGCGCCGACGGGCACCATGGCGATGGCGACGGCGGCGCCGACGGCCCAGAACCCGGCGCACGCGAGGGCGCTCACGACCCGGGACGCGAAGAGGACCCCGTAGTTCGGGGCGAGGGCGCCCGCGACCTGGCCGAGGCCGAAGACCGTGATGAGGGCGACCAGGGTCGTCTTCCGGGGGAGCCGCAGGGTGGCGGCGGCCAGCAGCGGCGCGCCGACGACCATGCCGATGGCGAAGGCCGATATGAGCAGGCCGGCGCGGGGGATCGAGACGTTCATGTCCTCCGCGATGGGCGGGAGGAGGCCGGAGAGCATGAATTCGCTCGTACCGAGGGCGAAGACGGAGAGTCCGAGGATGTAGACGGCGAGCGGCATCCGGCCGGAGTTCCCGGACGACGCGGCGGACGTCGTGGAGGCGGACGGCTGTTCGGTGGGGGTTCCGGTGGCGTTCTCGGGTGTGGGGTCGGGCGGGGTCGTGGGGTCGGCTGACGAAGACGGCATGACATGGGTCAACGGGCCGTTTGTGCCTGTCATTCCCGGGATGGGCAAGGGTCTCGCGATACGAGACGGCTCCCGGGACGGCACCGCTCGGGGCGGCGGTCCCGCCCCGAGGGGGGCGCGGCCGCCGTTCAGCCCGTCCCGGAGGCGTCCGTCAGCTCGGCGAGTTCCCGCTCCAGGTTCTCCCGGGCCCGCTCCTCCCAGGCCGTCGCTCCGTACGGCGTGCGGAAGAGGCGTGGCAGGGCGAGGAGCTGGCGGAGGACGGCGGCGCGGCCGGCGCGGAAGGCGTCGTCGGGCACGAAGGCGTACTCCTCGCGGACCGCCGCCACATACCCCCCGTACGTATCCGGCCCGCCCGCCAGGACGGCGAGGTCCGCGTCGCAGAGCGTCTCGCCGTTGAGGTCGCCGGGCGCCGGGTCGTGGGTGACGGTGAGGCGGACGAGGCGGGCCACCTCCGTGACCTCGCGGGCCGTGAGGCCGGCCTCGGTCAGGGCCTTCTCGGCGAGCGCGGCGGAGCGCTCCTCGTTCTCGGAGCGGTCGGGGCGGTAGACGGCGTCGTGGAACCAGGCGGCGAGCCGGACGAGTTCGAGTTCCCCGCCCTCCCCGCCCTGGTCGGCCAGTTCGTCGATGCGGTCGAGGACCGCCCTGAGGTGGTCGACCGTGTGGTAGCGGCGCTGCGGTTCCGACCAGCGGGCCAGCAGGTTCCGCCCGTACGGGACGGGGTCCGGGCCCTCGCGGCCGGCGCGGGCGGCGAGCAGGGTGGCGGTCCAGCGCCGGAGCAGCTGGGGGTCCTGGTCTGCGGTCATGCGGGGCATTCTGCCCCGCCGGCGGCCGTTCTCGCCGCCCGCTCCCGAGGGTCGCCCGGACCTCCGTTCCCGCCGCTCCGCCCGCTCCCGGAGGTCCCCACCGGCCCGTTCCCGCCGCCCCCTCCGCTCCAGGGGTGGAACCTCGGCCCCGCCGGGGTCCGCCCGTCTCCGGAGCCGCCCGTTCCTTCGCCGCCGACAGGTCTTCTCCCTCCCCCCTTACATACCCCCCATGGGTATGTTACGGTGCTCCGCAAAAGTACCCCCCAGGGGTATATGGCAGCGAGTGAAGGGTCAGGGCGATGTCAGCAGAAACCGTCAACCCCCGGCGCTGGTGGGCACTCCTCGTGCTCGCCGCCGCCCAGTTCATGGTCATCATGGACACCTCGATCATCGGGGTCGCGCTCCCCGAGATGCAGAAGGACCTCGGCTTCACGCAGGGCGAGCTCCAGTGGGTCTTCAACGCCTACGTCATCGTCTTCGGCGGTCTGCTGCTCCTCGGCGGACGCCTCTCCGACCTCGTCGGAGCCCGCAGGATCTTCGTCTCCGGCTGGGCGGTCATGATCGCCGGCTCGGTCCTCGCCGCGGCCGCGCAGACCGCCTGGGTCGAGATCCTCGGCCGCGCCGTCCAGGGCGTCGGCGGCGCGCTCATCGCGCCCTCCGCGATGACCCTGCTGATGATGCTGTTCATGCACGACCCGAAGGAGCTCGGCAAGGCGATGGCGCTCTACGGCGCCGCGGCCCCCGCCGGCGGCACCGCGGGCGTCTTCCTCGGCGGCGTCTTCACCGAGTGGGCCGCCTGGCAGTGGGTCTTCATCATCTACATCCCGATCGGCCTCGCGACCCTCGCCGCCACCAAGCTCCTCCCGAACGTCGCGTCCCGCCGCGGCTCGGTCGACGTCCTCGGCGCGGTCGCCGTCACCGCCGGTCTCGCGCTCGCCGTCTTCGCCGTCGTCCGGGCCCCCGAGGTCGGCTGGGGCGCCACCGCCACGATCCTGGAGCTGGCCGCCGCCGCCGTCCTGCTGATCCTCTTCCTCGTGATCCAGAAGTCCGTCCGCGAGCCCCTCATGCCGCTCAGCGTCTGGCGGGTCCCGCGCCTCGGCTCCGCCAACCTGGCCATGACGCTGCTCGGCGCCGCCTGGATCCCGATGTGGTACTTCCTCAACCTGTACCTCCAGCAGGTCCTCGGCTACGGGGCCTTCGCCTCCGGCGCCGCGCTGCTCCCGATGACCGTCCTCCTCATGATCTTCATGACGGCCCTCACCTCCCGGCTCATGACGAAGGTCGGTGCCAAGCCGCTCATCGGCGTCGGTCTGCTGCTCCTCGCGGCCGGTCTCGTCTGGCTCGCCGCCGTCGAGCCGACCGGCACCTTCCTCGTCGACGTCCTGCCGGCCTCGCTGGTCGCCGCGCTCGGCATGTCCCTCGCCTACATCCCGGCGATGATCGCGGCCATGTCCGGCGCCCCGCAGGAACAGGCCGGTCTCGCCTCCGGCATCGTCAACACCACCTATAACGCCGGCTCCGCGCTCGGCCTCGCCGCGCTCACCGCCGTCGCCATGTCGCAGGGCGCCGACCAGCTCGGCAACCTGCCCCGCCTGACCGAGGGCTTCTCCGCCGCCTTCATCGGCGCGGCGGTCGTCGCGGCCGCCGGCGGCGTGATCACCCTCCTCGTCATGAAGGGCGACAAGGCCGCCGAGGCCGCCCCGGCGTCCGCCCCACAGGCCGAGAAGGCCCGCGCGTGACGCACCGGGTGCGTGCCACCACGTGCCCCAGGGGCCGCCCGACGTCCGTCCCCACGGATGTCGGGCGGCCCCTTCTCCGTACCCCTGGGGGGCGGTCACGCGCGGCCGGTCCGGGGAGGGTGAATCCTTTCGCGCACGGGGTGCCTCTCATAGGCGTGCGGACGACCGCGTCCGCTCCCCAGCCCACCGGGAGGACCCCATGACCACCATCGTCGTGATCGCCGTCGCGGCCGCCGCGCTGCTCGTGTGCGCGTGCGCCGTCACCCTGCGCCGCCGCCGGCGTCACCGTGGCTGACCGCGGCTGGCCCGGCGTCGGCCTCGTCACGGCGGCGCAGCACGGCGACGTGGAGGCGCTCACTGCGCTCGTGTACGGCTCCTATCCGCACGTGCGGCGGTTCGCGCACAGCTTGTGCGCCACCCCGCAGGACGCCGAGGACGCCGCCCAGGAGGCGGTGATCATCCTCTACCGGAAGATCGGCATGCTGCGCGCCTCCGGGGCGCTCGCCTCCTGGATGTTCCGGATCGTCCGCAACGAATGCCTGCGCCGCACCCGGGCCCTGCTCCACCGGGCACCGGCCACCGATCCCGTACCGTCCGGAACCGCCCCCGGCGCCACGGCCCGGTCCGCCGAGGACGACGCCTTACTGCGCCTGGAGGCGGAGCGGGTGGCCGCCGCTGTCGCCGCCCTCCCCGTCGACCAGCGCCGGGTCCTGGTCATGCGGGACGTCCAGGGCCTGCCCGGCCGTACCGTCGCCGACCGGCTCGGCCTGAGCACCGCCGCCATGAAGTCCCGCCTCCACCGGGCCCGTTCGGCCGTCCGTGAGGCACTGAGCGAGGAGGAGAACCGATGACCACGCCACGCGGCCGCGCACCCCGGGGCTTCGCGAGCGCCACCGTGCCCCGCCATCTGGCCCGGGGTGCCCTCGGCTTCGGCGCCCTCGCGGGCGCCCTGGCGCTGCTCCCCGCCCTCGGCCCCCTCAGCCTCCTGCTCCTCCCGGCCGGGCTGGTCGCGCTGCGCGGTTGCCCGATGTGCTGGGTGATGGGCCTGGCGGAGACGGTCTCGGCGGGCCGCCTGCGCCGCTCGTGCGCGGACGGGAGGTGCGAGCTGACCACGGCGCGCTAGGGAACCCCGGCGAGGACGGCACGCCCGGCCCTGACTCCGGCCCTGACCCTGGCTCCGGCCCCGTCTCTGGCCCCGGTCGCGGACTTGACGTCGGCCCCGGTTTCGGAGCAGGCCCGGCAGAGCCGTTCGTCCCCGACCGGCCGGAACAGCATGGGCTGGATGTGCTCCCCTTCGCACTCCCGCGCCCCCACGAGCCGCGGCGACAGACGCGGCCGGTCGGGCACGGGTGACACGTCGGGCGCGTCCGGCACGTCGGGCGGCGGCGGGGGCGGCACCTCGCGCAGGAGGTAGCGCAGGAAGCCGCCGGGCCGGTGCACGGGAGTGCCGTCGCGTGGCAGGCAGCGCCGTACGTGTTCCCGTACGTCGGCGGAGGTGTGCCCGGCGACCAGCCACCGTGCCGCCAGGTGCGTCAACTCCGCCCGCATTCCCGCCGGTACGAACCGCAGTGCGGGAGACAGCAGCGGCAGGGCCCCGATGAGCGCCCGCGCCTCCTCCGCGACGGGGTCGGGGGCCGGGGGCGGCGGAACCTCGGGACCGGTGACGGCCACGGGCTCGGGTTCCGGCTCAGGCTCCGGTGCGGGTTCCGGTGCGGGCTCGGCTTCCTGGAGCGGCGGACGGAAGGAGGAGGAGTCTTCTACCGGTTTTCTCTTTGGAGGACCGTCGGCCGCCCGACGGGTCGGCCCACCGACGGCCGGAACGCCGTCACTCGGCGCCACCTGCGACGACATCCACGCCAGCAGCTCGGCGGCCTCGGCGGCGGACAGCGGCTCGTTGGTGACGAGCTGGCACGTCTCCCACTTCCCGCCCGGCCCCTGCACACGCTTCTCGTGCAGGAATCCCTCGGCCTTGAGCTGCCGCTTGGCCGTGATGAACGCACTCGCACCGATTTTGGCCTTCCTGGCCGTCTCCCACAGCGGTTCCCGCTCGTCGGGACGGAACGACAACTGCCAGGTGAGGATGCGCGCGGCGTCGGGGCTGAGGCGCGGATGCCGGATGATCGTGTGCTGAAAAAGGGTGTAGCCCTGAGTGGGCGCGATAAAGTGCCGATAGATCATGGGTGGTCTGCCTGTTTCCACTCGTGATTCAGGCCCCCGCGGATGGCTGCTACCAACGCGGGGGCTGTTTGCTGAGAACGTACAGCGCGCATATGCCACTTCGGCCACGCAGAGTGAAGAACCCCCCGTTCGAGTGATCACCAAGTCCGTTGGCGATCACACGAGTTCGGTAAAGCACCGATCCGGCCCGACGGCTGCCGGGCCGCCGTGAACAGTCGGCAGACGAGAGCACGCCCCCCGTCAGGGTTCGAACAGAAGGACAATTCCCAACGGGCTCCTCGGTATTTTTTGATGCTTCCGGTCCGTGACAGCACTTCGCCCCGCTGGACGGATCCAGCGGGGCGAAGTGACGAGAGCAGGCCGACTGGCGCAATGCGCCGGCCCGTTCTAGCCGAGGGCGAGCAGGTTGTCCCAGCCCCCGGCGCCGACGACGGCGGGGGAACCGTGACCGGTGCGCGTACCCGGGTAGAAGTAGATGCTGCCGTTCGAGGACACGGCCCAGAGGTCGGGGATCTTGTCGCCGTTGGAATCCGGGATGCCGACGATCCTGGGCATGCCCGCCCGGTCCCAGCCTCCGGTTCCGTAGACCTCGTCCTTACCGGTCCCCGAGCTCGCCGCGGCCGCGAGGGAGGCGAGGTCGACGCCTCCGCCGGCCGCCGCCTTGCCGTGGCGGAGGAGGAGTCCCCGGCCGTCCTCCTCAGTACGGAAGAGGAGGTCGGCGACCCCGTCACCCGTGATGTCACCGGCAGTGACGATGTCGCGCGTGTCCCACCCCGAACTCGCGAGGAGACGGGCCTGGGCGAAACTGGCTCCGGTGTATCCGGTGAACGCCCACAGCTGGCCACCGGCCCGTGCGAACACGTCCGGCAGCCCGTCCCCGGTGACGTCGCCGACGGCGGTGATCTGGGTCAGAGACGCGGTGCTGGGCGAGCCGGGAGGCATCAGGACATCGACGCGTTCGGACGTGTTGAAGCTGCCGTATCCGTCACCGGGGTAGGCGTAGAGCTTGCCGTCCGGCATCCGGGCGAGCATGTCGTTGACACCGTCGCCGGGGTACCAGTCCCCGCGGTGGGTGATGAGCGCGGGCGCGCCCGCACTGTTCTTCCAGTGACCGTCGTCGAGGACCTGGCCCGCGCTGTCGAGTCCGGCGGGGAGGGAGATGGCGATGTCACCCTCCGGCTCGGACGTGTAGGTCAGCAGGTTGCCCTCGCCGTCGATGGCGAGGAGGTCGGGTGTGCCGTCGCCCGTGAGGTCACCCGCCGGATCCGGGTTCTTCCGGGGTTTGACGTAGAAGACGTACTTCGTCGGCGAAGGCGAGCGGTTGCCGGCGATGTCGACGGCCCACACGTACAGGATGTTGGGTCCGGCGGCGGTCGGCCTGAGCGATTTGCTCACGGCGGCCCCGCTGCTGGTCGGCAGGTAGGGATTGGCCGTGTGGTTCGCGATGTTCAGGGAGTACTCGTAGCGCGAGACGCTGGTGTCGACCTTCGTCACTCCTGCGACGGTCACGGCCGTGGAGAAGGTGAAGGTGCCGGCGGTGCCGAACTCAACCGTGCTCCACTGGTCCAGATCCCGGCCGGGAGGAGGGAACTGCGCGGAGGTGACGGTCGGGCTGCCGGGTGCCTTCTGGTCCACGGTGAACTGGCAGTACGCGTTCGTGCGGGACGGACCGGCGGCGGATCTGGCTCCGGAGTGGTCGACCGTCCACGCCGTCCAGGAGTAGGTCTTGCTCGCGAATTTCTCCCAGTCGATGCGGTACGCGATGGTGCCGTCCTCGTAGGGCGTGAAGTCGTAGTCGATGACCGGTGCGGCGGGGTTGTCGTTGGGCCACACCTTGAGGTGGACGTAGCGCAGGTCGTCGCGGTCGATGTCGACGCCGGTGACGCGGAAGGTGATGTCACTCTTGCCGATGGTGACGTACGGGTTCGTGAGATCACAGGTGCCACCGGGGACGGTGGACATGCCCACCTGCAGGGGCTCGTTGGGCGGGTGGTTGTAGACCGTTTCGATGTAGGGCGAGAACTCGCCGTTGGCCATGAACTTCTTCCACGCGCCGGTGTCGGCCTCGTTCGCGGCACGCAGGCCGAGGGCGATCAGGCTCCAACGGCCGGTCGCCGCTTCCTGGGCGACCGACTTGATGTCGACGCCGGCCCACTGGTCGGGGCAGGTGTCCGCCCGGTAGCCGTAGCCGTTGCTGACACCGTCGATGACGCGGCCCCAGGCCGGCTGGCTGTTCCAGGTATGGGAAGGCGTCGCTCCGCTGGTGAGGTGGACGTTGTACTGGCGAGCGGTGCACCCCCACGAGTAGGTCTGCCACACCTTGAAGGTCGAGGACCTCACGGCCGCCCCGTGGAGTGCGCGGTCCTGGGGGAAGTTGAACACCGAGCGGGACAGCCCGTTGGTCGTGGCTTCGTACCCGACGCGCGCTTCGTTCGTGCCGTCGTTGAAGTTCTGCCCGTTCCAGAAACTGGATGAGGGGGCGCTCTGGTAGAGCAGGGCCCAGCCGTTCCTGTGCACCTTGAAGGAGGGGTCGATGAAGACGGGGTAGACGGTGTCGGCGTCGTTGAGGACACGCGTGTTCACGGCCAGGTCGAGGACCCCGTCCGTGAGGGTGGCGCCGAGGGGCGTGCCGTGGCTGCCAGGCTGCGGGCCGGCGAGGCCCGGCAGTGTGAGCGACGGATCGGGGGACGGGCCGGCGGTGGCGCCGCTCTCGCCCAGCGTGGTGGCGGGCTCGCCCGCGGAATCCCACAGGTACGGCGTGGGGGCCACGGCGATCTCCGTGCCGGCGCTGTCGACCGCGGTGACCGCATGGGTGGTGGCGTCCAGGCGGAAATCGAGCGTGGGGGAGGAGAGGCGGTAGTTCAGCTCGCCGAGCAGCGGATCGGCTGCCGCTTGCCTGGTGTGGACGATCAGGACATGGGAGTAGCCGCCGTCACGCGCGGTCATGAGCAGGTCGATGTCCGGCCGGACGTTCCGGTACAGGGCCCTGGAACCGTCCACGACAGGGGCGGGCAGGGGGCCGGGCCAGCTCACGACGACGTCGTGGTTGCCCGAGGTGAGGCGGACGAGTTCGCTCCACGTACCGTCCTCCGCGGCAGCGGCAGCCGACGCCGGCAGCGGTCCACGAGGAAGCGCCCGGGAGACACGCTCCTGGGTACCGGCTTCCCGTGCAGCGCTACCGGCACTGAACAGCGACGGGGTGTTGACCGCGGTGGGCGCGTAGCCCCCCTCGACGCGTCGGAGCGTGGTGTCGATCTTCTTCCATTCGCCACCGGACTTGGCACGGATGGTGTCGCTGTGGGTACGGATCCTCATCATTCCGTCAGGCTGTGCCCAGACCGTCGAGTGTGCCGTACGGTCCGCCGTCACCTCGACGTCCTTGCCCGTCCGCCGTGCCTCCCGGGAGGCTTGTGCGGCGGTGATCCCCCGATCGGTCGCGGGGTCGGCCTGCGCCTTGTTCTGCTTCTGCGGCCTGGGCGTGGGGGCGGGGGTGCCGCGCTCGTGGACGAGCACCGGGAGGGCGACGACCGCGCACAAGGCGGCGGCCGCCGTGGCAAGGAGTGACTTCCGCCGTCGGCCGATGCCCCTGGCGAAGGCCGTCCCAGAATCACTGCCGCTTTTTCCGGTGGGTGGCTGCCCGGCGTTTTCCGGCCTCCTTGAGGCGTCCATGAGAGTCCCTTTCCCCCCTGGTCCGGAGCGCCGCGCAGCGGAGCCCTGGCAATTCCTTCGGTACGCACACGAGTGCCAGCAGAGCATCGCGCATCTTCACGCTTTCGTCACGTGGTGCCCGGACGGAGGGAGTCGGGAACCGTAAGGCCGCCCCAGACGCTCTTATCAGTGAGAAGGCCGGACCTGGCAGGGACGGAAAGAGCAGATCAGGGCAGACCAGCCCACGGGGGAAGGGGTTATGCCCCACCGGGCAAGGGTTGGCGGCATCCGCGTGCTGCGTGGGCATCTCCGATCATTGAATCCCTGCCGAGGAATTCATCCCGCACACTCCCTTTCTGAATTCAAATGACCCGTGAGGTAAGTCACCCATGTCGGCGGTCTGTGGATTTCCCGTGAGGGCGGCCTGCAGAATCTGCTGAATATCTGTTGGTTTTCCCCGCGCAGCCGGCCCGCCCGGACCCGCGGCGGAAGTGGGGGTCTCTTCATGTCCTGGTCCCGCTCGGGATGGCCGTTCCGCACGCCTCGGCGCGGCACACGCCGCCGAGGCCGCCGGCGAACCGGTGTCCTTCTCGCCACGGCCGTGGCCGTCTCGCTCATCCCGACCGAGGCCATGGCCGCGCCTCCCCCGGACGATCCGCAGCCGCACGCCGTCGAGCTTCCCGCCCTGCAGCAGACCGAGGAAGCGGCCAAGGACGAGGCCAAAGCGGAACAGCTGAGCAACTGGTCCGGCACCCCTGCGGAGCCCCCCGCCGAATACATCCCCAACGAGGCCACCGTCCCGGCACCGGACGCGGGCGCCGCGAACCTCAGCCAGGCCGCCGGACAGCTGGTGCCCGTCGAAGACCTTCCGGTGAAGATCGGACAGGCGAGCCCGTCCGAGGCCGAACCGGCACCGCCCGCTCCCACCGGCACCTGGAACGTCGAGGTGGAGTCGCAGGCGACCAGTGAGGCCGTGGGTGTCGACGGCACCCTTCTCACCGTCACGCCCCCGGCCGGCGGGTCCACCCCCGTCGACGTCCAGCTCGACTACAGCAAGTTCGCCGACCTCTACGGGACCGAGTGGGCTTCCCGGATGAAGCTCGTGCAGCTGCCGGAGTGTTTCCTCAGCACGCCCGAACTGCCCGAGTGCTCCACTCCCACCGATGTGCCGAGCGTGAACGATCCCGCCACGGGCACGGTCACCGCGACGGTCGACCCCGCCGATACCCCCGTTCAGGGACTGTCCGCGCAGGCGGGCGGCGGCACGACCGTCCTCGCACCCGTGGACTCCGGCGCCGGCGGCGCCGGCTCCTTCAAGGCGTCCTCTCTGTCTCCCACGGGCAGTTGGACGGCGGGTGGCAGTGGTGGAGGCTTCTCCTGGTCCTACCCCCTTGCCGTACCCGCGCCGGCAGCGGGCCCCGCCCCGAAGATCGATTTCTCCTACTCCTCCCAGGCGGTCGACGGCAAGACGTCCGTCGCGAACGGCCAGGCCTCCTGGATCGGGGACGGCTGGGACTACCACCCCGGTTTCGTCGAGCGGCGCTACCGCACGTGCTCCGACGACCGGAAGAACGCCCCGAACAACGAGAACGACAAGAAGAAGTCGGATCTGTGCTGGGCCAGTGACAATCTCGTCCTGTCCATGGGCGGAACCACGACCGAACTCGTCCACGACGCGGACGGGCGCTGGGTGGCCGCGAACGACGACGGCACCGAGATCGAGTACCTCGACAGGAACGGCGCGGCGAAGGCCGAAGGGAAGCAGACCGGCGAGTACGCCGGCGAGTACTGGCGGCTCACCACCCGCGACGGCACCAAGTACCACTTCGGCCGTGACGACCTGGACGGTGCCGGCACCCGCGCCCTCACCCGCTCCGTGTTCACCGTGGACGTGGCCGGCAACCACAGCGGGGAACCGTGCCACCAAGCCACCTTCGCGGCGTCCCTCTGCAAGCAGGCCTGGCGCTGGAACCTCGACTACGTCGAGGACGTACACGGCAACGCCATGGTCATCGACTGGTTCCCGGAGGCCAACCGCTACGGCCAGAACGGTGACCACAAGAACGTCAAGGACTACATCCGCGGGGGCTACCCCACGCAGATCCTCTACGGTCTGCGCAGCGACAACCTGACCGGTCCTCCGGCGGGCAGGGTCGAGTTCATCGTCCACGAACGCTGCGAGAAGCAGGGACCCGTCGCCTGTGTCCTGTCCGAGTTCGAGTCGAAGAACTACGCGGACAAGCAGCCGTGGTGGGACACCCCCGCGACCCTCCACTGCAAGTTCAAGGCGACCACCTGCTACGTCACGGCTCCCACCTTCTGGACCAAGGGACGCCTCGTCGCGGTCAACACCTACGGCCAGCGCACGCCGAACTCGACCGCGCTGTCCAAGGTCGACAGCTGGACCCTCAAGCAGGACTTCCCCGAGGACCGATTCGACTCGCACCCGCCGCTGTGGCTCGACTCCATCACGCGCACCGGATACGGCGCCGACGGAAGCGCCACTCCCATGCCGCCCGTGGCGTTCGAAGCGAACGAAGTCGACATGCCCAACCGGGTCCTGTCCAGCGCACAGGACAAGACACCGGACTTCGACCGGCTCCGCGTGGAAACCATCCGCACCGAGACCGGCGGCGAGATCAAGGTCGACTACTCCGCCCCCTGTGCGGTCGGAGCCGCACGCCCCGCGCCGAAGGACAACACCAGCCGTTGCTTCCCGGTGCACTGGTCCGTCGACCCCGACGACGACACGCCCGGCATCGAGTGGTTCAACAAGTACGTCGTCGAGAGCGTCAGCGAACGGGACCGGGCCGCCCAGGGGCTGGACGTGGTCACCGCGTACACCTACAAGAACAGCGAGGGCAAGGACGAGGCCGCCTGGGCGAAGGAGACCGACGAGTTCTCCAAGCCCGAGCACCGCACCTACAGCCAGTGGCGTGGGTACGCCGAGGTGACCGTCACCCGCGGAGCGACCCAGAACGTCGGCACTCCCACGGAGACCCAGAAGTCCAAGACCGTCACCCGCTACTTCCAGGGCATGTCCAAGGAGAAGAGCGCCGAACCGGTCTTCGTCACGGCCTCCGGTGGCGAGCTCCTCGGCGAGGACCTGTCCGTCTACCAAGGCCGCGCCGCCGAGACGATCACCTACACCGCTGCCGACAACGGCGCGGTACACGCGCGTGAGCTGAGCTGGCCCACGACGACGCAGATCGCGAAGCGCGTACGCGGTGACGGGCTGCCGGATCTCACCGCACACCGCACCCGGACCGTCAAGACGGAGACCATCCAGGCACTCAGCGGCGGAAAGACCCGCAAGAGCCGCACGGAGACCACCTACGACGACGCGTACGGTCTTCCCACCACCGTGCACAACGCCACGGTGGGTCCCGACGGGAGCCTCACCGACGAGACCTGCACCACCACGCAGTACGTCCACAACACCGATGATCACGTCATCGGGCTCCCGGCGCACGAGCTGACCATCGCCGGCGGCTGCGTCACCACACCTCCCGCCACCGACCGGATCGTCTCCGCCACCCGGACCTCCTACGACGCCTTCGACTCCTTCGGCAACGCGCCGACGAAGGGCCTCCCGCGGCAGGTCGACACCATCGAGGCCGACGGCACCGGCTGGATCACCTCGGTCCGTACCGACTACGACGCGCTCGGACGCGTGATCAAGGCCCTCGACGCCAAGAACAACGCCACCACCACCACGTACAAGCCCGCCACCGGGCCGGCGTTCGAGACCACCGTCACCAACGCCGCGACCCATTCCACGACGAGCAGCGTCGACCCCGGTCGCGGCTCGGTCCTCACCGTCACGGACCCCAACGGGCGCAAGACCACCAGCACTTACGACGGCCTCGGCCGAGTGCTCAAGGTCTGGTCACCTTCACGGAGCACGGCCGGATCGCCTTCGGCCGAGTTCGTCTACCAGATCGCCGACAACAAGGTCCCGGCTGTCGTCACGAAGACCCTCCGTGACAACGGCACCTACGCGACGTCCGTCGCCCTCTACGACGGTTTCCTCCGCCCACGCCAGACGCAGACCGAGGCCATGGGCGGTGGCCGACTCGTCACCGACACCCTGTACAACGCCGCTGGATCCGTCAGCGAGACCACCAGCGCCTACCTGGCCAAGGGCGAACCGGAGACGAAGATCTTCCCGCCGGTCACGGTCTTCGACATCCCGGCGTCCACCAAGACGGCCTACGACGGCCTCGGCCGTCCCACCAGGGTCACCACCCTCAAGAATGACGTCGCCCACCACACCACCACCACGCAGTACGGCGACACCTGGACCCTGACGCGCACCGGTATGTCGGCCAACGGCACCGCGCCGCTCTCCGGAAGCCGTGCCGTCAAGACGACGGCCGACGCCCTGGGCCGTACCACCGAGGTCAAGCACTTCACCACCACCGACCTCGCCCAGGCCAATCCCGCGGGTCTCGTCACGACCTACGCCTACGACGTACGAGGCAACCTTTCCAAGGTCACGGACGCCGAGGGCAACGCCTGGACCTACGCCTACGACACCCGCGGCCGGCTGGTCGCCTCCACCGACCCCGACATCGGCAGGGCGTCCTTCGGCTACGACGAACTCGACCGCAAGACCTGGACCGAGGACACCCTCGGCCGCACGCAGCACACCCTGTACGACGTCCTCGGCCGTGCGACCGAACTGCGGGAGGACTCCTCCACCGGCAAGCTCATCTCCAAGTGGACGTACGACAGCCTCCCCGGCGCCAAGGGGCTCGCCGTCTCCTCCGTCCAGTACCACCAGGGTGCTCCGTACACCAGCGAGGTCACGGGGTACGACACCGAGTACCGTCCCACCGGCACCAAGATCACCATCCCGTCCACCGTGGACACCGCCGGCATCGACGGGACGTACGCCTACGGCTACACCTACAGCCCCACCGGCAAGCTCCTGAAGACGAGCCTGCCCGCCACTCCCGCCGGCCTCAACGCCGAACAGCTGGTCACCCGGTACAACGCCGACGGTGCCCCGATCACCACCTCCGGGCACGCCTGGTACACCTCGGGCACCTACTACAGCCCCTACGGCCAGGTCCTGCGGACGACCTCGGGACAGTCCCCGAAGCGCGTGTGGACGAGCAACATCTACGACGACTTCACCGGCCGTCTCACGTCGACCGAGAGCCAGCGGGAATCGACGATTCCCAACGCGCACATCTCCACGGTCTCCTACGGCTACGACACCGTCGGCAACATCACCTCGATCAGCGACCTCCAGACGACCGTCACCACCACCAACGGGCAGACCTCGAAGACCCTGGCCACCGACCGCCAGTGCTTCGCCTACGACCCGATGGGCCGGCTCGTCCACGCCTGGACCGGCAACGCCGGCTGCCCCACCACGGCGTCGACCACCTCCCAGGTCGCCGGCCCCAGCCTGAGCCAGCTCTCCCCGGGCACCAACGGAGGCGGTTACTGGCACAGCTATGAGTTCGACGCGATCGGCAACCGCACCAAGCTGACCGTTCACGACCTCGCGGACCCGGCACTGGACGACACCCACACCTACACCTACGGCAGGACCGACGCCAACAACGGCACCCAACCCCTGGCCACGAGCCAGCCGCACACCCTGGCGAGGGTCGACTCCACCACCAAGAACGCGGGCTCGGTGGTGACCGCGTCCTCCACCCACGCCTTCGACGCCCTCGGCAACACGACGGCGCGCGTCATCGGAGGCGACAGCCAGTCACTCACCTGGGACCGCCGTAACAAGCTCACCTCGGTGACCGGATTCGGCAACGGCAAGGGCCCGCTCGTCAATCCGTCCGGCAAGTGCCTGGACCTGCAGAGCGGCAACACCACTCCCGGCACCCCGATCCAGCTCCACACCTGCAACAACACCGGCCCGCAGCAGTGGAAGCTGACCGAAGGCACCCTGCGCGTCCTCACCAAGTGCGCGGCCGTCGCCGGCACCCAGTTGGTCATCGAGAACTGCGACGGCAGCCCGGAGCAGAAGTTCACCCACCGCCCCGCCGACGACTCGCTCCACAACGCCGCGACCAACACCTGCGTCGCGGTCCCCAACGCCGAATACACGGACGGCAAGGACCTCACCCTCGCCCCCTGCACCCAGCAGAACTCCCAGAAGTGGCGCCTGGGCGACGCCACCAGCTACGTCTACGACGCGTCGGGCAACCGCCTGATCGAGACCACCGCGACCACGCGCACCCTCTACCTGCCCGACGCCCAGGTCACCGTCACGACCACGGGCACGCCCCTGCGCGCCGAGCGCTACTACAGCCACCCCGGCGCCCCCACGACCGTGCGCACCGCACTGGGCTCCGCCCACAAGCTCAACCTGCTCCTCACCGACCACCACGGCACCCCGATCACCTCCGTCCAGCAGACCGACGAACACCAGACGGTCACCCGCCGCGCCTTCGACCCCTACGGCAACCCCCGCGGCACCGAGCCGAACGCATGGCCCGGCCGCCAGAGCTTCGTAGGCACCGGCGTCGACGACCCCACCACCGGCCTCACCCACATCGGCGCCCGCGAGTACGACGCGACGACGGGCCGCTTCCTGTCGGCGGACCCGATCATGGACCTGACGGACCCGCTTCAGATGAACGGGTACGCCTACGCCAACAACAGCCCTGTCACTCTTTCCGACCCGACCGGTCTCAGGCCGATGATCACGGGTGGCAACGCACGCGATGAAGACGCGTTCCTCAAGAAGACCAACACGGTTTTCGTGGTGAATTCGGGGGGGAAGTTTGCGCCGGCCAAGAGTAGTTACCGGTACAAGGAGCGCCCGGCGGTCAACGAAACGACCTATCTGAAGTACGGGGAGGGAAGTGCCCCCCTGCCCAAGGTCACGAAGGGGCTTGCTAGATATCTGAAGTCGTACCACAAGACGCTCAAAGCTGTCGGCTATTCGCCGGATAGCTGGCGCTCAAATGAGTCCTGGCAGAAGTTGAACGCCCATTGGTCGGCCTGCCATCAGGATGGTGTGGAATGCTCCGACGATCTCTATGAAGAGCGCTACACCAACATGGCGGAATCTCTTGCTCTAGGCGGTGGACGAGGATCCAGCGCCAAGCTCAAGAAGCCCAAGCCTCGGGGCGACATGGAGGGCGATTGCAATAGCTTCACCTCTGAAACAAGGGTCGTACTCGCGGATGGCACCACCAGGGCAATAAAGGATCTCGAGCCTGGTGACAAGGTCCTTGCGACGGATGAAGAGACCGGGGAGACGGTCGCGAAGGACGTCACTGCGACGATCGAGGGTGAAGGCGAGAAGCGGCTGGTCCGCGTCGTAGTCGACGCGGACGGCTCTCAGGGCGATCGCACCACCTCGCTTACTGCGACCGAAGGCCACCCATTCTGGGTACCCGACCTCCGCGAGTGGGTCGAGGCGAAGGACCTGAAGGCGGGCCAGTGGCTTCGCACCAGCGCCGGCACCAAGGTCCAGATCTCTGCGGTTCGGGCTTGGACGCAGAATGCCAGCGTGCGCAACCTCACGGTTGCCGACTTCCACACGTACTATGTGCTGGCGGGCAAGACGCCGGTACTCGTTCACAACAGCAACTGCGACATCCTGCCAACGCCAAGCGTCTCTGATTCCAAGCTTCAGAACTTGGTTGACGATCTCTATAAGGGGACGACTAATACGGCCCGAACTGGAGATGGTACGACGATGTCGGCGATTCGCGAGGAGCTCAGCTCAGGTCAACTCGTACATGGCCGCAACCATGTAGCCAAGGGGAACCAGTATGCCAAGGCGCTGAATAAGTGGATTTCAAGGAATCACAGAGACGGCGACCCGCACGACTTGATCGTGGCGAGAAGCCTACTTGCCGACCTCAAGTCGGCCCTCGCAGGGAATTGATGGAGATGAACGAAGATCAGTTCTTTCATGGCCTCCTTCAGAACTTTCCACAGCTTGAGAGCTTGCATGCCGAGCATGTGGAGTTCTACGAAGAGTTCCTCTCCCATGTTTTCCTGGCAGACGTCGTCCGATGGGCGGTAGGTTTGTTCAGTGAGGCTGGCCAGAGTTCGACCGAGGAAGCCACCGGGATTCGGTTGATCAATTTCATCGAGGATGCGTACGTGCATGGCGATTGCGCAGTCAGGGAATTGGTCAGGGTTTCGTTCGTTGAAAACCTGCCTTACTCTGGTCAAGAGGGGTTCCGCATTCGTGAACACCTGACGGGGAATCTCCGTAAGATGTTTACGGAGCGTTAAACTCTGCGAATGCTGAGTCGCAAGACGTGGTTGCTCAAAGCGATTTCATCGCACTCAAGTCAGATAGCCTCAGCAAAGATGAAGCCCCGCCAGGTGCGTCCTGGCGGGGCTTCTGCGTGGGGTGACGGCAGTAGTTGACGGCAACGTCAGCGGACGAGGGCGGCGCAGGGTGGCGGCTCGTCGCCGTCGGAGCTGACCGTCTTGGTGGTCTCCGGGCTGCCGAGTGCGGTGCTGAGGGTGTCGATGGCGTCTCGCTGGAGGCGGAGTCGGACGTGCGCGTAGACGGTGGCGGTGACGCCGATGTGGGCGTGGCCGAGAAGTTCCTTGATCACGACCAGCTCAACCCCCTGCTCCAGGAGCAAGGTGGCGGTCGAGTGCCGGAGGTCGTGGAAGCGGATGCGGCGGAGGCCGGCCTTGCGGAGGAGTGTGATGAAGGTGCGGGTGAGGTTGGTCGGGTCGATCGGTCGGCCCTGCGTGGTGGTGAACACGTGCCCGTCGTGCTGCCACGTGGTGCCCGCGGCATCACGCTCGCCCTTCTGCTGCTCATGGTGGAGCTCCAGCGACTGGACGCAGCGGGTGGGAAGCGCGATGCGGCGCTCGGAGGCCCGCGTCTTGGTGGGCAGCGTGGTGAGCCCGCCTGCGGCGGTGCGCTGCAAGGTGCGGCGGATCGCGGCGGTGCCCGCGTCGAGGTCGAGGTCTTCCCAGCGCAGGCCGAGGAGTTCGCCCTTGCGGAGTCCGGTGTGGAGGGCGAGTTCGAACAGCGCGTGCAGCCGGTGGTCCTGGGCGGCGGTGAGGAACTGGCGGGCTTCGTCGGTGGTGAGGGGTTCGAAGCGTCGGGGCCGTGGGGTGCCGGTGCGCGGGATCTCTTCCTCACGTTCGGCATGCTCCAGGGCGTTTACGACACCACTACTCACCGCCTAAGACGTCCGCAACCGGCTCTGCTGCGGCATCTGCCAGTGCGGTTACGGTTCAGCTAGGCAGCTCCGCCGTCCGAAAGCCGCTCCTGGAGGCGGCTGAGCCATTCGGGTCGTTCGTCGTGCGGGCCGAGGTGGGAGCAACAGCATGGCCGTGATCGTCACCGTCGAGATTCCCGGCGGCACCGAGGAGCAGTACCGGGAGTCCAGTCGGCAGATGATGGCCGCCGAGTGGTTCCCGCCGGCCGGGTTCATCGCGCACGCCGCCGGGCCGGACGGGAGCGGGGGGTGGCGGGTGGTGGACTTCTGGGAGTCGGAGGAGGACTTCCGGGCCTTCGCGGAGCACGCCCGGCCCCTCTTCGAGCGGGCCGGGAGCCCGACGGCCGTGCCGCACGTCCAGCAGGCCGTGAACGTCATGCTGCGCGGCGAACTCCCCGGCTGAGCCGGCGGACATCCGGGACTGCGAAGGCCCTGTGCCGGGAGGCGCCCGTCGGCTCACTTCCGCCAGAACACGTGGTGCGTGACGCCGCTCGGGCTCGGCACCACGTCGAGGTGGTAGCGGTCGCGCAGCTCGTCGGGCGACTCCCAGAGCCGTACGCCCGTGCCCAGCTTCACCGGGGAGACCGCCACGTGCAGGGTGTCGACCAGGTCCGCGTCCAGGAACGCGCGGATCGTGGTCGCCCCGCCGCCGAGGCGCACGTCCTTGCCCGCGGCGGCCTCCCGGGCGCGGGCGAGGACGGACGCCGGGTCGCCGTCGACGAAGTGGAACGTGGTGTCGGAGAGCGTGAACGACGGCCGCGGGTGGTGGGTGAGGACGAAGACGGGGGTACGGAACGGGGGCTCGTCGCCCCACCAGCCCCGCCACTCGTGGTCCTGCCACGGGCCGCGCTGCGGGCCGAACTTGTTGCGACCCATGATCTCCGCGCCGATGTTTCGGGTGAAGTCCCGGGTGAAGTAGTCGTCCAGGCCGCGGCTGCCGCCCGGGTCGGTGCGCCGGGGCCAGCTCGCCGTGGCGCCCGCCCAGGCGAACAGCTCCGTCGGGTCGGCGTGGCCGAAGGGCCGCTCCAGGGACTGGCCCTCACCGGCGCCGAAGCCGTCACTGGAAACGACGAAGTTCTGGACGCGCAGCAACTGCTCCACGGGTGTCCTCCAGGGGTAGGGCCGCGCGTCGCGCGGTCGGTGGAGAGGAGACCGGTCCGGGGCGGAGAACTCATCGCCGGTGGACCTCGGGCAGGCCGGGGGCCGAGCCCCGAGAGACCCGAAAACCCTTTGCGGCGTCCGCCCCCCGGCCGCCACGCTTCCCCCCATGACCAGTCATCCCGTCCGCCCCGTCGCGGACCTCTTCGCCGCCGACGGGCGCCTGAAGGCGATCCCGCGCAGGCCCGCCCGCCGCGAGGCGCTCCTCGCGCACCTCGCCGAGACGCTCTTCGAGGCCGGCCGCACCTACCGTGAGGCCGAGGTCAACGAGGCCCTGACCTCGGTGCACGAGGACTTCCCGGCCCTGCGCCGCTACCTCGTGGTGGGCGGTTTCCTGGCCCGTACGAAGGACGGCGCGGCCTACCGCCGACAGCAGCGGCCCACCGGCACCGGAGGCGCGATCCCCGCCGTCGCGTGACGGCCGCGGTGGTGGCCGGCCTGCTGGCCGGCTACGGCATCGCGATCCCGGTCGGCGCCGTCGGCGCCCACCTGGTGGCGGTCGCGGCCCGCGGCCCGTGGCGTGCGGGAGTGGGCGCGGCCCTCGGCGTCGCCACCGCCGACGGGGTGTACGCCCTGGCCGCCGTCCTCGGCGGCGCAGCCCTCGTCCCCGTCCTGGCCCCGGTGACGACCCCCCTGCGCTGGGCCTCCGCCCTGGTCCTCGTGGTCCTGGCGGCGCTCTCCTGCCGTACGGCCGTGCGCGCCCACCGCGCCGGTCCCGGGGCTCCCGCGCCGCCCGGGGTCCCGCCCCGGCGGGCGTACCTCACCTTCCTGGGGATCACGATCCTCAACCCGATGACGGTGCTCTACTTCACCGCGCTCGTCCTCGGCGGCAGCCCCGTGCGGGGCCCGGCCGCCGCGACGGCCTTCGTCCTGGCGGCCTTCGCCGCCTCCGCGAGCTGGCAGCTGCTCCTCGCCGTGACCGGCACCCTGCTGGGCCACACCCTCTCGTCCCCGCGCGCCCGCCTCGCGACCGGCCTCGCGTCCAGTGCCCTGATCGCCGCCCTGGCGGTGGGGATCCTGGTGTGAGTCCGGCGCCCGAGCCCGACACCACGTGGGCCTTCCGCCCGGCCTGGCGCAGACCGGCCATGGCCTGTCGGGCCGCAGTCCGCGCCCTGCCCGCGGCGACCGGTGGGGGCATCCGACCCCCGCCGTGCGCACCCACACGCGAGCCGCCCCCGCGCGGAAGTCTGCGACTCCCCGCGCGAGGGCGGCCGGTTTCCGGTGCTCCGTCAGGTCCTGATCAGCCGGGCGATCGCCCGGGACGCCTCGTCCACCTTCGCCTTCGCCTGCTCCCCGCCCTGGGCGACGGCCTCGGTGACGCAGCGGCTGAGGTGCTCGTCCAGGAGGGCCACCGCGCAGGACTGGAGGGCCGCGTTGACGGCGGAGACCTGGGTGAGGACATCGATGCAGTAGGCGTCCTCGTCGACCATCCGCTGCACCCCCCGGACCTGCCCCTCGATGCGCCGCAGGCGCCTGATGATGTCTTCCTTGTGCTGCCCGTCACCGGCCACGGTGGCCTCCTGTCGGTCCGTCACCTCACCTGTCGGCGGGCTGGAAGCCCCGCAGCCGCAGGCTGTTGCCGACCACGAAGACCGAGGAGAAGGCCATCGCGGCACCGGCGATCATGGGGTTGAGCAGTCCCGCCGCGGCCAGCGGGAGGGCGGCCACGTTGTACGCGAAGGCCCAGAAGAGGTTGGAGCGGATGGTGCCGAGCGTCCTGCGGGAGAGCCGGATGGCGTCGGCCGCCGCCCGCAGGTCGCCCCGTACGAGGGTCAGGTCGCCGGCCTCGATGGCGGCGTCCGTGCCGGTGCCCATCGCGAGGCCCAGGTCGGCCTGGGCGAGCGCGGCGGCGTCGTTCACGCCGTCGCCGACCATCGCGACCGAACGGCCCTCCGCCTGGAGGCGCTTGACCACGTCGACCTTGTCCTGCGGCATGACCTCGGCGATGACCTCCCCGATGCCGACCTCGGCGGCGACGGACTCGGCGACCGCCTTGTTGTCACCGGTCAGCAGGATCGGGGTGAGCCCGAGGGCCCTGAGCCGGCGGACGGCCTCCGCGCTGGTCTCCTTGATCGCGTCGGCGACCTCCAGGACCGCGCGGGCCTCGCCGTCCCAGGCGACCGCGATGGCCGTCTTCCCGGCCTTCTCGGCCTCGTCCTTCGCGGACTTGAGCCCGGCGGGCAGTTCCATCGCCCACTCGGCGAGCAGCTTCTCGCGGCCGACGAGGACGGCGTGGCCCTCCACGACGCCCTGGACGCCGAGGCCGGGGATGTTCGCGAAGTCCTCGGGGGTGGGCAGGGTGCCGGCCTTCGCGGCGGCGCCGGTGGCGACGGCCTGGGCGACGGGGTGCTCGGAGGAGTGCTCCAGGGCGCCCGCGAGACGCAGGACGTCGGTCTCGTCCACGCCGTCCGCGGTGTGCACCTTGAGGAGGGTCATCCGGCCGGTGGTGACGGTGCCGGTCTTGTCCAGGACGATCGTGTCGACCTTGCGGGTGGTCTCCAGGACCTCGGGGCCCTTGATGAGGATGCCGAGCTGCGCGCCGCGGCCGGTGCCGACCATGAGGGCGGTCGGGGTGGCCAGGCCCAGGGCGCACGGGCAGGCGATGATCAGTACGGCGACGGCGGCGGTGAACGCGGCGGTCAGGCCCTGTCCCGTACCCAGCCAGAAGCCGAGGGTGCCCAGCGCGAGCGCGATGACGACCGGCACGAAGACGGCGGAGATCCGGTCGGCGAGCCGCTGGGCGGCGGCCTTGCCGTTCTGCGCGTCCTCGACGAGCTTGGCCATCCGGGCGAGCTGGGTGTCGGCGCCGACGCGGGTGGCCTCGACGACGAGGCGGCCGCCGGCGTTCAGCGTCGCGCCGGTGACGGAGTCGCCGACGCCGACCTCGACGGGCACGGACTCCCCGGTGAGCATGGAGGCGTCGACGGCGGAGGAGCCTTCGACCACGGTGCCGTCGGTGGCGATCTTCTCGCCCGGACGGACCAGGAAGCGCGTTCCCACCTGGAGTTCGGCGGTCGGTACGGTGACCTCGCGGCCGTCGCGCAGGACGGTGACCTCTTTGGCGCCGAGCTGCATCAGCGCCTTGAGCGCGGCGCCCGCCTTGCGCTTCGAGCGGGCCTCGAAGTAGCGGCCCGCCAGGATGAAGGCGGTGACGCCGGCGGCGGCCTCCAGGTAGATGTTCCCGGCGCCGTCGGTGCGGGCGATGGTGAACTCGAAGGGGTGCGTCATGCCGGGGGTGCCGGCGGTGCCGAAGAAGAGGGCCCACAGCGACCACAGGAACGCGGCGGCGGTCCCGACCGAGATCAGGGTGTCCATGGTCGCGGCGCCGTGCCGGGCGTTGGTCCAGGCGGCCCGGTGGAACGGCCAGGCGGCGTAGGTGACGACCGGCGCGGCGAGCGTGAGGCTCAGCCACTGCCAGTACTCGATCTGCAGGGCCGGGACCATCGCCATCGCGATGACCGGCACGGCCAGGGCGACCGCGGTGACCAGCCGCTGCTTCAGCGGGCGCAGCTCCTCGTCGGCCTTCTCCTCGTCGGAGGGGCCGTCGTCGCTCCCGGCGGTGTCGGTCTTCGGCGGCTCGGGCTCGGCGGCGGTGTAGCCGGTGGCCTCGACCGTGGCGATCAGGTCGGCGACCGGGATGTCGGCGGCGAAGGTGACCTTCGCCTTCTCCGTCGCGTAGTTGACGGTCGCCTCCACGCCGTCCATGCGGTTGAGCTTCTTCTCGATCCGGGCCGCGCACGAGGCGCAGGTCATGCCGCCGATGGCGAGCTCGACCTGGGCGGTGCCCGGAGTGGTCGTGGTCATTTCCTGCTCCTCTTTCTTCCTGCTGACGCTGGGTGCGCCCCAGCGGCGCGTCCCGGAGGGGGGCGGGGGCCGGGGCCCGGCGGATGTCGGTCGGGCCCCGGCGGCCGGGTCGGTCGTGGCGGTGCGGGTCAGGCGCGGCCGGTCAGCTCGTAACCGGCGTCGTCGACGGCGGCGGCGACGGCGGCGTCGTCGGGGGCGCCGCCGGTGGTCACGGTCACCAGGCCGCCGGCGACGTCCACGTCGACGGAGAGGACGCCGTCGAGGGCGCCGACGGACGTGGTGATCGCGGTACGGCAGTGGCCGCAGGTCATGCCGGAGACGGCGTAGACGGTGGTGGTGCTCTCGGCGACGGCGGTGGCCGTGGTGGCCTCGCCGGCGTTGGTGGAGCAGCTGTGGTCAGGGGTGCAGCAGGAGCCCATGGCTCTCTCCTCGTCCAGACGGCGGTAGATACCCTTGGGGGGTATCCTTTCGTGATCCATGTATACCCCCCGGTGGTATTCGACGCAAGTGTCGGTCCGGCTTGACTTGATACCCCCCAGGGGTATCCTGAGGAGTATCGAACGGTACGCCCGCCCCTCACGTACGGGAGAGCAGTCATGAACACCGGAGTGAAGATCACTGCCTTTGCCGCCGCGCTCGCCGCGACCTTCGGGACCGCCTACGGGATCGGCCAGGGCGTCGGCCCCGTCGCTGAGCCGGCGAAGGCCGCGCACGGTGAGCACGCCGCCGCCCCCTCGGCGCGCGCGAGCGCGAGCGCCGACGGGCACGCCGGACACGGGGAGGGCGACGGCGCCGCCGCGCCCGCCGCCCACCTTCCCGGCGGCCTCCAGGTCTCCGACGGTGGCTACACCCTCGCCCTGCAGACCCCCACCACCACCGTCGGCCGCAGCGTCCTGAAGTTCGCCGTCAAGGACGCCGCAGGCGAGAACGTCACCGCCTTCACCACCGAACACGGCAAGGAACTGCACTTCATCGTCGCCTCGCGCGACCTCACCGTCTTCCGCCACCTGCACCCCGAGAAGGCGCCCGACGGCACCTGGACGACCGCCGTCGACCTGCCCGCCGCCGGCGGCTACAAGGCCTTCGCCGACTTCACGCCGGCCGCCCCCGGCGCCAAGGCGCTCACCCTCGGCGCCGACCTCGCCGTCCCCGGCGCCTACGCGCCCCGGCCGCTCCCGGCCGCCGCGCCGACCGCGACCGTCGACGGCTACCAGGTCCGCCTGGGCGGCACCCTCGACCCCGGCAAGGCCGGCGAACTGCGGCTCACCGTCACCAAGGGCGGCAAGCCCGTCACCGACCTGGAGCCGTACCTCGGGGCGTACGGACACCTCGTCGCCCTGCGCCAGGGCGACCTCGCCTACCTCCACGTGCACCCGAACGAGGGCGGCCCCGGCCCCGACGTCTCCTTCACGGCGACGGCGCCCAGCGCGGGCACGTACCGGCTCTTCCTCGACTTCCAGCACGAGGGGAAGGTCCGGACGGCCGCCTTCACGGTGACGGCGGGCGCGAGCGGGAAGACTCCCGCCGAGGCCCCCGCGCCCGCCACGACCGGAACCGGCGGTGACGGGCACGATGCGCCCGGTCACTCGCACGGCTAGTCTGGTCATTGGACTAGACCTGTCGCCGTCTTCGTGGAGGAATGGGCTCGATGAGCAACCGTGCAGTCCTTGAGGTGATCGCCCTCGACGAGCAGGACGCGGTCGCCGCCCGGAACGGCGGCGCCGACCGGCTCGAACTCGTCACCGACATGGCGGCGGACGGCCTCAGCCCGTCCACGGCCCGCTTCGCCGCCGTCCGGGCCGCCGTCGACATCCCGCTGCGCGTGATGCTCCGCCTCAACGACGGCTTCGCCGCCGGCGACGTGGACGCGCTGGTCCGCCGGGCGGCCGAACTGCGGGAGGCCGGGGCGGACGAGTTCGTCCTCGGCTTCCTCACGGCGGACGGCGCACCCGACCTGGTCGCCGTCGAACGGCTCATGGCCGTCCTCGACGGCTGCCGCTGGACCTTCCACCGCGCCATCGACCGCGCCGCCGACCGCGACGCCCTCCGCAAGAGCCTCGCCGACCTGCCGGGGCTCGACACCTACCTCACCGCCGGCGCGGCCGGCGGCGTCGACGACGGCCTCGCCACCCTCACCGCCGAGGCCGCCCGCACCGGCGAACCGGGCTACGAACCCCAGATCCTGGTCGGCGGCGGCCTCCGCCTCGACCACCTCCCCGCCCTCCGCGCCGCCGGACTCACCGCCTTCCACATCGGCGGCGCGGCCCGCCCCGCCGGCTGGGCCGCCCCGGTCTCCACGGAAGCGGTCCGCACCTGGCGCGAGGCACTGGACGGCTGAGGGAGTCCCGCCCAGGCGAGGCACACGCGAAAACCCCAGGTCCCGCACCGGCCGCGGGCGAAGATCCGTGGTCCGGCGCGGCCGGGCGCGAACATCCGTGGTCCGGCGCGGCCGGGCGCGAACATCCGTGGTCCGGCGCGGTCGCGGGCGAACATCCGCGCTCCCGCTCCCGGGAAAACCCGTGGTCCCCGCCCGCCCCGCCCCGTTAGCCTCCCGCGCATGGTCGATTCCCCGCAGGGTGAGGGTCCCGTCGCCGGCGTGCCGCTCGTACGACGGCTCGTCGCCGCGCAGTTCCCGCGCTGGTCCGCGCTCGACGTGCGCGAGGTGGAGTCGGCCGGGACCGACCACGCGATGTTCCGGCTCGGGGACGAGCTGGTGGTGCGGATGCCGAAGGCCGCCTGGGCGGTACGGCAGGTCGAGAAGGAACAGCGCTGGCTGCCCCGGATCGGACCGCACCTGCCGCTCGCCGTGCCCGAACCCGTCGGCCTCGGCGCCCCCGGCGAGGGCTTCGGCCTGCCCTGGTCCGTCTACCGCTGGATCGACGGCCAGGACGCCTTCACCGCCCCCGTCACCGACCTCGCCCACGCCGCCACCGCCCTCGGCCGCTTCGGCGCCGCCCTGCGCCGCGTCGACGCGACCGGCGGCCCCGCCTCCTTCCGGGGCGGCCCCGTCACCGCGTGGGAGGAGGGCGCCATGCCCGGCGCGATCCGCGGCCTCGCCGCCACCGGAGACCTCGACGCCGACGCGGCGACGGACGCCTGGGAGCGCACCCTCGCCCTGCCGCAGTGGCGGGGCGAGGCGGTCTGGGTCCACGCCGACCTGCTGCCCGGCAACCTCCTGACCCGCGACGGCCGCCTCCACGCCGTCATCGACTTCGGCGGCCTCGGCACCGGCGACCCGGCCTGCGACATGATGGCCGCCTGGTCGCTGCTCACCGCCGAAACCCGTCCCCTCTTCCGCGAGGCGGCGGAGGTCGACGACGCCACCTGGGCCCGGGGCCGGGGCTGGGCCCTGTGCTGGGGCGTCGTCACTGAGGACCACTACCGCAGCACCAATCCCGTCCTCGCCGCCGTCGCCCGCCGCACCCGCGCGGAGGCCCTCGCCGACCACCTCGCGGGCAGGTGAGCGGGACCGGACCCGGTCCCGCCCCCGGCCGGCGGGGTCAGACGCCGCCCAACTGCTCCGGCAGCTCCGCCGCGTGGACCACCGTCAGCCCCGACACCGCACGCGTCAGCGCCACGTACAGCCGCCGCAGCCCCGTCCGCTCGTCCGGTTCGCCGTCCACGACCGCCGCCGGCTCGTCCAGGACGACGTAGTCGTACTCCAGACCCTTCGCGAGCGAGGCCGGCACCAGCGTCAGACGCGACACGGCCGTGGTCTCCTCACCCGGCGAGAGAGACGCGAGCCCGGCCGCCGCCAGCGCCTCCCCGAGCGGCGCGATCCGCGCGTCCGCCGCGATCAGACCGATCGAGCCCTCGTGCTCCAGCGCCTCCCGGCACGCCGCCACCACCTCCGCGTCCAGCGCGCCCGGCTCCGTACGGCGCACGGCGAGCGAACCCGGGTTCTCCCGCACCGACTCCACCGGCGCGAGCCCCGGCGACATGTGCGGCAGCAGCCGCGAGGCGTACGCGATCACCTCGCGCGGCACACGGAAACCGGCGGTCAGCTCCTCCACCACCGCCTCCGGCTTCCCCAGGTGCGCCAGCGCCTGCGCCCAGCTCTCCGTCGCCCACGGCGTCGTCCCCTGGGCGAGGTCGCCGAGGACCGTCGCCGAGCCGGTCGTGCACCGCCGCCCCACCGCCCGGTACTGCATCGGCGACAGGTCCTGCGCCTCGTCCAGGACCACGTGCCCGAGCGACTGCGTCCGCTCCACCAGGTCCTTCGCCTCGTCGATCAGCACCGCGTCCGCCGCCGACCACCGCGCCGACCTCACCCCGCGCGCCGGCTTCTCCCACAGCAGCAGCTTCTGCTCCTCCTCGTCGAGGAGGCCGTCCGCCTGCTCGGCCAGGAAGTCGGCGTCGCTCAGCAGCCGCAGCACCAGCTTCGCCGGATCCACCGCCGGCCAGCAGGCGTTGACCACCGCCTTCACCGCCGTGTTCCGCGCGACCGCGTTCTGCACCCGGTCGTCGGGCGCCTCGCCCGCCTCCTCCATCCGGACGAGGACGGCGTGCGCGATGCGCTGCGGAAGCGCTTCGCGGGCCGCACCGTACCGGATGTCCCGGTCCAGCAACTCCCGGACCATCTCCTCCAGTTCGTAGGCCGGCACCCGCCAGCGCCGGGACCCGCGCACCACCATCAGCGGCTCCTTCGGCATCGACACGTGGGAGCGGACCGCCCGCCGCAGCACCTCCGCCATCCGGGCGTCGCCCTTCACGACCGCCGTCGCCGCCGCGTCCGTCCCCCGCACCTCCACGTGCGCCACCAGGTCGTCCACCGTCGCCTGCTGCACCTCCAGCTCACCGAGCGCGGGCAGCACCTGCTCGATGTAGTGGAGGAAGGACCGGTTCGGCCCGATCACCAGCGTTCCCGTGCGGGCCAGCCGCTCCCGGTGCGCGTACAGCAGATACGCGACGCGGTGCAGACCCACCGCCGTCTTGCCGGTCCCGGGCCCTCCCTGCACGCACACCGTCCCCGACAGACCGGACCGGACGATCTCGTCCTGCTCGGGCTGGATCGTCGCCACGATGTCCCGCATCGGGCCGACACGGGGCCGCTCGATCTCGGCCTGGAGCAACCGGCTCGTCCGCTCCTCCTCGCCCGGATCCGAGAGGTGCTCATCCTCGTACGCGGTGAGCTCGCCGCCCGTGTAGCCGAAGCGGCGCCGCAGCCCCACGTCCTGCGGGTCCTTCCGCGACGCGCGGTAGAACGGCTGCGACACCGGCGCACGCCAGTCGATCACCATCGGCTCGCCGTCGGCGTCGTGGACGTGCCGCCGCCCGATGTAGAAGCGCTGGCCTTCCTGCGCGGTGCGCAGATAGTCGAGCCGGCCGAAGAACAGCGGGGTGTCGGCGAGGTCGGCGAGGGCCTTGATGCGCTCCTCGATCTGCCGGCCGAGGACGAGCGAGTTGACCCAGTTCGCCGTGACGTCCTTGATGTCGAGCGCCTCCACGTCCTCGCGCATCGCGCGCAGGGCGGCGCGGGACGCCGCCAGGTGGGCGCGCTCGCGTGCGAGGGGGTCGGAGAGCGGGTCGGATGCGGACACGGTGGAGCCTCCGGGCGGTACGTACACGGACACGACGAAGTGGCCGCCGGTTTCCGACCGGACGGCGGCGCTCCACGGGACGAGGCGGGAGGCGGGAAGCTGGCGAGTGTAGCTGCGGCCCCGCCGCCCGGGCCACTCGATTTCCCCGCCCCCGCGCCCCACCCGCGCCCCGACCGGACCAGCCGCCGGCCCCCGCCCTGAGGCCTTACCCGCCCAGCAGCTCGTCCGCGTCCACGATCCGGTACGCGTACCCCTGCTCCGCCAGGAACCGCTGCCGGTGCGCCGCGAAGTCCTGGTCGATCGTGTCCCGCGCCACCACCGAGTAGAAGTGCGCCTGGTGACCGTCCGCCTTCGGCCGCAGCACCCGGCCCAGTCGCTGCGCCTCCTCCTGGCGCGAGCCGAACGTGCCCGACACCTGGATCGCGACCGTCGCCTCCGGCAGGTCGATGGAGAAGTTCGCCACCTTGGACACGACGAGCACGTTGATCTCCCCGTTGCGGAACGCGTCGAACAGCTTCTCCCGCTGCGCGTTCGACGTCTCGCCCTTGATGACCGGGGCGTCCAGGTGCGCGCCCAGCTCGTCCAGCTGGTCGATGTACTGCCCGATGACGAGGATCTGCTGGCCGGCGAACTTCCTCACCAGAGCCTCCGTCACCTTGCGCTTCGTCGCCGTCGTCGCGCAGAACCGGTACTTCTCCTCGGCCTCGGCCGTCGCGTACGCGAGCCGCTCCGCGTCGGTCAGGTTCACCCGCACCTCGACGCAGTCGGCCGGCGCGATGTATCCCTGCGCCTCGATCTCCTTCCACGGCGCGTCGAACCGCTTCGGACCGATCAGCGAGAACACGTCCGACTCGCGCCCGTCCTCGCGGACCAGCGTCGCCGTCAGACCCAGCCGCCGCCGCGCCTGGAGGTCGGCGGTGAACTTGAACACCGGCGCCGGCAGCAGGTGCACCTCGTCGTAGACGATCAGTCCCCAGTCACGGGAGTCGAACAGCTCCAGGTGCGGATAGATGCCCTTCCGCTTGGTCGTGAGGACCTGGTACGTGGCGATGGTGACCGGCCGGATCTCCTTCCGCGTCCCCGAGTACTCGCCGATCTCGTCCTCCGTCAGCGAGGTCCGCCGCACCAGCTCGCTCTTCCACTGCCGCGCGGACACCGTGTTCGTGACGAGGATCAGCGTCGTCGCCTTCGCCTGCGCCATCGCGCCCGCCCCCACGAGCGTCTTGCCCGCGCCGCAGGGCAGCACGACGACACCCGAACCGCCGTGCCAGAAGCCCTCGACGGCCTGCTGCTGGTACGGCCGCAGGGCCCAGCCGTCCTCGGCCAGGTCGATCCGGTGCGCCTCCCCGTCCACGTACCCGGCGAGGTCCTCCGCCGGCCAGCCCAGCTTCAGCAGCGTCTGCTTGATCTGCCCCCGCTCCGAGGGGTGCACGACCACCGTGTCCGGGTCGATCCGCTCCCCGACCAGCGGCTGCACCTTCTTCGACCGGAGGATCTCCTCCAGGACCGGCCGGTCGGTGGTCGTGAGCACCAGCCCGTGCACCGGGTGCTTGGACAGCGTGAGCCGCCCGTAGCGGGCCATGGTCTCCGCGACGTCCACGAGCAGCGCGTGCGGCACCGGATAGCGCGAGAACTCCACCAGCGCGTCCACCACCTGCTCGGCGTCGTGCCCGGCGGCCCGCGCGTTCCACAGCCCGAGTGGCGTCACCCGGTACGTGTGGATGTGCTCGGGCGCCCGCTCCAGCTCGGCGAACGGCGCGATGGCCCGCCGGCACGCCTCGGCGAGCTCGTGGTCGACCTCCAGGAGCAGTGTCTTGTCGCTCTGGACGATGAGAGGTCCATTCACCTGTGATCGGGTCCTTCCGGCCTGGCGGGCCGTCCCGTGACGGCCAATCCTCCAGTGTGCCGGAAGCGCGCCGCTTGTCACGGCCGGACCGACGCGGCACGGCCCCGCCGGGGCGTCCGGGGGGACGCTCAAGCGGGGGCCGTGGTGGGGTGACGCGGGCGGGGTTGGTCAGCTGAGGGCGGTGAAGGAGTTCCAGCCCGCGCCGAGGGTGACGCGGGCGTCGTAGCCCGCGCCGGTGGACGGGTAGAGCCACAGGGTGCCGGCGGCGTCGCGGGCCGTCAGGTCGGCCAGGCCGTCGCCGTTCACGTCGCCGGGGGAGACCACGGCCGTCATGCCCTGCCAGCCGGAGCCGACCGGGACGGGCCGGGTGAACGGGGCGGCCGACTGGCCGGTTCCGGGGTAGAGCCACAGGCGGCCGTCGGTGGCCCGGCCGATCAGGTCGGCGGTGCCGTCGCCCGTGACGTCACCGGCACCGGCGAGCGTGTCGAGGGTGTTCCAGTTCGTGCCGACCTTGATCCGGCCGAGGAAGCCCTCGCCGGTGCCGCGTCCCGGGTACAGCCACAGGTCACCGGTGGCCCGGTCGCGGGCCAGCAGGTCGCCGCGGCCGTCGGCGGTCAGGTCGCCGGCGCCGATCACGGTGTCGTAGGCGTCCCAGCCGCCGCCGAGGTCCACGTCGCCGGTGGCACGCAGCGCGTGGAGCCGGCCGCCGGAGATCTTGAGGGCGGTGCCGTCGGCGCCCTCGGTGAGGGAGGACGCCCAGATCACACTGTCGGAGGGCCGGAGCGGGTTGCCGAGGGCGTGGAAGCCGATCGGGGCCTCGAAACCGGTGTGGGAGCCGTTGACGCGGTAGTAGACCAGGGTGCCGTCCGCCGTCTTGGCGAGCAGGCTGCTCTTGCCGTACGTCCCGTTGGGGGCGCTGTCGCCGGCGAGGCCGAGGGCCTGGTGGAAGGGCTTCGTCACGAGGGTGGAGGCGCCGAGGCGGCCGTCGCCCAGGCCCGGGTACGTCCAGGCGTTCGGGCCGGCCTTGTCCCGGGCCAGCAGACTGACGGATCCGTCGGCGTCGCCCAGGGCCAGGATCTCGCCGAGCCGGTGCCAGCCGGTGCCGATGGTGACGGGCTCGGCGAAGAGGGTGTTGGGGTTGCCGGTTCCGGCGTGGAAGGTGAGGAGTCCGCCGGTGCGGGCGACCACGTCGGCGAGACCGTCGCGGTTCAGGTCGTAACCGGTGATCAGTTCCCGGTTCAGCAGGTTGTCGGCGGCCGGGCCGGAGATCGCGTACGGGCTGCTGTACGGGCTGGTGGTGCCGGCGGTGGCGGTGCCCGCGTAGACGTAGAGGGAGCCCGTGCGGGTACGGGCCAGCAGGTCGAGGCGGCCGTCACCGGTCAGGTCGCCGGCGCCGAGGACGGTGCTGAAGACGTGCCAGCCGCCCGAGGTCCAGCCGGTGGCCGTGGCCCCGGTGCCCTCGGCCGTCCAGAGCGCGACTTCGCCCTGCGTGCGGACGGTCAGCAGCTCGGGCTTGCCGTTGCCGTCGAGGTCGCCGACCGGGACGACCTCCTTGAAGTCGCCGCCGGCGGTGGTGCCGCCGGCGGAGAAGGTGAACCGGGCCTCGGTGCCGTCGTCGAAGCGGACGGTCCAGCCGCCCGCCGGGGCGCGCTGGAGGAGGTCGTCGGTGCCGTTCGCGTTCAGGTCGAGCCGGGGGCCGGCGGCCCGGGCGGCGGCCTCCGGGCCGAGGGTGACCGCGGTGGCGCTGCCCGGGTTGGGTACGGCGGGGACGACGGCGGCGGGCTTCCCGGAGGCGACGGGCGGCTCGGCGGCGACGGCCTGGCCCGCGGTGATCATGCCGGTGGCGAGGGCGAGGGCGGTGCAGCCGGCGAGACGGAGACGGCGAGCGGTGGCACGGGCAAACATGTGAGTGATCCCCCCCGGGACGTGGTGTGCGCCGCCCGTTCCCCGGGAGGCGTGCGTCACGTTACGGCTCGGAAAACCGCTGGTGAAGGGGTGTTCGGCGGTGGGGTGGTGCTGGAGCGGCGCGGTGATCCCGCTGTGACGGGACCGGGACATCGCCGGTGGGAACGGAGCATTCCGCGGCCCGGAGTCCCGCGCGCCGCGCCCGCGCCCGCGGCCCTACACCTGGTCGTCCGCCAGTTCCGCGACACCCGTGATCCGGTGCAGCGGGTACGTGCGGACCTCGTCGGCCGTGTGGTCGTACCCCGTCACGAAGCCGCCCTCCACCCGCACCGGGGCGATGACCCGCTGGCTCGCCGCGCCCTCGGCGTTGACGTAACCGATCCACACGGCCGAGCCGGTGAGCGCGGCGGCCTGGACGGTGGCCAGGGTCTCGGCGGCGGAGGTGCGCGGGAGCGCGCCGGCGGCCGCGGGGGCCGGGGCGGCCGGTTCCTTCCGTACCGCGGTGGCCGCCCGGTCACCGGCCCGGATCGCCCGGACCGCCGCGCCGAGCAGGGTCGCGTCGGGGGCGGGCGGCCCGTCCGGGACGGGCACCGGAGCCGTACGGGCCGGGGTGCGGTACGCGTCGGCGCGGGTGATCAGGACGTCGCCCGCGGCGGACTCGGCCGCCGGCGCGTACCCCAGGGCCCGCAGCCCGTCGAGCAGCGCCGCCGGATCGGTCTGCGCCGCCAGCACGGTCGGGGCGAGGCGGCGCAGCCGCAGGGAGGCGGAGCGCCGGTCGGCGAGGATCTCGCCGAGGAGGGCGTCGTCGTCGCAGCGCACGTACGCGGAGGCGGCGCCGACCCGCAGGTGGCCGTGCTTCCGCGCCACGTCGTCGATCAGGTAGGCGAGCGGCTGCGGAACCGGCGTGCGGGAGTGCGCGGTGAGGAAGTCGTGCAGGTCGGAGGCGGTCCGGCCGGTGTCCAGGGCACGCCGCACGGAACCGGGCGTGAACCGGTACACGGTGGCGCCACCCTTCGATTCCACGTCCGCCAGGACGGCGAGCGCGTCGGCGAGCGGGCGCAGCAGCGGGCCGGGCGCGACGGCGGTCAGGTCGGCCTGGAGGAGGACGTGGTCGACGGGCTCCGGCAACAGCGGCGCCAGGAGCTCCGCCGCCCGCTCGGCGGCCACCGACAGCTCGACCTCGCCCGCGTGGCCGGTGGGGTCCCAGGCCTCGTCGAGCGGCAGGTTCAGCAGGGCGCGGGCCGCGGTGGAGAGGGCGCCGCGCCCGGTGATCCCGAGCAGCTCGGCCTCCTCCAGGGTCCACCGCGCGATCCGGGCCCGCAGGTCCGGGGCGGGACCACCCGGGCCGTACGAACCGGTGGTGTACGAGGGGGTGCCGTGGCCGCCGGAGCCGTACGTGCCGTGCTGCCGGCCGCCCGGCGCGCCGGGCCTTCCCGTACCAGTGCCGCCCGCCGGGGCCGTCGCGTCGGCCGGGGCACCGGACGCGGACCGGCCGCCGCCGACCGGGCCCGCCGGACTCGACCGTCACGGTCATCGACTCGCGGTCGACGCGCCGGATGCCGGTG